>UQEM01000019.1 GCA_900540005.1 uncultured Ruminococcus sp.
ATGCGTTGTTAGGCTTAGTGTCAACACGACCTAGCGTCAAGACGCTTACACGCGCCTGCAACCGCATACTACTGCGTTGCTGTAAACTCTCTTGAATGAGGTGAAATAAATGAACGATGAAAACCTTTTCGGCAACGGTTTGCCGGAAGAAACAAACTACACTGAGACTGCACAGCACCACGGCGCTCCTCAGGGAGTTTCGGCGCCTGTGCTCGATGATATAGACTACGTTGAGCCTTCCTCGAAAAAAGACGGGCCTCAGGGTGTTTCCGCACCTGTTCTGGACGATATGGACGTGTATGTCCCGAATAATTCCAAAAAGGGCGCTCCTCAGGGAGTTTCAGCGCCTGTACTCGATGATGACAACTACACAGCAGGTCACTCCAAGAAAGACGGCCCACAGGGCGTAACCGCTCCTATCCTTGACGATCCCGACGACTATCAGCCAAAGGAAACGCCCAAGCAGCTCGTGCTTTCCGATGAGGACATTATCTCGGGACTTACCGATGACCTCAGAGTGCGGTTTGAGGCTCTTCCTGCCGACAAGCAGAAGCAGATCATAGAAATGCGCCGCAGTCAGCTCGGGGCAGTTGCTCCTCCGCCTCCTGTTTCCGCACCCATAATTGACGAGGACAACTACACACCTCCGCCGAAAAAGGAAGAGTCTGCACAGCCGGAAACTCCGATTTCCGCGCCGATACTTGACGATGCGCCCGAAACGCCCGTCTACAAGCCAAAATTCGTTGACGAAGATCTCGAAAGAGCCAAGCAGGAGGCGGCAAAGAAAGCCGTTTCATCACAGCTTGTTTCCGAACAAAAGGACTCCAAGGAAAGTCTGCGCATGATGCTTGAATTAAAGGAAGAACGCCGCGCAGAGCTTGCAAAGAAGGGATTCAGGATCTCTATCATCGTTGCTGTCATCGGCATTATCGCTGCCGTGGCCTTCTATCTGCTGTACTCGGGTCAGCTTGGTCTGACCTACAAAAGCGGTCTTTCAGGAGCTGCAAAGATACTCGAAAACTCCTCGCTCTACATCTCAGTCATCGCAGGAGTTCTCTCGCTGACGCTTATCACGGGAATCGGCGGACTGAAGTCGCTCACCTCGGTCTTTTACCTTATCTTAGGCATTATTCAGGTATTCCCGGGCATTGTCATGATATCGCAGCACAACGGCTCTATGGGACTTGTAGGAGCGCTCTACGGCATATCTCTCGCGTGTACGATAGCGGTATTCGTTACGCTCTCGGCAAGCGAGGCTCTCGGTGAATTCTACAAAAAACCTAAAAAACAATATGACTGATTTTTTGCGGACGGCTTAGGCTGTCCGCATTTTTATTTATTATGCACATTTCCGAAGCTTTTCATTGTGCAACCCGACAAAATGCAGATCGCCTATTTAATTTTTGCGGCTTTTATGTTATAATTTATGTAAGTGTATTTCGTTTTGAAAATAAAAGCTGAGGTACAGAAAACTTTTCCGCCGCTGTTTTCAGCGGTCAGAATATAGGAGATGATAAAAATGATTTCTATTAAAAGTGAAGATTTCAGCGAAAACTATGACCTCTTTGTCAAGCTGTGCGAGATAACCGCCGAACCTCTGCGTCTGACAAAAGATGGTGAACCCGATATGATAGTGATGAACGCATCCGCTTACGAGCGCAGAAAGAAAATGCTCGACCTGCGCGAAAAACTCCTGCGCGTCAATGAGGAGGACTCTTTTGCTTCGCGCGGAATTTCTCTTGAGGAACTTGGGCAGTATCTGAGCGAGATCGACAAGGAAAATGATAATCTTTAGAGCTCCAAAGAGGTTCAGATGAACTCTTTTGTGATGATTTGATGAAATATCGGGCTTTTTCCTTGACATTTTTTTGGAAATACCCTATAATATTCTTGTAGCACAGGGGTGTGCTTATCAAACAAACCATTCATCATGAAACAGGAGGATTTGAAATGGGTGTATTCCGCAGATTAAGCGACCTGCTTAAAGCAAACGTCAACGACCTTATCGACAGGGCTGAAGATCCCGAAAAAATGGTCAAGCAGGTAATTAGTGATATGCAGACGGAACTTACCAAGGCTACCCAGAACTATGGCAAGGCTAAGGCAAGTGAAAGACTGGCAGAAAAGAAGTATCTTGAGGCGCAGAAGATTTCTGCTAACTGGGAATCAAAGGCTAAGTCAGCGCTCGCTAAGGGCGATCAGGAGCTTGCAAAGCAGGCTCTTGCCAAGAAGGTAAAGGCTGACGAGGACGTAGCAAGCTTCAAGGAAATGTACGAATCCATTTCTGCTCAGACCGAAGCTATCGGCAGTCAGGTCGAGGTTCTCAAGACAAAGCTTGACGAGGCTAAGAGCCGTCAGGCTATGCTTATCGCACGTTCGCAAATGGCTGATACCAAGAAGAATCTCGCCAAGAATTCGGGAGGATTCGACAGCAACTCTTCTTTTGAAACTTTTAAGAGAATGGAGGAAAAGGTTGAGCGCAAGGAAGCCGAGGCTGACGCTTTCAGCGAAATTGCAGGTTCTGACGACGACAGCAGTCTTGACGACTCGTTCGACAAGCTCGAAAAGGACGCTAAAGTTGATGCCGAACTTGCGAGGCTAATGGCTGAAATGAACGGCTCGACCGCTGAAAATGAGTAAGAGAAAAAACGACAAATCTATCGATATGGGCGGGGATATAACTCCGCGCAAACTTCTCAGAGAGTCTATCCCGCTTATGGGAGCTATCTTTCTGGCGATCGCGTCAGTAGTCTACATTCTGTTCAGAAGCTGGAGCAACAAGCTCTACTTTGAAAAGTGGAAGGACTATGAGGACTGCGGTATCTGATCACGCAACAAAAAACGGAGCTGCTGCACTTAATGTGCGGCGACTCCGTTTTCTTTCTGCAATGCCGCAGCTTGTGCGGCACAGTTTTTACTCCTCTTCCTTCTTTATACGGAAGATCGCTCTGAGCAGTCCCGACAGAAACTTCGGGCTTTTGATAACAACTACCTTCATATGTATCCCTCCTTTGTATACTTCATTATATTCAGCTGAGAGATTTTGGTTACGTTATTGATTCATGATTGTATTATAAGCGCGATCCCGCTCTCTATTTCGAGAAAAGCAAACTCGTCAAGTATCTCGTTGCTCACCCCTATCGGGAAAGAGGGGTGCATTTCGTAGCCCTCAAGCGGATATTTCACGCCGCGAAATGATCTTATCCTCACGGTCTCGGTTATCGCAAAGACAGAAAAATAGTTATCCCCGTCCGATCTCGGGTATACGGCAGTTCCCGTACCTTGCAGGCAAATTCGCTCATTGCCGAGCAGTATCAGTTCCGCGCCATGTTCACGCGCATAGAGCATGGTCTGCAAGTTGGCAAAAGCATGGTCAAAACGTGTGCCGCCGAGCGCTCCATAAAGATATATTCGGTCACAGCCGCGCTCTATTGCGATTTTTACAGCCATGAGAGTGTCCGTGTCGTCCTTTTCGGGAACAGTCCGGTGAATTTCAACGCCGCTCGGAAGTTCCCCCTCATAGGAATCGAAATCCCCGACGATTATATCAGGCTTTACCCCGAGAGTTACAGCGTGCTCGTAACCGCTGTCTGCGCATATCACCAGACCATTCTGCGGCTTGGAAACTCTGCCAAGTTCTCCGCCCGCAAATATACTGCAAACTTTCACTTCAGCTCCCACTCCTTCAACTGCCGAGCCTCCTCGTACATGGTACAATAGCTCGCATGGCGGCTTTCGTGGATTTCTCCTGCACCTACAGCGGCGATAACCGCGCAGCCCTTCTCGCAAACGTGAGCGCAGTCGTTGAAGCGGCACTCCCCGATATACGGCTCGAATTCGCGAAAGCAACCTGCAAGTTCCTCCTTGCGGATAATATCGTAGCGATTCGTCTCAAATGTCGAAAATCCCGGAGTGTCAGCTATATAGCCGCCGTCCGCAAGCTTGTAAAGCTCCGCGTGGCGCGTGGTGTGTCTGCCGCGTCCGAGTTTTCGGCTTATTTCCGCCGTAGGAATATTCAGCGACGGGTCAACTGCATTCAAGAGAGTTGACTTTCCTGCGCCGGAATTTCCCGTAAACGCGCTGATGCCGCTGCTCAGGAGCTGCCTTACCGATTCAACAGTGCTCTCATCGTCATAATTCACCTCAAGCACCGTTATCCCTATACTGCCGTAAATTTCGTGTATCGGTCTGCTGTCGCCGAGGTCTGTTTTCGTTATCACGACCACTGGCGTTATTCCCTTGTACTCCGCTATCGCAATAAATTTATCGAGAAGCAGGTAATTCGGTACGGGACTGCACGTTGAAACAACAAATATCAATCTGTCAAGATTTGCAAGCGGAGGTCTTATAATGCAGTTTTTTCTTTCTATTATCTCGCTGATAACTCCGCCGCGAAGCTCCACCGTATCACCGACATAAGGACTGATACCCCTGCTGCGGAAAACTCCCCTTGCCTTGCACTCGTATATGCCGTCAGGGGACTCTACTGTGTAGAGTCCCCCTAAGCATTTCGTTATTATTCCGCGGGTATTGACCTCGCCCATTACTGAATGCCCCCGTCGCTGTAAGTGGGTCGCTGTCCCCAGTACCACTTGCCGTCGTCGCCCCAGTAGCCGTTGACTTCGGGATTGTACCACTGCCACTTGCCGTTGTACCAGTCTCCCTGCGAGCCTACCATGTCGTTGTAATATACCCAACTGCCGTTTACATACTCGCCGTTTACGCCCGGATTATAGTCGTTTGCCGGCTCAGTAGGTGCTTCCGTAGGAGGTTCTGTCGGAGGCTCGGTAACTACAACAAATCCGCCGACTGCCTCAAATGCACCTCTTATATCCTCGGTCTGGACAACTATGCTGTTTGTCGCAAAGTTAAATGTGTAAGTTCCGATATTTGCTCTCTGATTTGTGTTGATATTCGAGAGAACGACCGTAACGCTTACGTTTTCGCCCGTACCGGAAATTCTCTGAGTGTGCGATAACATCTCAGGAACAAGGATCGTGCCTGATGACTGGCTGTCTGTTGTGCCGTCCTCATTCTTGATGATGAAGTCGAGTGCAAAGCGTCCGTTTGCATCTGACGGGAACGAAATTGTGTACGGTATCTCGCCGTCAGGAGTTGTACCGTCACTGAAGAACAGCGTGATCTCTGTGCCTGCGTCAACCTTTTCGCCCTTCTTGGGTTCCTGATCGAATACCGTTCCCTCCTTCTCGTAAGAAGGCTTAGGCTCTGTTTTAACCTTGAGGCCTCTGTAAGAAGCCATTGTGCTTGCATCGTCAACACTCTTGCCCGTATAGTCCTCAACGACTACCTGCTCGGCATTTACGCCCATGCTGACGTAGAGCACTATCGTCTGACCCTTGTGGACGGAAGTTCCCTCCTCCGGCTCAGATTTTATTACATATCCCTGCTGTATCTCAGGGTCGGATTGCTTTATGACATCGCATTCAAGTCCTCGCTCCGTAAGCTGCGCCTTGGCGAGTTCCTGATTAAGTCCCGCAACATGGGGAACGTCAACGGTTTCCATGCCCTTGCTTATCGTTACCTTGAGGACATCGCCCTTGTTGAAGCCTGTACCCGGATCAATGCTCTGCCAGATGATAGAATTTTCGTCAGCCTCGTTATACTCTGAGCCTTCCACCTCAAACTTGATGCTGTTTCCGTACTGGCTTACAGCAGTCTGGTAATCCCAGCCGTAGAAATCAGGCATAGTTAAGTCGTTCTTCTGACCGCTTCCCTTAAGAAGATTGCTCAGAAGCATTGCTACAAAGATAACTGCGACAACGATAACCACGACTACTACAGCCGTGAGAACGGGAACTACAAGCGAAGAACGTTCTTCCTCCTCGTCATCGTCATCATCGTAATAATCGTCCTCATAATTTGCAGGAGCTGCACCCTCTCTCTGAGCAACTGCACCTGCTCCGACACCTACGGAAGCAGGGATCTTAGCCGCATAAGCGTTCTGCACTTCCTCCTGAGACTCGGACTGGACCTCATTTCCGCCAGTTATCTCGCCGCTGTTGTCCTCCTCCGTGTAATAGCCGAAGGTAATGTCGGGATTCGCCTTGAAAGCCTCGATATCCTTTATCATATCAGCAGTCGTCTGATATCTGTCATCGGGATCCTTCTCCATAGCGCGAAGAACTATCTCCTCGATCCCGTCCGGAATATCAGGGTTGATCGCTCTCGGGCGCTCAGGAATGTCATGCATATGCATTACCGCGATCGCAACCGGATTATCGCTGTCGAAAGCCTTTCTGCCCGTAAGCATCTCATACATCATTGCGCCGACCGAGTAGATATCGCTTCTTGCATCGGTAACGTTTCCGCTTGCCTGCTCGGGACTGATATAGTGAACGCTTCCGATAGCCTGATCGGTAGCAGTCTTGCCCTCCTCGCGAGCGAACTTGGCAATACCGAAGTCCATGACCTTGATAGTTCCGTCTGTGAACATCATAACGTTCTGCGGCTTGATATCGCGGTGAACAATGCCCTTGTCATGAGCGTGCTGAAGTGCGCGAAGGATCTGAATCACGAAATGGACCGTATCCTTCCATGTAAGAACGTGCTCCTCCTCGATATACTCCTTGAGGGTGATACCGTCAATGTATTCCATAACGATATACTGTATCTTCTCAGAGAATCCCATATCGTAAATTTTAACGATATTCGGGTGCGAGAGAACTGCTACAGCCTTCGATTCATTGCGGAATCTGCGCAGGAACTCCTCATTCTCTGCATACTCCTTTTTTAATATCTTAATGGCAACGGTTTTGTTGTCGATAACATCGATACCCTTGTAAACCTCCGCCATACCGCCAACGCCAATAAGCTCGGTTATCTCATATCTTCCATCGAGCTTCTTGCCAATGTTCTTATCCATTTCCTATCCTCCTAAGTCAGTCAGAAATAACCGCAACAGTAACATTATCACGGCCGCCCTTGCTCAGAGCTAATTCTATCAGTTTGTCTGCAACGTCATCAAAGGGTGAATTAAGAATGACGTTATATATTTCATCGTCGCTGCAATATCCCGAAAGTCCGTCGGAGCACAGCAGCAGACTGATTTTATCATCGTAATCAAGCAAAAACGTGTCTGTAAGGACAGTTTTCTCCACGCCAACAGCTCTTATAAGCATATGCCGCTGAGGGTGGGTATCGACCTCTTCCTCGGTTATCTTGCCCTGTTCGTACAGGAGCGAAGCAACGTTGTGGTCTGTTGTGATCTGCAAAAGTTTCTTGTCGGTGATGAGGTAGGCTCTGCTGTCGCCAACATTAGCGATGAATGCGGTCTTGTCGTTGATGAAAGCCGCAACGCAGGTCGTGCCCATGCCGAAATTCTTGAAGTCCATTCTCGCGCGGGTATAGATAACTGAGTTAGCCGCCGAGACAGACGAGATGAGAAGCCTGCGGATATCATCATCACTCAGACTCTCCTTGTAATCCGCCGAAAATCGCTGAAATACCTCTTCAATCGCTATCGCGCTCGCTTCTTTTCCGGCACGTTCCCCTCCCATACCGTCGCAAACAACGGCGAGAATGTTGTGCCCGAAATATTCGCACCTTACAGCGTCCTGATTCTCCTCACGCTTATAGCCGATATCCGTTCCGAAACGGTATCTCATCAATCCGCACCTCCCTTTTCCTTTTCGCGGCTGTCCGCATCACGCCTGAGCTGTCCGCAAGCCGCCTCAATGTCGCTTCCGAGAGTTCTCCGCACGGTAGCGTTTATCCCGCGCTTGGAAAGCTGCTGCGCAAAAGCCGCGGCTGCATGACGCGAGGTATGGTAATTTCTTTCCTTGACCTTATTGACGGGTATAAGGTTAACATGACAGTTTATCCCGCGCAGTAGCTGAGCAAGCCTGTCAGCGTCCTTCGGTGAGGAATTCACATCATCAATAACGGCATATTCAAACGTTATGCGCCGTCCCGTCTTTTGAATGTAGTATTTGCACGCCTTTATCAGCGCTGATGTATCGTAAACGCGGTTTATAGGCATTATCTCCGACCGTCCCTTGTCATCGGGGCAATGCAGCGATACCGAGAGCGTAAGCTGGAGTTTCATGTCCGCAAGCTCGTAGATCTTCGGAACGATCCCGCAGGTCGAGAGCGAAACGTGCCTCAGACTCAGATTATTGCCGTCCTTGTGCGAAATAAGCTGCAAAAACTTCTTTACATTCTCAAAGTTGTCGAGCGGTTCGCCGATACCCATGAGAACAACGCCCGAGACCCGTATTCCGCGGTCGCGCTCAGCCTCGTAGATCTGCATTAGTATCTCAGAGGGAGTCAGATCGCGCACATATCCCGCGATCGCAGAGGCACAAAACCGACAGCCCATTTTGCAGCCCACCTGAGTGGACACGCAAACACTGTATCCGTAGCTGTATTCCATAAGGACAGTCTCAACAAAATTGCCGTCAGAGAGCCTATATAGGTATTTTACCGTATTATCTATAGAGGATTCAAGCCTTTTCTGAATAAATAGTCTATTTATACAAAAATTTTTTTCAAGTTCCTGCCGCAATTGGGCAGATATATCAGTCATTTTTTCAAAATCAAAGGCTCTCTTTACATGGAGCCATTGGAAGATCTGCTTTGCTCTGAACTTCTTTTCGCCGATACCGACAACAGCATCCTCAAGCTCGCTGAGACTGAGTCCCATTATGTCAATTTTTTCCAACCTATCACCACTTTATTCCGATTTTCTGAATTTTGCAATAAAGAATCCGTCTCCCGAGCCGTACTCATGGAAAAGTGTTGCCATTGAACCGAATTTTCTGCCGAACATTTCGGGAAGTTCTGCCGGTTCGATCTCAGGGTGAGCTGCGAGTAATTTCTCCACGACCTCATCGTTCTCCGCCTTGCGCAAAGTGCAGGTCGAGTAGACCATTTCACCGCCGGGAGCAAGATAGCTGAGGGCATTTTCCGCGATACTGTACTGGATCCCGGGCAGTCTTTCAAATTCTGCCAGCGACTTGTACTTTATCTCGGGTTTACGCGAAATTACGCCGAATCCCGAACACGGCACGTCACAGAGTATCTTTGTAAACTGCGGAAGCTTCGGATCGTGTCTGGTCGCATCTCCGACTGCCGCAGTAATGTTTTCCAGACCGAGTCTCTGCGCACCGCTGCGAATGAGTTTCACGCGCTTTTCGTGCAGGTCAAAGGCACATATCCTGCCTTTTCCGCCCATAAGCTCCGCCATGGTAAAGGTTTTTCCACCGGGAGCTGCGCAAATGTCAAGAACCGTATCATTTTCAGTCGGCGCAAGCGCATGGCAGCAAAGCTGTGAGGACATATCCTGAACGTGGAAAAATCCCTTTCTGAACGCCTCAGTTCCCGTGACTGCGCCGTCTGCCGTATAGCAGCCTGCAAGAGCGGTTTTAACAAGTGAAACATCACCGAGAGCCGCTGAAAGTTCCGCCTCGCTGCACCTGAGCTGATTCATGCGCAGGTAAGTTTCCGGCGTTTTCAGCGAATACTCAAGGTGACTCATCGCAAGCTTGCTGCCGTAATCAGCGGTAAGACTTTCAATAAGCTCTGTCGGCACGGAATACTTCACCGAAGCCGCTTTTTTTTCATCTTTCGGGTAGTTTATAGTCTTGCCGCCGCGGATAAATCCCCTAAGCACGGCATTCACCATACCCGCTGCACTGGTCTTGCGGAACTTTTTTGCAAGCGCCACACTTTCGCTGACAGCGGCATTATCGGGAACAGCGTCCATGTAAAGGAGCTGATACAGACCGATTCTCAGAATATTGAGTATAACGTCATCGAGTTTTTCAACAGGCCGCGAAGAAAGTCCCGAAATAACATAGTCAAGCGTTATTCTGCGCTCGATCACTCCGTAATAGAGCGCAGTGCAGAACTTCTTGTCACGCTCGTCCATGTCCGCAGAACCGAGCGCGCTGCCAAGCTGAATATTGGAGTAGCCGCCGTTTCTGAACGTTTTGCACAGAAGTTCGGCGGCGAGATATCTTGCACTGCTCATCTTCTTCTCGATGCCGAGAGGAGACGGAGAAGCTGGAGAAGTGATACCACAAGGCCCGTAACGTAGGTCAGAGCTGCTGCTGTGAGCACCTTCTTAGCCTGCGGAACTTCGCTTGCTTCGAGAAGGTTATTGTTCTCAAGAGTTGCAAGAGCACGGCTGCTCGCGTCAAACTCTGTCGGAAGCGTTACAAGCTGGAAAACAATGACCGCCGCAAACATGATAATAGATGCGTAAACAAGAGGTGTGCCAATTGAAAGCTCACTGAAAACAAGACCAAGAATAAATGTGAAATACCAGAAACGTGAGCAGAAATTCGTGATCGGAACGAGTTTGCTCCTGAGTACGATAGGGCCGTAGTTTTCAGCGTGCTGGCAGACGTGTCCGCACTCGTGAGCCGCTACTCCGATAGCTGCGACAGAGGAGTTTCCGTAAGTCGAATCAGAGAGCCTTACAACGTTGTCGCGCGGGTCATAGTGGTCGGAAAGCTTTCCCGAAACGCGCTCAATGCGAACATTGTAAAGTCCGTTGCTGTCAAGGATCTGCCTTGCTACCTGATCGGCTGTAAGTCCCCTTGAACTGCGAACCTTGCTGTACTTGTTGAAAGTTGAAGTAACATTTATCTGCGCGATGATCGGCAGAATAAGCATCAGAAGAAAAATATAGATACCTGTCATAGTGACCTCCTTATCCCAGTAAATCGCCCTTTGCGAGTTTGTTTCCTCTTAAAAAGTCCTCTGTTTTCATGCGTTTTTTGCCCTCCGGCTGAACCTCGCGGAAAATTACCGCGTGTCCGTCGCCGCATTTCACGGTAAGATTTTTCTCGTCAATTATCTCTCCGTTTGCAGCATCGGGAGCAATTTTGTCCGAAATCTCGGACTTGAACACCTTTAGTCTCTTTCCGCCGAGAGTGGTAAATCCCGTAACTCCTCGGATAGTATTGTGGATCTCAGCCGCTGTCTTTGAGAAGTCCAGCGCGCTCATGTCCTTGGTTATCATAGGCGAATAGCAGCTTAACGAGTCGTCCTGCTTCTCGGGAGCAAGAGTTCCGTTCTCTATTGCTGATATCGTCTCAGCAAGAACATCGCCGCCCATTACGGAAAGTCTCTCATAAAGCTCGGAATATGTCTCATTTTCGCCAATTTTAGTTTTGTGGATAATGAGTATATCTCCGGTATCGAGTCCCTCGCCCATTTGCTGAGAGGTAACGCCCGTCTCAGCCTCGCCGTTGAGAAGCACCCAGTTTATCGGAGCTGCTCCCCTGTACTTCGGCAGGATCGAAGCGTGGATATTCACACAGCCGTATTTTGGCAGATCAAGGATCGTCTTTGGAAGGATCTGTCCGTAAGCCGTTACAACGATAAGCTCCGGAGCAATATTCTTCAAGATCTCGTAAGCCTCCGCTGCCTCATCGCCCTTTCGGAGCGAAGTCGGCTGATAAACAGGAATGTCATACTCCTGCGCCGCCGCCTTGACCGGAGTCGGGATAAGCTTATAGCCGCGTCCCTTCGGTTTGTCGGGCTGAGTGAAAACCGCCGCGATCTCATGACCGCTCTCAGCAAGCCATTTCAGGCATGGAACGGCGAAATCGGGAGTTCCCATAAAAACTATTTTCATTGTCATTCCTCCTCGGGGACAAAGAATTCCTCAACGATTTCTGTGAAAACGTGACCGTCAAGGTGGTCGTTTTCGTGACAGGTGCACTGTGCTCCAAGCTCGGTAAAGTCGCGCTCAAACCAGTTTCCATGTCTGTCCTGCGCCTTGAGGTGGCACTTCATGGGTCTTGTGACATATCCCCAGAGATTCGGGCACGAAAGGCAGCCCTCAACAACCCTCTGCTTGCCCTCCTTGTGCGTAACTTCGGGGTTTATCGCCTCAACAATTCCGTCATCAAGGTGCATGATGAAAATCCGCCTGCAAATTCCTATCTGCGGAGCTGCAAGTCCGAGTCCCTGCGCCTTGTCAAGAGTCTCATGCATATCGTCAAGCAGGAGCGCGAGCTTCTCGTCGAATTTGTCAACAGGCTTGCAAACCTTGTGAAGCATTTCGTCCTTATCTGTCAGAATCTTTCTGAGTGCCATTTAATCATATCCTTTCAATCTTCTCACACTCCCGCATCGCCGTTCATATCGGCGTAGAGCGTTATGTTCTTCATTTCTTTTATCTTGGCTGAATCCACGAGAACCGAGCTTATCAGTCCGCGTATCTCAGCATTGTTCTTGCATTTCATTATTATTCTGTAGCGGAATTTGCCGTTTATTCGCCCGTATGCCCCTCTTACAGGGCCAAGTACGCGCACGGGAGTTTTTGGCGAAAGCTCTCTTAGTTTGCTGCCCATCAGAGCAAGAACCGCGTCCGCCGCAAGACTTACCGCCGACTCGGAAACTCCCGAAAAGCAGAAAATGCACATATCGCACAGCGGCGGAAAAATCATCGCGCGCCTTATGGCAATTTCCTCATCGTAAAATCTTTTGTAATCCTGCTGAGCCGCAAGATTCATGACGTAATGGTCGGGCATGAACGTCTGGAGCACCGCGCGTCCCGGATTTCTGCCTCTGCCGCCGCGGCCGACGACCTGTGTTATCAGGGAAAAAGTCCGCTCATAGCTTCGGAAATCGCCCGCGTACAGAGCCTTGTCAACCGAGAGTACTCCCACGAGCGTGACGTTCGGGAAATCGAGTCCCTTGCCGATCATCTGCGTTCCGACCATGATGTCGTACTCTCCGCGGCGAAAGGCGTTAAAGCTGTTTTCGTAGGAATATCGGGAAAAGGCAGTATCCGCGTCCATTCGCAATATCCTCGCGGAAGGGAAATAAACTGCAAGTTCCTCCTCAAGTCTCTGCGTACCAAAGCCCATGCTTTTCAGCCGCTCAGAGCCACAGTTCGGGCAAACCTTTACCGGTTCGCTCGCGTAACCGCAGTAATGACACATCAGCTTGCCGTTTTTCTTGTGATATGTCAGCGGAACTGAACAATTCGGGCAATAAACAGGCTGATAGCAGTCGCAGCAGCTTATTATCGTGTGATAGCCGCGTCTGTTAAGCAGTAAGATCGTCTGTTCACCGTTTTTGAGGTTGAGATTTATCTCGTCCGCCAGTTTCCGGCTGAATTCCGTCTTGTTGCCGTCACCGCGCTCAATGTTCATATCAACAATGCTTACCTCGGGCAGCGGAGTGCTGCTGTAGCGTTTTTTCATTTCGAGCAGCCGATACACTCCCTTTTCGGCGAGGTAGTAGCTCTCAACGGACGGCGTTGCAGAAGCAAGCAGCAGCACCGCGCTATGCTCGGCGCACCTGTGTTTCGCAACATCATGAGTGTAATATCTCGGCGAACTTTCGGACTTGTAAGTCCGCTCGCCCTCCTCATCGATAATGATAAGTCCGATATTTGAAAGAGGCGCGAAAACTGCACTTCTCGTGCCGATAACAATATCCGCGTCCCCTCGTTTTATTCTTTTATATTCGTCATATCTCTGCCCGAGCGACAGACCGCTGTGAATGACCGCAACTCTTTCGCCGAAAAGCGACCTGAATCTGTCAAGCACCTGCGGAGTGAGTCCTATCTCGGGGATAAGCATTATTGCCGAACGTCCGAGCCTTACCGTGTCCCAGATAAGCTTTTCAAAGACCGAAGTTTTGCCGCTTCCCGTAACGCCGTGCAGCAGAAATGCCGCAGGTTTACGCTCAAAAAGCTGTGCTAAGATCTTGTCGTGCGCGTTCTGCTGTTCCTGCGAGAGCACAATATCATCGGGGTCGCAGCTTTTCAGCGCTCCGTCCTCGACATTGCGCATGACCTCAACTTCGTACTCCTCAGCCGCACCGTTTACGATAAGCCGCTTTATTACCGCCGAAGTGACTCCGCACATATAAGCCGCCTCTTTGGGCGTAACGCTGCCGTTTTCACAAAGGAATTCCGCGACCTTTTTCTGCTTTGGAGTAAGCTCAAAAACATCGGGAACGGTGAGAAATTTATCCGTAAGACGCAGCATTTTCGCCGAAGCATCTCCTACAGTCGGTCGAAAAACGTTGTCGGAAACAAGCAGTCCTGCATCAAGCAGCTCGTCAACGAGTTTTCTGCCGTTTTGGCTGATAAAATCGTCAACGTATCCACTCAATTCATTGCAGTCTTTCGCAGTGCCGAGAACCTTGAAAAGATTTGCAGCATCTTCGGAAACTCCCAAAATATCGCTGTTTTTGCCAATGCGAAAATTCTCCCTGACTTTAACGCTCATACCTGGCGGAAGCATAGCCTTCACCGCATCAAAATATGTGCAGAAAGTCTGCTCTCTGAGATAAACCGCAAGTCGGAGCAGTTCGTCTGAGACTACCGGTTCTTCATCCACAAGGGAAACGAGATTTTTCAGTTTTGGAGACGTCTCCTCGGAAAGCTCCATAACAACGCCTATCCGACGCTTATTCGCCCTGCCGAACGGAACAAGCACGCGGCAGCCGCAGGCAATTCTCCCCGCAAACTGCTCGGGAACTGCGTAGCTGAACAGCATATCAAATGAATACGCTGTTCCGCTGACGGCGATCTGCGCAACGAGAGACATTATTCGGCTGTATTTTTCTGAGTGCTGACTATCTTGTACTTTCCGCTGGCAAGTTCTTCAACTGCTGTCTTAACGGGCTTTTCCTCAATAGTCATGTCGTTGTCGTAAAGCTCCTGTGTTATCTCTCTTGCGCGCTTTGCAACAGCGATAACGAGAGAGTAGCAGCTTTCATTTTTTGTGATGATCTGATTTACGGCTGGTCTAAGCATTCTTTAACACCTCATTTAAAATTTCGCCCATATTTTCGGATTTAAGCTCTTCAGCGCGGATAACCGCAAAAAAGTCGCTGACTGCGTCCTCAAGGGCATCGTTTACTATTATATAATCGTATTTTTCTGCAGCGGCGATCTCGCCTGCAGCCTGTGAAACTCTCTCGGCGATAACCTCGTCAGTCTCAGTGCCGCGCTTTTTAAGCCGCCTTGTAAGCTCTGCAACCGATGGCGGAGCGATAAACACAAAGAGAGCCTCGGGACGCTTCTCCCTGATCTTCATAGCTCCCTGAACCTCAATTTCCAGAATAACATTTATTCCCTTGTCAAGGTATGAATCCACCTCGCTCATCAGAGTTCCGTAGTAATTTCCGCAGTATTCTGCGTGTTCGAGGAACTGCTCCGCGTTAATGCGGCTCTCAAAGTCCTCTCTTGTAAGGAAGTGATAGTTCACTCCGTCAATCTCGCCTTCACGCGGCGAGCGCGTCGTTGCAGAAACTGAGCAGCGGAACTTTTCATTCTTGAGTATCTCCGCCAGCATAGTTCCCTTTCCGCAGCCCGACGGTGCGGAAAAAACTATGAGTCTGCCTTTATTCATCGTCATCTGAACCTCCCATGCCGTTGATCCTTGCAGCAAGAGTTTCGGTAATCAGTGAGGACAGGATAATATGACCGCTGTCCATGATTATCACGGCTCTTGTTTTTCGTCCGTAAGTCGCGTCAATAGCACGACCGTCATCGCGCGCCTCCTGGATCAGTCTCTTTATGGGCGCGGACTCCGAACTCACAATTGTTATGATCCTCTCGGCAGAAACCATGTTTCCATAGCCGATATTAACAAGCTTCATATCTCACCTGCTATTCAATATTCTGGATCTGCTCGCGTATCTTCTCAATCTCAGCCTTCATATCAACAACGATTTTCGTGATATTGAGATCCTGAGCCTTTGAACCGATAGTGTTGACCTCGCGGTTCATCTCCTGAACGATAAAATCAAGCTTTCTGCCGATAGCCTCCTCATTGACCAGCATTTCCTTGAGCTGTGCAATGTGACTTCTCAAGCGGACCGTTTCCTCGTCAACAGCGATCTTCTCGGAGAAGATCGCAGCCTCGGTGAGTATCCTCTGCTCGTCAATATTCTTGCTCTCAAGAACTTCACTGAGTTTCTTGTAGAGGCGGCTGCGGTAATTTTCAACCGTCTGCGGCGAGAGTTCCTCGACCTTGCCGACCATTTCAAGGATCAGATCAGCCTTTGAATTCACGTCCGCAAAAAGTCTTTCGCCTTCGGTCGTGCGCATATCAACAAATTTAGCGATCGCTTCGGAAGCGACCTCGGCAACATCAGCCCAGACCTGTTCCTCATCATCGGGAGCTTTCTGGATCGTGAAAATGTCGGGCATTTTCAGAAGCTTTGAAAGCTTTATATCGTCCTCAAGCCAACATTCGCCGTCAGCACCCATTTGCTGATTTAGCGAGCGCAGAGCATTTACATACCCTTCCGCAACATCCTTGTTGACAGCGATCACCGTGTCCTTGCCCTCGATATTATTTATAGTGACAGAGACCTCTGCTTTACCCCTTGAAATAGCACTTTTGAGAAGTGCTTTGAGTTTTTCGTCGATGTAGCTGTAAGCACGGGGGATCCTTGAAGAATACTCATAATATCTATGATTTACAGAGCGAACCTCAACGAGAATATCGCGTCCGTTAATAATTTTCTGAGCTCTGCCATAGCCTGTCATACTTCTCAGCACCATATCGCCTTCTCTCTGAATTAATATTTTCGCATAACTATGCTATTATATTATTATATCACAGCGGCGTGCGAAATGCAAGTGTTTCAATTGTAAAATCATCATATAAAAAGCAAAAAAGCGATGCCGAAGCATCGCTTTTTTATATCGTTGTTGCACTAAATATCAATTACTGATAGGACTCAGGAAGCTTTGTGATAAGCTCAGCAACGTACTTCTGGATAGAAAGTGCGTCCTGAGGTGTAAGACCTGTGCCGTTTGCATAAACGTCACCATTGAGAACGCCCTGTGCAGTGATATGACTTTCGCTTGATCCGTTAACACCGTACTTGTCGGGGTTAGAAATTGACTGGAGAATCATTACAGCATCAGAAAGGTCAACCTTGCCATCGCAGTTAGCATCGCCCCAAAGGATATCACTAGGCTCATCGTTATCAAAGTCAGGCTTTACATCAGGATAGAGAAGTGCCATTGTACCATAAGACATGAGAGCGTCACCAACGTGCCAGAATCTGTGGAGCTTGAACTGGTAGTCGTTGATATCAACAACACCATCGCCGTTGTTATCTGTACCATTGCCCTCATAGTAAGCCTTAGCTTCCTTATAAGCGTCAACGTTGTTGTAGCTTTCACGGATAGACGAGAATGTTGCACCGGGAGCAAGCTTAGAACCATCAGGCATTGTACCATTGTAGTAGTCCGGGATGTAAACTTCCTGCTCGAATACACGCTTGAGGCTTCCGTTAGTATCTGTGAAAGCGATACCGATCTCATCACGACCGAGATCCCACTGAGCACTCAGGAGCTTGTTAGCAAGACGGAGACCCTTAGCCTCAACAGTTGTGTTATCATCTGTTGTAGCAGCAGAAGCATCAACGCCCTTAGCAGCAGCGTAGTAAATGAGTGAGTTACAGAGTGAAGAAATACAACCAACGTCAGCCTGACCATAAGCCGTGATAGTAGCCTTAAGCTTCTGGTTGCCGTTAGGATTATATGTGCCGGTCCATGTATCAGGAACACAGTTCGGGTCAGTAGAATCATCATCTTCACCCCAGTCAAGGCTTGAAGGAATGCAGTATGCATAATCGTTGCCTGAGGGATCAGTCCAGTCAAAGTGAGTATTCTCCTCGAACCATGTGACCCATCTGCTGAGGATAGCATCGAGAGCGTCCTCAAGTGAGAGTCCGCCGGGCTTTACGCCACTCTGGTCACCGTTTGTCTTGATGTAGTAATAAAGCTCAGCAAGGCGCTGTACAGACCATACCTGGTTACCGATCCAGTGGTTGGAACCGGGGTCAGAGTATACAGGGTGAGCAACATATACCATGTCGTAGAATGTAGGAAGATTTGAAGGATAAGCCTCATAACGTCCGTTATAGGAGTTTGTACAACCACCAGCGATAGGTCCGTCAACAGACTGGAGCCAGAGGTACATTTCAACCTGTCTCTTGAGAGATTCTGTGTAGTCCTTTGTAGCCTGAGCATTGTCAGCCTTCATGCCGGCATTGATTGCGGAATCAGTAAGAAGTGCGTAAGCTGCGAGAGGATTCTGATAGAACTGATGTGAGTGTGAGCAGCCGATCTGCCAAGCCCACTGATAGTCACCGTAAGAAGCTGTAAGAGCGCCGCCCCATGAAGTATACCAGGACATGAGATAATGTTTGGAATCCATACCTGCTGAAGAATCTGTGATCTTTGTATCTACAGCGATCTTCTTGTAGTACTTATCGAACATATCGTTACGGCACTGGTCACCCATCTTACCAGCAAGAGCAGAAAGCTCTCCTGTGTTAACACCGTAAAGATTTGCAAAATATACAGCCTGAACAGCACGATCCTCTGCGTCAGGAGCGTTTGTGAAAGAGTACTGTGCAGGAACAGCATTATAGCCATTGAAGATAGCCTTGATACCGTTACCGTTATCGCCTGATGAACCTGTCATACCATACTTGAGTTCTTCAAGACAAGGCTGAGGAACTGTTTCAAAGCAAGACTCCTGAGTACCTCTCTGGAATGTATTGATGAAAACGAACTTGCCGCTGCCGCCGCCGAAACCATACCAGTCATCAACGTCTGCGAGCCAGTTCATAAGGTAGTAGCCGTTATCGCTGCCATAAGCAGTCTTATATGCATCATAAAGCGGATTGAGAGCATCGCCACCGCCCTGGTTTGCGTAAGACTTTGTAGGATAAGACTCAGGGAAATCGCCTTCCTCGGTTGTATCAGCCTTAAGTCTTGACTGGTTCCAGAGTGTGTTGTACTTTGTGTTGCTGCCGTATGCGTTCTTAGACCAACCAGGAATCATAGCCTCGAGTGTTTTCCAGCCCTTCTGGAGGTCACCTGTGCTGCCGCTGATCCTGTTCTGCTGAACGAGAACATCGTGCATAGATGTCATCCATACCATGTAGGACATAGCCTCGGAAGTTGTCTCATGACCGTAGTCAGGAGCCTCAACACAGAGTTCTTCAACTGAGTGATAAGGAATACCGAAAGAGCCTGAACCGTTGTTGTTCTTTGCGAGGTATCCGTTTGCCTCACCGTTTGTGATTACGTCATCATAAAGTGACGAGAACATGGTTGCATAAGAATCGTTAGCGTCATTCGCTGAAGCATAGCTGTTGCCTGAAGGTGATGTCTGTGCAGACGCCATTGCAGGAAGAACAGCAGTAGCAGACATAGCTGCTGAGAGAATGCCGGCTACGAGAGCCTTGTTCTTTTTGCTTATCATTTGCTTTACCCCTCTCAATAATAATAGATTTTGGTTTATAAAGATATGAATTATCCCCTCGTAAACGACGGAGATATATACGAAAATACTTCGTACAACCGTGAGTCTTTCACGCAGACTGCACAGAATTCTCAAGCTATTTTCAAGATAATTATATTCCTTATTTTATCCAATGTCAACAGTTTGAACGGCTTTCGGGAAAGCTGAAAATGATTTTCGGTGCAATGCACACAACAGCTTTGCCTTTTTTGTACATATTGTCTACCGTAAAATCTGCGGTTCAAGTCTATATTCAAACTTAATATTAACTGATAATATATTTTTACATTATATTTGAAAGATTCATCGCGTTTCCCATAATTCTTCACAAAACCCACACACTTTAGCCGTATTATTTATACAGAAGTGCGTTTGCGGGGATTTCGCCGCCACTCAAATTAACATTTTATTAATATTGTGTCCACTTTGTATTAACAAAATTTTGAGATAATATTAGCGTATTTGTTATTGCGCTATACTATATTATAACATACAGGAAGGAGAAGCTCATGATCACAATAGAAAATCTGACCAAGTACTACGGCACTAACCGCGCTGTAAACGGGATCAGCTTTACAATAAATGACAATGAGATACTCGGATTTCTCGGACCGAACGGCGCCGGAAAATCCACAACCATGAACATGATTTCCGGCTATCTTCCGATGTCCGACGGAACTGTCACCATCTATGGCAGCGACATCACAAAAGACCCTATCGCCGCTAAGAAGAATATCGGCTATCTTCCGGAGATCCCGCCCGTTTACCCCGATATGAAGGTAAAGGAATACCTCGGTTTCTGCGCCGGACTCAAGCAGATCCCCTCAAGAGACCGCAAAGACGAGATCGAACGCGTTTCAAAACTGCTCAAGATAAAGGACGTTGAGAATAAGCTGATACGCAACCTTTCCAAAGGTTACAAGCAGCGTGTCGGATTCGCTCAGGCTCTGCTCGGCAACCCGAAATTTCTCATTCTGGACGAGCCTACGGTAGGACTTGACCCGAATCAGGTCATTGAAGTAAGAAACATTATCAAAGACCTCAAAAAGGAGCATTCCGTAATTTTCAGCTCGCACATTCTCTCCGAAGTAAGTGCAGTCTGCGACAGAGTTGTCATTATCAACAAGGGTGACATACGCGCCATCGACACCATTGAGCACCTTGAAAGTTCGTTCAGTTCATCGCTCACGATCCACATCAAGGTCAAGGGTTCAAAAACCAAAGCGGCATCAATTATCGAGCTTACGGAAGGCGTAAACGAACTCACTGACATCGACGAGGAGGGCAGCGACATCTACTCGTTCACGGTTACGACCGAGGGCGACGCTGACGAAGTTCGCTCCTCGCTTATGTCCGAGCTTTTAAAGGCTAACGTGAACATTCTTGAGATATACGCGGACAAGCCGAATCTCGAAAACGTGTTTATCGAGCTTATAAACCGTCCTGCTCAGAAAAAGGGCTTGAAGGAGCTTCTTGACGAAATGAAAGCTGCTGATGTCAGCTCCGCTGATACTGACGAAAAAGATAACGGCAAAAAGGAGGATAACTGACGATGTTTCCTATTTATAAAAAGGAGCTGCAATCATTTTTCTATACGCCGTTCGCGTATACGATAGCCGCTTTGTTCATGCTCCTGTTTTCGTATATTTTCGCAAATGCCATTGCAGGGCTTGAAAGTTCCAACACTCTCATGTTCTCGTTCACCGAGGTTTTCTATGATGTGCTGTTCTACTTTATATTCCTGCTTCCTATCCTCACCATGAGAACTTTTTCGGACGAGCGCAAATTCGGCACAGAAGTGCTGCTTATGACCTCGCCCGTGAGCGTCGCCAAGATAGTTCTCGCAAAGTTTTTCGCAAACGTCACTGTCTACATATTCATGCTCGCCGGAACAGCTCTGTTTCCCATCATTACAGCTATCAACGGCGAAGTCATCGTAAGCCAGCTTATTTGCGCCTATATCGGCATCTTCTGCTGGGGCGTAATGTACATCTCGCTCGGAATGCTCGTATCGTCATTCACCGAAAACTCGATCATTGCCGCCATCATCGGTGAGCTTTTCATGTTCGTTGTACTTTTCCTTGACGACTTCTCAAACACAGCATTCATCTCACAGTTCCCGAAACTCCAGTCTGTTATCTACGCATTCGCGGCACAGCCGAGATTCGCTTACTTCTCACAGGGCTTTATTCGTCTTTCAGACCTTGTATTCTTCGCAACGGCTACCATAGTTCTCCTTGCATGGACATACATCTCGATCGAGAAAAAACGCTGGAACAGGGGGTGATCGCAATGAAAAAGAAAAAATTCAATCTTTCGGGCGTTGCTGCCGCAGTTATCGCGATCCTCGTCCTTGTTGTATTCGTTCCCGTGAACATTATCTTCAACTACTATGACAAGGTTTTCGACATGACTCCTTCGGGACGCTATACGCTCAACAAAAAGACAGTTCAGCTCCTTGACGAGACTTCCGACAAGCAGATAGAGATCTATTACCTCTCGCTTCTGAAGTATTTTCAGGACGCTCCCGAGTATCTCTCACTCTACCACACGCTCACACAGCTTGACGAGCGCGACAACATCACGCTCACCTGCTTTGAACCCGATGAGAATCCCGCTCTTGCAAAGCAGCTTGACCCCAATGATATCCTCGGAATTTCCGCAGGTGATATCTTTGTAAAGTGCGGCGACGTGATCAAGAAGATAGACCACAACAAGATATTCCAGAAGTCTGACGGAGTTCTTGAGTACGCAGGCGAGGAGCTTATCGTAGCTGCTATCGAGACTTGCACAAGCGGCTCGCTCCCGACAGTTTACTTCCTCACAGGACACGGTGAAAAGTCCATAGACGACAGCTACTCCGTATACGCAAACCAGCTCAAGACCAACAACTATGACGTTAAGGAACTCGACCTCACAAAGGCTGATTCGATCCCGGACAATGCCAAGATAATCTACCTTGCAGGCCCGCAGGAGGACATAACCGACAACGAGCTCACGCTCCTCAACGACTACCTCAGCAGCGGCGGCGCGCTCTCAATGCTCATCGCTCCATGTGATACCGAGGGACGTTTTACCAATATCGAGTCGATCCTCACGGATTTCGGCATTATCATGGACTATAACGTCGTAACCGAAACAAACGCCTCCAATCAGCTCCGCGACAGAGACGATATGCAGAGCGACTCGTTCTTCCGCGTTGAATATCCGGAGGCTACCGAGGATTACTCCGAAAACCTCACCTCCGATATCAACTACCTCATAGAAAAGGGCGAGTACAGCGCAGGTATAACAAACTCCAGAAGCTTTTCCGAAATTCCCGAGACTTCATTTGCAAACGCAGACTTCGTTGAGGTCGGCCCGCTCGTAAGAAACATACAGAATTCTGACGGAACTTACACGACTGTAAGCATGCCTATGGGCGGAGACGATATAACCGAAGCAGAAGCCAGCGACAAGCTCAGCGGAATCCAGCTTGATTTCGGCTATTATTCGTACAACAAGTCAAACGGCGCGAAACTCGTGGTCATGGGTTCAACTGACATTATCGACATTGACGCGATCGCTCCTTCCGTAAACGGAACGCAGATGCTTCTCACATTCTCGAATACATGGCTCTATGACAGCGATATATCCGCAGGTATAGGCAGCAAGCTCAATTCCTACGACTCGATGCATTTTGACAATGCAGCTTCCGCACAGACCGCAATGATAGCGATCATTCTCATTCCGATCGCCCTCATCGTTGTCGGCATTCTTGTATGGCTCAAGAGGAGACACGCATAATGAAAAAACCAATCATCGCATTCGCCGTGCTTTTAGTCGCGGCGGGTGCTTCGGTGGGAGCTTTTCTCGCCGTGAAAAATAAAAAGGACAAAGAGGACAAGGCTTCCTCACAGATCATCGAGGACAACAAGCTCGTAGAAATTGATCCGGATTCGATAACCAAGGTCGATTTTCAGTGCGAGGACGGACTCTACACCGCAGAATACAACGAGGAGACCAAAAAGTGGTCGCTTACAAACCGCAACGACTTCCCCCTCGACCAGCTTTACCTCCAGTATGTGTGCAACTACAGCGCAACACTCACCGCTGAGACTAACTACGGCGAAGCTACCGATGAGGCAAAGGCTCTCTACGGTCTGGACGATCCCCAGTCGGTAACACTTTACTCGGGCGACACTACTCACACTATTTATGTGGGTGATATCAGTCCTACAAATGACTTCTACTATGTCATGGTCGATGACAGGAACACTATTTACGCTGTGGATTCAATGTACAGCAGTGCATTCAAATCAAGCCGTCTCCTGCTAAAAAACAAGGAACTGCTCCCCTATGATCCCTACACTATCAGTCAGTTAAGTGTTATCAAAAACGGCGAGACTACCTGCGAACTTACCTTTGACGCGGACGCACAGACATGGTCGCTTCCGCAGGAATACTCGCAGATCGTATTCGACCAGACAGCAGTAACCCCTATCATCAACAACATAACGAGTATTGAGGCAGAGGAGCTGCTTGACGAGGATCTGCAAGACCTCTCAAAGTACGGTTTTGACGCCCCCGATGCAGAAGTAGTCGTAAAGGGAACTGACGGCACGGAGAGAAAATTCCTCGTAAGCCTCTTCGATGACAACCCGACCTATTCCTATGTGCTCATAGAGGACGACAATCAGGTCGAGCTTTACTACACGGCAGACCTTAGTTTCATCGACAATACGGCTTATGATTACATCGTTCAGAATATTCAGTCGGCTGAACTCTACAACATAAGCGGCTTTGAGCTTACATTCGGCGGAAATACCGACACCTGCACGGTCAATATGCAGGAAAGCACCTGTCAGATAAACGGAAATACCGTTGACTTCAGCGATTCATCAATCTATACGGCATTCCAGAACTTTTTCAGCTCTTTCAATACGCTCCAGCTCACTTCGCTTGACATGGACGCAAAGCCCGAACTTACCGACCCGATCCTCACGATAGTTTACCACTTTGCAGACACAGACGACCTGAAGGTTGATCTCGTTTCGGACGGTGCGGACAGCTACTACGTTTTCCGTAACGGCGTGTATTCGGGAGAAGTTGCAGGCAACGAACTCGACGGCAGCAGAACCTCGCTTGCCGAGATGCGCAATTCATTTTTCAGCCTTGCAGGATTAGAGTAATAACAAAAAGGACGCTTAAAGCGTCCTTTTTAATATCTGTCTCTTATACACATCTCCGAGCCCACGAGACTCGACGTCATCTC
>UQEM01000020.1 GCA_900540005.1 uncultured Ruminococcus sp.
CTATTTTATCGCTTTTTTAGTGCCGAATCAACGTTAGGGTGTGGTTGGCGGTTACTTTACGTTTGACATCATTGACATGATTACTCCGAAGAAAAGACAAACCGCTCTGCATTAAATTACAGAGCGGTTTTCAATGTAAAATGCACAAAAAATGAAGTTTTCAAAGGTACTTATTGTGCGTCAGCCTTAAAGATATATCTAAGATAATTATAAAAATGAGGCTGAACGCTTGAGGAATCATGACCTCCTGTTGTGACATAATGCCAAACATGGTCAACTCCGTTACTTGTAAGAATATTATGATATGCTGATGGCTGACTTCCTACTGTTCCGTCCTGTCCACCTCCAGTAATCATAAGAAGATATGGACTGTTATGCGCTGGCTTCAACTGATTTTCCTGAAGCTGTCCGGGATGCATACTCAAATCAGTTCCGGGAGTTAAACCGGGAGCAGGACAAGCAGCGCCTACATAAGCAAAGAGATCCGATCGTGTAAGACCGATAAACAGCGATTCACGTCCTCCCATAGAGAATCCCGTTATAGCAGTATTTTCACGACCTGTTTTAACAGAGAAATTCTTTTCAATGTAAGGCATTAGATCTGTTACAAGATCATTAATGAAATTGTCATAATTCAATGAGTTTTCGAGATTGAGACCACTGCAGGCTTCCTGAGTCTTGCTGGTATAGATGTAAGGAAATACAACTATCATTTTTTTAGCTTCACCTTGGGCAATAAGGTTTCCGAGCATGGTTCTTGCACTGCTCATAGCAGCAAGAGAATCCTCTGTTTCCCAATACCCATGCATTGCGTATAATACCGGATATTTCTCGTTCTCATTATATCCGGGCGGAAGAAGAACATTTACATTGGTCATTCGCTCTCTTGTTGTAGAATAATACTGATATTTTGTAAGTGTACCGTATTCTACGCCTGAATGTTCCTCTGTAATGCCTGATAATGCATATTCAGATATATTATTTCTTACATTTTCCATATATGATGCTGTATCCACTTCCCCTTTTGCAGGAGTATCCTGTTTGTTTACAGGGAATTTCGTGATCTTTGCAAGCAGAAAATCCTGTATCAGTTGAAGATCGGTGCTGTCTGTTACGCCGCTCTGATCAACATCTGCCGCAAGCTTAGCTGCTGTGCTGCCAAAGCCTTCTGTACATCCCTTTCGTGCTGCTGCAAGATCAAGTGAGTTTATAACTCCGTCAAAGTTCACATCTCCGAGAATTATGTTCTTGGAGCCGCCTGCTCCAATGATAGTCGTGCCGCCTACAGCGCCGATTGCTTCATCAATATAAAAGTTATTCTTTGTTTCAGATGTTTCAACATATATCTGTAAATCAGAAGCTCCTGCGGGAATCAGATAGTTTTTGTTGGCAAGCTGCACCCATTCACCCTTTATGCAACTACCCTCAGCAATTGTATCATATCGCGTATCTCCATTGGCATCTGTATATTGAAGCTTCAGGTAAAATTTATCTGTCATGTCACCGTCAAAATAGGTAACGTTTACGCTGAAACTATATTCACTGCCAGGCTTAAACGCTCTTGTATCGAGCGTTTTATATGTACCGTTCCATGCCGCAGTTCTGTTCTGAACAAGGAGTGCTTCACTGCCCGCATAATTAGTTCTGCCGCTTGTAATGATACTTGAAGAACCTCTTGCTTCCCACGAACAGGTATCACCTTCAAATCCGTCGTTGAAATACCAGCCGTATTCATTGGGCTCAATTGCCTTTTCTGACAATGTGACAACAAATGTTGAAACGCTCTCTGCCGGAAGCTGTGCCCAGAAACTGTTGTCAGTATATGATAAATTCTCGGTCTTAGCAATGTTTTCAGTGCTTGATGTTCTATAACGGTCAATACTTGCGATCTGTGAATCAGTGTTTACGGAGAACTGCTGTGAATAACTCTCGGAACCGCTGTTGATCGCCACAATTGTCACCTGATCATCATCACCCTTATAAGCGGACACATAAACCCCGTCCTCAGGCTGTTCCGTTGCCTCGATACGCACATCTCCGGGACGTACATACTTGGAATACTGTGCCATGCAATAACCGCGCTTACTGATTTTACCGTCCTCAGTCATAAGGCCATAGCTTCTGCGAATATACCACCATGTATAAGCACTCATGTTGCCTACGACCATGGCATTATGAATATTTTCAGAAACCTGAATTGCTTCGGGATATTTGTTAGCAGAATCCGCATCACTATTAGGAACGTATACTTCGGTCATCCATATTTCCTTCCCCGAATTTTCGAGTTCAGGATAGTCCATCCACGCTCTCTGTGTTCCATACATATGTGTTCCGAATACATCACAATTTGCCATTGCCTTGGGATTTGCCATTATTTTCTGATAGAATTTCTTTCCGCCATCCTTTACCCATGAGGCTGTCAGCGGAGCATACTGAAAGGATTCGGGGGACATAAGCCTTGTACTCGTTATTTTATCACCATAATTTGCAATGAAATCTGTTGTTTCATCCGTTGACCAGTACGTCCATTCCGAAGCATAATCAGGCTCATTCTGAACTGAAATTGAATAAAGATCAACATTGTTATTCTTCATGTATGTACCAAAATCATTGAGATGCTTGGCATAAGCGGCATAATTTGACTTAGGCAGGTGCAGCTTTCCGTTGCTTCCACCTGATTCGGTAAGATTTGACGGTGGTTCCCAAGGTGACGCAAAAACGGTAGCTCCCATTTTTGTGGCAAACTGTGCTGTTGGAAGCGCCTTGTTCCACTGATTGCTGTCAGGATTTACAAATATGCGCAGTACCGTCAGTCCAAGTTCGTCATCACCATTTCCGAATGCAGTCTGCCTTTGCGATTCAGTCAGATCTTTTCCAGTCCACTCAGGGTGGTTCATTCCACCGAAACCACGGATTGTCTGATACTCGATCGACGTGTCGATCACGCATTCGCTTGCCGCTGATATATTATCAGTCGGAAAAAATAATGCCGTTGACAACATAAGAGCGGTTGCCGTAAAACCTGCTGCTACTTTTCTCAGATACATTTTCAATACCTCCTGTTAATATTTCAGAAACATATTATTATATGTTTATTATAAACTATTAATTTCACCAATTCAATGTATTATTTGCATATTAGGTGTATAAAATGAACTTTTTCTATTGAAAAAATCATTAATATGTGATATAATCTAAGAAAAATAACAGGGAGTGATAGAACATAAACGCAAAGCAACCTCTTATAGGAATTATTACCGCCAGTGCGTGTAAAAGTGAGCAGCGGCAACTGCTGAACGGAGCAATAAGTCAGGCTCAGAAACTTGGAGCGGACACTGCAATTTTTTCAAATATTTATAATTCCTCTGAATATTACGCTGACATCAATGAAGAAAATAAAATTTATGACCTGATATCTTCCTTCAAACTCGATGGCCTTATATTAACCGCAGAGTCAATTCTGAACGAATCGCTCCAGCAGACCATATATAATAAGATAATCAAACGTGGCGACATACCTGTTGTTGTAACAGGTACAATGCTCCCCGATTTTCCATGTATAAATAATGACGTTGAAACAGACTTGGAAATCGTTACAGATCATCTTGTTGAACTTCATAAATTTACTGAAATCGACCTCCTTGCAGGCCCTGCTGATAATCAAAGTTCATTGGAGCGTATAAACGGATATAAAAAATCTCTGATCTCACACGGTATTCCATTTGATGAAAACAGAGTGATTTTCGGCGATTTCTGGATGGATTCAGGCGGGACTTTGGCAAAGGAATACATAAGCGGAAAAAGAAAATTTCCACAAGCTGTAGTTTGCTGCAATGACTATATGGCTTACGGTCTGTGCGATATGCTGATCCATAACGGGATTTCCATACCACAAGATATTACAGTTATAGGGTATGAATATGTGGGAGAGCGTTTTTATCATACCCCGATCCTTACTACATTCCAAAGAAATCGTTATGCAGTTGGTGCAAGTGCAGTAAACCGATTATGGAGTTTGATGAAAAATTCAGAATATACACCTGTATCAACTAAAGGATTCCTTGTATCAGGCAACAGTTGTTCTTGTGGCAGTGATGAACGTCAGATTCTAAATGAATTGAGCACAGTACGCCGTGAACAGTACTATGCTCAGCTTAATTTAACAGGAAATTTTGAACAACAGCTTACACTTTGCAATTCGATTAAGGACTATATTTATACGCTGCAGGAATTTGTATACCTAATTCGTGATGTTGCAGGAGTCTACCTGTGCCTTAAAGAAAGCTGGTACAGCTATCAGACTGAGAAATTATCTTCCGATGAATGTGAAACGGAGGATATGGTATGTTACAGGGTCATGAGTCCCGAAAATTCAAAAAGCAACGAATCGGAAAATGTTTTCTGTAAAAATGAGCTGTATCCGAATTCAATGATAGATACAGAAAAAGGAAGCGCCTTGTATTTCTGTCCTGTTTTCTTTGCAGGCCGTACACTGGGGTATTTCATTCTTCAATATGATCACCCTGACTGTTATGACACGATTTTCAGAGATTGGCTGAAAACCGCGTCAAATGCACTTGAAATGCTACGCATGAAAAATGATATCAATACGCTTCTTGCCTGTAGGGAACTTTCCGCACTTCATGATTCCGTAACAGGGCTTTATAATGAATATGGACTGATACACGAGTTAAAGCTTGCAGCCGAAGTCTCAGAACCTAAGGATTCGGTAATTATCATTATGGTTAAACCCTCTGTACTGACTGAAAAAAGTATCTTCAAAGGCGCAAAAACACGTCTTGAAATCGACATCGATATTTCTGAAGGTCTTCAGAAAATATCTTATGGGAAAAAAGAATTTTGTGCCAAGCTAAGTGACGATCTTTACGCTTTTGCTACAGTTGGTCCATACTCTGAGGAGCATGAGATTTTGCTGACAGACAAAATAAAAACAATTATACTTCATTCCATGCTGCAACACGGGAAATACGCACTTGACTCATTTGCAATTTGCAGTTCGCGTGATATTATCAGTAACTTCAATTTCAAAGACACTTCCATGAAAATCAAAAAAGAGCTGAATAAAAAGATCAATATGCTCTCATGCGGCAAATCACAAAGATACTATGGCAGTTTCACAGAGTTAAGAAACAAAATTTACATTAAACCCGAGAAAGATTGGGATGCTCAGAAAATTTGCTGTGATTTCTGCCTTAGCTACGGTCGGTTTCGAATAACTTACAAGAATATTTTCGGAACAAGTTTTCATCAGGACGTGATTTCCGCTCGGATTTTTCTTGCAAAGTATCTCCTTATCACAACAAAAATGAACATTTCAGCTATAGCAACACGTTGCGGTTACGATGATGATAAACATTTCATGCATCAATTCAAGCAGATCATGGGCATAACACCGAATATGTACAGAAAAACTCAGTGTGCTACGGATTAGGGAGTGTTGATACAAGATAATATGCAGATTTTCGAGCATAAATTTTACGTAGACAAGGCAAAAAGTCGCAGGCAGGCTGTCGCCTGTCAAGACTTTTTAACGCAGGATGCGTGAAATTTTGCCGAAAAGATGCTTTGTTAGGCTTAGTGTCAACACTCCCTAATTGACTTTAAGTAAGACAATTCACACACATAAGAGCCAGTTCAGTATCTTTTTGCGCAACTCTTTATTTTTAGGTACGATCTGATCTACCTTAATATAGGACTTTGTCAAAAGTTATCACGATTCTTTTTCTTCAAACAGCTCCAACAATCTTTTATTTCCAATATTCATCGTCCCGAAATGCTTGATACAGCATATGACCTTGGCACAATATTTCATTACAACGAACGCTCTTGATATACTATCGGAACTTATAGGCTCGAAAGCTTTTTCCACGACAAGTTCAGATGCAAGGCTTTTTGCGACCTGATACTCCACGTCATTCTCGTGTATAATACCGGCGGCGAAAGGTATCCCTTGACGCTGTAAGCTCCGATAGACAGGAATTCCGCTTCCGCCGCCGCCAATGACGAAAACCTGCGGCTTTCCCTTTATTCTGAGAGCCTCTACAGTCCCAAACATCGGTTCAAAAGTACCGCTTGTAATACCATAAAGATTACTGATGTAATCTCCGCTGAATATTTCCTCGGGAGTTCCTATCCTGTCCGCTTTATTATTTCTGATACAAAGTATCTTGTCGGAGAAACGCTGTGCAAGATCGAGTTCATGCAACGTCTGAATAACGGCAATATTTCTGTTCCTTACAAGGTCTTTCAATATGTTCAGAAGCCGAAGTTTATTGTTTATATCGAGAAAAGAAGTGGGTTCATCAAGTATCAAAACCTGCGGCTGTTGTGCTATAGCCCTCGCAAGCATTATTGTCTGACGCTGACCGTCACTTATACAGCGAATATCTGTATCTGCAAGTGATGATGTGCCCGTCAGAGCCATTGCTTCACGAACAATTTTTCGGTCATTTTCTGATAAAATACCAAGTTTTCCCGTATACGGATAGCGACCCGTTGATACAACGTCCTCGCAAGTCATTTTTTCTGTTGTTATTCTGTCAGTAAAGCACACAGATAATGATCTTGCGATCTCATTCAGACTCATGGAAGTTACTGGAAAACCGTTTATATTTACCGTTCCGGAAATAAGCGGAAGCTGTGAAGCAATACTTTTCAGTACAGTTGACTTACCTGCTCCGTTAGGGCCTATGATAGTGAGGATCTCGCCCTTGCAAACTTCAATATCAAGTCCGTCAACTACTATCTTTTTTCCGTACCCTACAGATAATCCCTCAGCAGTAAGAACTATATTCCCCATTAGTACACCTCTCTCCTGCTATGACGGCTGAGCATTGCAGCAATGACTATAGGAGCACCGAATACAGCCGTGATAGTGCTTATGCTCAGTTCTACAGGGGCAAAGAGCATTCGCGCGATAAGGTCGCATATGAGACAGAATAAAGCTCCGCCGATGAATGATGCAGGTATGATAATTATAGGTCTGGTTGTGCCATAAATGTTCTTTATAAGGTGCGGGACTGCTATTCCCACAAAAGATACAGGACCTGCAAATGCCGTAACACAGGCAGACAGAATACTTGACAGAAGTATAAGCGCAAATCTGAACAGTTTCAGGTTCACGCCCATATTCATGGCATAACTCTCCCCAAGCTGATAGGCGCTCATGGGTTTGGATAGCAGAAATGATACCGCTGTTGCTGCAAAAACTATAACTGCAATGACCTTGACATTATCCATGCTTATTCCCGAAAAACTGCCCATTGACCAGTTGTGAAGATTTACTATATTTGCATCGTCAGCAAAAGTTACGGCAAGCTCTGTAACAGCCGAGCATATGTACCCTATCATCACGCCTGCAATAATAAGCTGTGCCATGTTCCTGACCTTGCCAGAAAGCAGCAGGATCGCTCCCATGGAGAGAAGTGAACCGATAAATGCTGCTCCGACCATTGCCGCGGAATTAAGAAGTATTCCGTTCTGCATAGTGAACATCATGGAAAGTGCAACCGTTAGTTTTGCACCTGATGATATGCCGAGGACATACGGCCCTGCAATAGGATTATTGAAAAAGCTCTGCAACAGGAAGCCTGATACAGAAAGTGCTCCGCCGAGGAGTGCGGCCGCAATCGCTCGCGGCAGTCGTATATCCGTCACTATTGTGTGTGCAGAACTGTTACTGCTGTTTGTAAGTGCCCGAAATACGTCACCTGCCGTCAGTTTGGTACTGCCGCTGACAAGTTCGAGAATGAAAAAAACAACAGTTAGCGCTGTAATTACTGCAAAACAAATAGTCCAACGGACAATTCTTTTTTTACTCATTACTCCACCTCAGTCAAGCTTATGAAGATAAGTAAGATCACTGCTGTCTGCGGTATCTGTAAAAACAGCATTAAGGTCGCAGATCATATCTGCCGCGCCTGTCGTCTGTTGAAACATATTCTGACCGGTACACCACACATTTCCTTCCTTGACCGCTTTAAAGTCAGCAAGCACACCACACTTCCCGATAAGCTGATCTATGCTGTCAAGTTCACCGTCTATTGTGCTGTTGTAGATCAGGATATCTGCATTCTTTGCTATATCATAGAAAGTTTCGGTCTGAATATTCATCGTTGACAATGCGTTATCATCAACTTTCAGATCGTCAGCAGTAAAGATGTAGCGTCCGCCGGCAAGTTCTATCATCTTTGAGACGTAGTCACCCGGCTTTCGTATGCTGAAATAGCCGTTTGAAGTTATATAGAAAAAAGCAGCCGTTTTACGCTCGTCTTCAGCGATATCTGTAACGGAGATCTTATCAAACGCTTTTGTCTTTTCGTTGAACAGTTCCTCAGCCGCTTCACTTTCTCCAGTAAGAAGTCCATAGAGCTTCACCCATTCCATTCGTCCAAGCGGGTGAGTTTCATAGCTTGAACGCTCCACCAGCACCGGAATACCGAGAAGCTGCAACTGCTCCTTGACCTCGGGAGTATGGTATATCATGGTCGATTCAACTGCAAGTCCGCAATTTTCCGAAACAAGCGTTTCATAGTCGGGAGAACTGTATTTCCCGATATAGTTAATATTTCCTGAATCAATTGCACTACGGATAGCAGGCAGACTCCAACTGCCGGAATTGGTTGATGTCATTTTTACATCATCAAGCTTGTCTATGCTGTCAAATAAGTCCATTGCAGAAGTTGCCGCAACATAAATATTCTCAATTGGCTGCCTGATAACCGTCATTCCTGCTGTATCTTCAGGAACGTCTGTATTTTCGGGTACTATCAGAAATCTGTCGTCGCCGATAGTTACAACGGAACAGCCGTTTTCGCAGTAGTCAACGCTGAATTGCTCTGCGTATTTCAGCTCCATACTGCCAATAAAGGACATATCTGCTTTGTTTTCCTTTTCTCCGCAGGCAGTAATAAAGAGCATTCCTACTGCTGCCGCAAAGGATATCAGCCGTTTCATTCGCATTTCTCTATTGTTGAAGAATCAAAGTATAATGTGTAGTCTATCATATAAGGCTCACTCATCGCAGTGGTTTCTGCCTTGACAGGCATTTTATAGTCAAAACCTATAACATCAATATCAAATATCGAATGTCCGTCGGCTATTGTCGGAAGAAATGTTTCGTCGTCAACAACCATCTGATCGTATTTATCGCTGCTCCATGTTATCGTGGCAACAGGCTTTCCGTCTTTAACGGTCATATGTGTCAGAGACTCGATAGAAGCTCTGCCTGAACCGCCGTCGAGAGTAACTTCAACCGTATACTCGCCGTCCTCAAGACCAATAGATCCGGCCGTTTCATATCTGCTTTCGTTAAATGCCTCATCAGGGAGAGAGTCGGCACGGAAAACAAGTGTACGTCCATACCATTCCTGCTTTTTTGCACTTAATGCCGCACAATCCGTTTTCTTGTCAAGAGCCTCAACAGGCACTGTGAACACAGACTGACCGTCCTCATTTTCGGTATACTTGATCGTATTATCAGCGTTTTGCGCTTCCTCCTCAGTACCCATGAAAAGTGCATCGTAGGATTTGCTTGCAATAATAATATCTGCTGTCATGCTGCCATTATTGACGTGGAGTATGCAGTCGGCTATCTTGAACATCGATGAACTTGAATCAACACTGATATGATAATCACCGTCTTTAAGTTCATCTGCTCCGACTTCTGTCATTCCCTCATATCCGCCCTCGTTCTGAGGAGCTGTTGCGTGTTCAGAAGTCTCAGCCGATGTGCTCACTGTGGCTGAATCGCTGACAGTACTGTTTTTGGATGATACATTATCAGAACCGCATGACGCGAGCACAAATGCAGTAAAAAGCGATAAAGCAATAATACTTCTTTTCATATCTTACCTCTTATTTATTATATTATCAAAATCGGGCAGTAGTGACTGCCCGATACAATTATTACTTGATTGAATCTATTGCCTTCTGAGCGTGCTCAGCATAGATCTTTCTGATTTCCTCGTTCTCGCCAAGACCTCTGATAAGGCACTCTACATCATAGCCCTCAGCCTCGAATACGGACTTCCATGAATCCGGATCATCTCCTGCCATATCGTTATTGGCATGGTCTCCTGCTACGACCATAAGAGGTTCGAGAACAACTCTCTCGTAATCGCCTGCCTTGACCTTTTCGAGTACGTCATCAACTGATGGTTCTGCCTCAACAGTGCCTATGAAATAGTTTGTATATCCGTCCTCTGTCAGCAGATCCTGAAGCTTTGAGTATACGCTGTTGGACTCGTGCTCAGTACCGTGTCCCATGAAGCAAATAGCAGTTTTTCCGTCATCGTAGTCCTTTGTCCAGTCAACAATAGCCTGCTCAACACGCTTGAAGTCATCATCGCTTGAGAGGAGCGGTTCGCCGAATGCAACTTTTTCAAATGCGTCAGCGTAATTTCCTACCTTAGTGTAAAGCTCGTCATACTCAATGCCCTTCATAAGGTGAGTAGGCTGTACAACAAGATTCTTTACACCGTTGTCAACAGCTCTCTGGAGTGAAGCGTCGAGATCATCGATGAGTATTCCGTCACGGCGCTGAACATGGTCAATTACGATGTTAGCTGTAAATCCGCGGCGTACCGAGTAGTCGGGAAATGTTTCTTCAAGCAGATCCTCTATAGCGCCGATAGTAAGACGACGGCTGTCATTATAGCTTGTACCAAAGCTTAAAACAAGAAGCTCGTTTTCGCCGATATCGTCCTGATTGCGGACATTATCAAGTGAAGCATCACCCGTATCGTAATTTTCTTCGTCTTCTTCCTCTGAATCTGCGGGATCTGTAGCTGTCTCATCAGTTGTTGTCTCCTCATCAGTAACTGCTTCTGTAGTTACTGATGTTGATGCAGTTGATTCCTTAGAACTGTCGGATGTATCATTGCTGCCGCATGATGAGAATGCAGCGGTAACACAAGCTAATCCAAGTATAAATGCCATTATCTTTTTCATATGTAAGATCTTCCTTTCATAGAAAGGCTTGACCGCAATAAAAAAACCCTCTACATTTAGCAGAAGGCATTGCAAACAGACCCTGTTAAGAGTCTCTGAATCAGTACGATCAATACCTCGTGACCTTGACCTCTCGGTCATGTACCAACAAAGCGGCAGGTTTCCTGACTTATGCATCATCACGACATACAGCCTTCCCGATCGCTCAGTGACTATGTTTTTGTATATCGCTCCGCAATTACAGTGACGAGATCGTGCAGGAACTTCACCTGCTTCCCTTTTACCCTCCTGCCTGTCAGTAAACTGACATAGGAGGCACCGTTTGCCATATTCAATTTTGTTCATGAACCTTGACTATTATATCAGAACATTTTATAAAATGCAAGCATTACGCATATTTTATACGTTTGCAACAATCCGGATTCACTTTTTTAAACCTTTTTTGTTGTCAAGCATATACAGCAAAGCGTTACATATAGCTGCCGCAACATTGCTTCCGCCTTTTCTTCCCCTTGCTACAATACATGGAACTCCTGACGCTATAAGCATTTCTTTTGACTGAACAACGTTTACAAATCCAACAGGCGCACCGATAACGAGTTCGGGTATAAAGTCTCCTGCTGAGATGTGGTCGCACAGGCGGACAAGCGCTGTGGGAGCATTTCCGGCCGCATATATAACAGGCTTTCCAAGCTTTGCTGCTTTATCAACAGAAGCCGCCGCTCTTGTAGTACCGTTTCGTTTTGCAGTTTCGGCAATATCCTCATCAGCCATGAAACACATACAATCACAGCCGTGACGTGCAAGTGCAGACTTATTAATGCCCGCTTTCGCCATATTTGTATCTGTTACAATTACTGCGCCCATATCGAGAACCTTTAATGCGGTATCAATTACATTATCCGAAAAATAGAGATTTTCTGCGTAATCAAAATCCGCCGTCGTATGTATTGCCCGTATGACCACAGGTTTTATATTTTCAGGTATCTCGGTTTTCAGCTCGCTTTCAATTATTTCAAAACTCCGCCTTTCAATATCTGCGGGAAGTACATATTCTAATTTCATACACCCTCCTTGATGATACGGTAAATAAGTTCCATATCGAGATTTTTTCTCGCATTATCAGCAATCAGGTCAAGCTGTCGCTGTCTGTACTGCCGCCTGTCAACAGAATTGCCTCCATATGTCAGTCCTTTTCGCTTGTAAAGAGCATTGATCAGCCTTCCTGAAACATCAGCACTGTCAAATATTCCGTGAACGTAACAGCCGACTGCACTGCCGTTTGAACTTCCGCCGCAGGTCGTGAGTTCGGCTTGGGTATCTTCTGTTATACCCATATGCACTTCATATCCGTAAAACTCCGAACCCGAAAGGCATGAGAAAAATCCCTGAACATTATTGAATCTTCCGCTTGTCTGAGTCTGACGCTTATCAGCGCCGAATACGGTATAACAATCAAGAAGCCCGAGTCCGTCAACCTGACCGCCGCATTCACTTCCGCTCGGGTCGGTTATTTTTCTGCCCATTATCTGATAGCCGCCGCAGATACCAAATATCGGGATATCTGTTTTAAAGCAGCTTTTTATCATATCTGCAATGCCGTTTTCTTCGATCCACTTCATATCCGAAATAGTGCTTTTTGTTCCCGGAATAATTATCATGTCAGGCTGACCAAGTTCGTCCGCTCTTGTGACATAACGCAATGAAACTCCCTCATACTGATTGAAAACGTCAAAATCAGTAAAATTGGAAATTTTCGGCAGACGTATCACAGCAATATCAATAAGACCATCTGCATTCTTGACGGTAAGTTTTTCAGACAAGCTGTCCTCGTCCTCAATATCGCATGATATATATGGAACTACTCCTGCAACGGTCTTGTGTGAACGCTTTTCGAGAATATCTATCCCGTCGCGAAAAAGCGATATATCTCCACGGAATTTATTCAAAACAAGCCCTTTTACCTTATCACGCTCACTTTTTTCAAGCAATTCCAATGTTCCGATAAGCTGTGCAAAGACTCCTCCCCTGTCGATATCTCCTACAAGCAGGACAGGCGACTTCACAAGTTCGGCAAGTCCCATATTTACAATATCGTCTGCTTTCAGATTAAGCTCTACGGGACTCCCTGCTCCCTCTATAACGATTATGTCGTATTTGCTCGCAAGAGCGTTATAAGCTGACATTATATCAGGAATAAGCTCCTTTTTGTGGCGAAAGTAATCTGCCGCGCGCATATTTCCGCGCACTCTGCCGTTTACTATCACCTGTGAGCCGACATCTGTTGTGGGTTTCAGCAGAATGGGATTCATGAGCGCTGACGGCTCAATTCCTGCCGCTTCTGCCTGCAAAGCCTGTGCTCTGCCTATTTCATATCCGTCTGGAGTAATGAACGAATTCAGCGCCATATTCTGTGATTTGAAGGGTGCGACCGAATAACCGTCCTGCCGCAGGAGCCTGCATAGAGCAGCCGTAAGAAAGCTTTTTCCTACATTGGACATAGTTCCTTGAAGCATTATGTTTTTAGCCATTTAAGCACCTCCCGAGCGCTATGATAAGCTGTACATTTTCCTCATGCGTCCTTACAGCGATACGATAAAAACCTTTAGACAATCCTCTGAAATTTTCACAGTCACGAATAAGAATGTTCTCAGCGAGCATTCTTTCAAAAAGATCTGCGGCACTGTGAAAAAGCAGGAAGTTCGCCGCAGAATCAAAAACTTTAAGTCCAAGAGAATCCAATTCGCCGATAAGGAAATGTCGTTCAATTGTTACATATTCTTTCGTTCTGCAAACGTATCCCGTTTCATTGAGAGCCGCTGTACCTGCCGCTTGAGCAAGCGTAGAAACACTCCAGAACTGACCGCTGTTCCGTATCTTTTCAGCCGCTTTTGTACTGCCGCAAACAGCGTAACCAAGGCGAATTCCCGGCATTGCATACAGTTTGGTAAAGGCGTTGAGAACAATGCAGCTATCATTGAGATGATTTTTAAGGCTGTATTTTTCGGATTCATTGGCGAATCCAAGAAAACACTCGTCACATATCAGCAAAATACCACTATTTTTACATTTCAAAGCAAGTTTTTTAAGTATTTCGGGCTGAATTAACTGCCCTGTGGGATTATTCGGAGTACACACAAAGCATATATCAAATGTACTGTTGAGCTGTCCGATCATGCTTTCTGTGATCTGAAATGAATTATCTTCCGTAAGGACTTGCTCACATATTTCGCAGTTTACTTCCGAAAGTGCGGCATTGTATTCACTGAATGACGGAACAAATATCAATGCTTTTTTCGGAGCAAAGGCGTGAACAATGCGAAAAATAAGGTCGTCCGCACCATTTCCGCATACTATATTTTCTTCATTCGTTTTCTCACGTTCAGCTATCTTTTGACAGAGTTCTGTGCAGTACGGATCAGGGTAATTATAAATGCTGTCAACCGAGTCTATTATGGCTCTTTTCACGCTGTCAGGTGTTCCGAGAGGATTGATATTCGCTGAAAAGTCAAGAATATTCTCATACCCGAAAATGTTTCCCCCATGCTGTTGTGTCATATGAACCCTCCAAAAATAAAGAATCTTGCAATAGCTGATATTATCAGCATAAGCGCCGACGCTCCGTACATAAGCTTGTTGGCAAGGCGTATATCATCGGCTTCAATCGCTCTGTCGTCATTGCCTATATATTGCTTTTTATGAAGCTTTCCAAAGTACCACGCGTCCCCTGCAAGACGTAAATGCAATGCTCCGGCACAGGCTGATTCTGTCTGCGCTGAATTCGGACTTGCGTGGTTTCTCCTGTCACGCTTCCATATACGATATGCATTGCGTCCGTCAAGTCCGAAAATAGGTGCAGACGCTATCATTAGAAGGGCTGTCAGCCTTGACGGTATGTAATTCAGCACATCATCAAGCTTTGCCGCAAATCTGCCTATATCAGCATATTTTCCGTCTTTGTATCCGATCATTGAGTCCATGGTATTAACAGACTTATAGAAAAACGCTCCGACAGCACCTCCTATCCCCATATAAAAAAGCGGAGCTGTTACACCATCTGAAGTGTTTTCTGCAACTGTTTCAACTGCCGCTCGGATTATTCCATCTCGGTCAAGCACTTCTGTATCGCGTCCAACTATCATGGACACCGCCTTGCGTGCAGCTTCGGTGTCTCCTTTTTCTGCCGTATGGCACACTTTCATGCTTTCATTGCAGAGACACTTGGCGGCGAGCATATAGCAGCAGAGTATCGCTTCCACAGCGACACCAAGAATCAGGTGAACGCGATAGCATACAAGCAGCACCGCAAGCGGTACGGCGGTTGAAATTATCACAACGGTCAGTGCAAGCAATGCTCCTCCCAAGCGAAGATTTTTCATGCGTTTACGGACAATATTCTCAAGTGTGCTGATAAGCCTGCCGATATACCTGATAGGATGTGGTATATTGTACGGGTCTCCGATAACGCAATCAAGCAGAAATCCGAGTATTATCGGCAATATTGGTAGCAAGTGTTTCATAATACCTCTGTATTGTAAAGTTCCGAGCCGTCCCATTCACAGATATAACCGTGACCGTTTTCACAATGCCAGTCAAAATAGCTTTTTTGCGGAACAGCATATTTTTCGAGTATTGCCATTATCGTCCCTCCGTGGACGATAAAAGCTGCCGAGGAGGAAAATTTATATTTGCTGATAGTTCTTTCAAATACACTTATGCACCGCTTGCGGAAATCAGCAGGAGATTCTCCATTAGGAAACGGCAGATTTCCGCCGCTGTCTATCCATTTCTGATAGTAAGTATCATTGGAAAGTTCCATATAGTTCTTGCCCTCAAAGTCTCCGAAGTCACATTCGCGAAAATCTTTTTCAATAATGATTTCTTGTGCGGGAAAAAGCGTCTCCGCGGTCTGAATACAGCGCAAAGCCGAACTGCTTATAAGAACGTCAGAATGAGGAAAGCGCTTGTCTTTCAGTTGCATTATGCCACAGTTACACAGAGGCTCGTCAGTAGTACCGATATAACGTTTTTCGAGATTTCCATTGGTCAAACCATGACGCAAAAACATTATTTTCATATTTTTTCTCCTTTGATGATCAACGGTATACCGCAAACCATGCGCACAACGGTCTCCGAATTTGATACAATGATACAGCCGCAGCGTCCGACATTTTCGCGCCACACACGCTCACTTTTTTCTATTGGAACAATTCCGCACCCGATCTCGTCAATTATGATCACAGCCTCTCTGTTGCGGAGGCAAAGCTCTTGCGTAAAGCTGATACTTTCTGTGCCGAGCCGCTTGACAAGTTCATGATAATTCTTGATACACCGAGCCGTCATAATGGTTTCAGGAGCACATATCTTTCCGTCTGTTATGTCATCTTCAGAAATATTGAAATTCTGCACAGCATAGGAAGTTTTTCCCTGATATGCTCCTCCTGTTATCATTACCATAATGCTGCCGTCCTTTCTGTAAAAACTACTGCCGCAAGCATAAAAATCTCGCTCATTTGCAAAAACCACCCGCATAAGTCACCTGTTATGCCGCCGAAGTCACGATACGCTGTATGGCGATGCCACACCAGCACCAGAAACGCAGCAATTACCGCTGCCGCTCCTTGAAACGGCTGAAAAAACAACGAGGTGCAAATACTGATGATAATGAAAATCAGTTCCATTGCAACGGTTATCCGTTTATGTGCAGGACGGACAAAGCTTTGTAGAGTGCCGCCACTTTTTGCTGATTTAAATGTTACGGCAGTAAGTCCGCTGAGTGAACGTGATAAAACAAAACTGAGAGCCACAACTGCTGTCGTTCTGAGCGAATAGACCTGCGAATAAAGGGCTGTTTGCATAATAAGGTATATGCATAGCTTAATTACAGCAAACGAGCCAATATGAGGATCTGACATTATCTCAAGCTTTTTCCGCTTATCTCCATACGAAGCACGCGCATCGTTCACGTCGCAAAAGCCATCAAGATGTATTCCGCCTGTTACAACTATCGGCAGAAATGCTGCGACAGAAGCAAAAAGGAATTGTCCTATACAAAGCTTACTGCATACTATCCGCCAGAGTATGAGCAGTCCGCCGATCACCGCTCCGACAAGAGGAAAGAAACCAAGTGCATAGCGTCGGGTCTCCTCTTTCCATTCTATTTTCGGCATAGGTATCCGTGAATACATCAGGAACGCCGAGCAAAGCGATCTGAACATGGCAGTTCTCCTTTCAGCAGTATCGGTATACCGTAGACACACTCAACGACATTATCCGCAAATTCGGCTATATAACGGTTTATATCGCCAAGTGTACGGATGTATTCAGCCGTACCTTCATCATAATCTATTCCGTCACTTCCCACCTGATTTGTGACTATAACGAGTTCATTTACGCTGTTCGCAAGTTTCCCTATACCTTCTACGATTTTTTCGGTCGGGCACTTTACTACATCGCCGCAAAAGATTTCATTTGCACATAGGTTTCCCATACATTCAAGCAGTACTGCGCAGTCGGTATCAAGTGATAATTCGTGAATATCAGTGTATTTCTCGATTGTTATAAAATTCTTGCCCTCGCGCATTACCCTGTGACGCTCAATTGCTTCAAAAGCATCTTTTCCGAAAGGCTGCATCGTTGCTATGTATATCTTTTTTTCGTTGCAGCAGTCAAGTATTTTCTCGGCAAAGTGCGATTTCCCGCATTTTGAACCGCCTGTTACAAGCGTTGTCATTTCAGTTCAACATACCTTTCTATTGATGTATCATCAAATCTGTGCGAATTATCATAGAGCGCCAATGCTCCGTCAAGCAGAGGGATAAGCAAAACTCCTCCGGTTCCTTCTCCAAGCCTCAGTCCTGCATTTATCGGAGCGGTCAGTCCGCAAAAACTGAGCAGACCTTCACCGGCAGGTTCGCCAGAACAATGACTTGCAAGCATATATTCACTGCATATCGGATTCATAGCACAGGCAACTGCCGCCGCTGCTGCTGAAATAGCGCCGTCAACAATTACGGGAACATGATAATATGCTCCACCGAGAAACAGCCCCGTCATTGCGGCAATTTCTGCTCCGCCTACCTTTTGCATGAGTTCAAGCGGCTTGTCAGCGCTGGGTCGATTCACTTCTATCGCCCGTTTTACAGCGTTGATCTTCCTTTCCAACGCTTCGGATGAAAGCCCTGCACCTCTGCCTGTTACCTTTTCGGGTGAAAGTCCTGTAAGAACAGATGTTATCGCAGCCGTTGGAGTGGTGCTGCCTATGCCCATTTCTCCGGTAACTATCAGCTTTGTTCCGCTGTCTTTTAGCTGCTTTACTGTGTCCATTCCCGTTACGATCGCACGCTTTGTCTGTTCTGCCGTCATTGCCTCTCCAACCGCAATATTTTTCGTGCCGTAGACAATTTTCCGACCTATCAGACTTTCACAATCTACATCAGTTGCAATGCCGACATCTACCGCTGTAACTCCGACATTATAAATGCCTGCGACAGCGTTAATGTTTGAACGCCCCTCTGCGATAGCTTTTGCACATTCACGGGTTACTTCCTGTCCGCATTGAGTGACGCCCTCGCACACTACGCCGTGATCTCCGCACATAACTACCGCTGTCCTAACAGAAATATCCACGTCAGGAGTTCCCTGCACAGCGGCTATCTTTTGTATCATTTCTTCAAGCAGCCCAAAGCTCCCAAGCGGTTTTGCAATGCTGTCCCATTTTCTTTTGGCAGCTTCATACGCTGATCTGTCAGTTGGAACTATTCCTTTTACTCTTTCCATTTTTCTCTCCGTATTCTATACATTTCCGAATAAAGCGCTCTGCGATCTTAACGTTGGAATAGAAATAAATATGCGGAAATCCTGCGTATAGGTTATCGCTGATATGACAGCATTTCCACGCTCTGCCGTCAGTCTTTTCGGCATTGAAAGCATTTCCGCAGTTTGTGCTGTCCCAGTAATGGAACTCATGTGCCGCAATACTCTCCCCTGCTTTGCACAGCATATTGTCATGATCAGTATTCATCGTAATATAGCCAAATCTCTGAAGCCGTGAGGTAGGGAAAGCTCCACCTTTTATTACACCTGCCATCGTATAAGCTGCACCGTCCTTATCGGTCAGAGTATCATGAAGATACATAAAACCTCCGCATTCAGCAAGTGTCGGAATGCCGTTCGATATGCATTTTTTTACACTTGCAAGCATTTTCGTGTTGGCTGATAATTCCTGCGCATATAACTCAGGATATCCTCCGTACAGCAAAAGTCCGTCAGCTTTCGGAATATTACTGTCTTTAAGCGGTGAGAAATATTCTATCCTGCACCCCATTTTCTTTAAAAGCTCAATATTTTCGCTGTATATGAAGCAGAACGCATTATCATTTGCTACAGCGATCGTCGGAGCATCTGAAAAGTATGGTAATTTTGGCGCGTTATAGTGTGGAAGTTCCGCATACTCTGTTTCAAGAAGCTTGTTGATTTCTATGTATTGCTCAGCGAGTTCACCAAGTTTATCAAGCTTTGATCGTATGTCACTTATCTCATTTGCAGTTACAAGTCCGAGATGACGGCTCTCAATGGTAATATCACTTTTAGGCAAACAGCCGTAATATTTCGTGCCCAATTCATCACAAAATCTCTTTGCAAGCGGTATCAGTTTCACAGGAAGTCTGTCAAATATAAAGCCGGCTATCCTGTTCGGGCGATAGTTAAGGAAACCGCTCATTACAGCGCCAATTGAATCGCTCATGCCTTTGCAGTCGATGACAATTACCGCCGAAATTTCGGTAAGCTCGGATACCGAGTATGCGCTCCCCTTTTCTCCATCATAGAAACCCATTACGCCCTCAATTACTGAAATTTCACTGCCGCTCCCGTATTCGTCAAGCAGGTACAGAATAGTATCTCTGTCACAGAAAAAGCTGTCAAGATTATGAGACGGAACGCCTATGACTTTTCTGTGAAACATCGGATCTATGTAGTCCGGCCCGCATTTGAACGCAGATACTTCTATGCTGCGTCGTTTCAATGCAGAGAGAATGGCACAGGTCACTGTGGTTTTTCCGCAGCCGCTCTTAGTTCCGCCTATAATAATCCGATTCATGACAGCCTCCCGCTAATTACGAAAACAGGATTCTGCGCTTGCAACATGGTGTGTGTGCCGATTTTTTTGGTTGGTGTAACAGCGATCTGCACTATTTGCGGTGCAGTTCCGAACTTCTCAAAGCAATCTGCCGCTTTATGGAGAGTTTCGAGCGATACTGCTGTTACCACTATTTCCACCGCAGGATTTTTACTGTGGACAATATCAAAAATTCCTTCCATATTTCCCGAACTGCCGCCTATAAAAACTTTGTCAGGGATCTGCGAATCTGCCAGTATTTCAGGACAATTTCCCTCTATGACTTCAATATTGTCCAATCCGAAAAGCCGTGCATTCTGCATGGTAAGCCTGACTGATTCGGATTTTTTATCAAAAGAAAGAACCTTTCCGTCAATACAGCGAAAAGCTGCTTCTACGGACACCGAACCTGTACCGCAGCCTATGTCCCACACAACTGAATCATTGGCTATATTCAGCTTTGAAACAACAATACAGCGTACTTCCGATTTAGTCATTGGTATATCTCCGCGCTGAAAACTGTCATCGCTTATTGCTGAAGGAACATATCGCAGATAACCGGCATTTTCCGTTATCAGCACGACTAATCCGCTGACTTGAATATCAGTAAATTCAGACGCTTTTGCAGTCAATATGCTTTCGCTTTCATAGCCAAGATCAGTCCCGATATGAACAGTTACACCGCCCATTCCATGATCGCACAGCCGCCTGCATACTTCCGCAGCAGTTATTTTTCCACCAAGCAGAAAAAAACAGCGCTCGCTCATTTTTACATTTGCTGCAATATTGGAGCAGCGTCCGTGGAGGGAGATAAACTTCATTTTTTCATACGAAATGCCAAGCTTACTGCAAAAATATGCGGCTGAGGAAATTCCGGCAACGATATACACGTCATGCGCTTCAAGGAGAGGGAAAAGTTTCTTTGCACCACTGAAAAAGCCGCAGTCTCCCGACATTAGAACAGCAGCGGTCTCATATGTGCAGGAGTTCAGCTTTTCAGCTATTTCACGCGGATCATAGCTTACAAACAACTCCTTTTCATATGCTTTAAACGGTTGCAGTATCCGCTTTGCACCTATCAGGAGTTTTGCCTCACTTATTGCATTTTCAGCTTCTCTATTCAAAGTTTTTTCGCCGTCCATACCTGTTCCGACAATGTATATTTTCATGCTTGAATCTCCTTTTCGATTATACCGATCACTTCTTCAAAGCTTTGACCCTGTTCAACCGGTCGGGCAAGAGTTACTATCTCAACTCCGAAAATTCGTGCAGCTTCGACTTTTTCGGAATATCCGCCCGCTTCGCCGCTTTCCTTTGTGATCAGCATAGAAACGCCGCTTTGTTTAAGGTGTTCTATGTTCTGCTCAACTGTAAACGGCCCTTTCTCCTGTATGACCTTTGCTGTATCATAAGCAAATTCGCGGCATTGTTCAAGAATCTTTTCTGACGGCAAAACTCTCAGCCACAGCCGTTCACGGTAGTTATGTACTTTTGTGAGTTCCGGAATGGATTTGCTCCCAAGAGTGCTGAGCACTGTATTATCGCTTTCGTTGAGAATACTAACAAGTTCGTCCATATCCTTGACTATCAAGCCGCTGGAAACGACACTTTTCCGAATCAGCCTTACATATCGCGCGCCAATTTTATTGCAGGCTGACCTTATATTTCTTGTTGCCTCAACAGCGTATGGGTGTGTCGAATCAATAACCATATCATACCTGTTTTTTAGCATGAGAGCAGATATTTGTTCTTCATCAAGCCTGCCGCAAAGAATGTTCGCATTTTTAGGAAGAAGTGAAGCTCCATACTCCGTAGCGACCGAAATATCCGTATTTATCTTCTTTTTCACACAATATTCGGCGAGCAGCCGTCCCTCGGTCGTGCCGCCGAAAATCAGCAGTCTAAACATTTCTGTAGCCCCTTGGAGTGACCATTTTTCCACCAATGGCCATAGTCTCAGAATTACCGATATAAACGGTGGTAAACATATCAACTGCTGTCTCACGAAGCTGCGAAAGAGTGAGGATTCGGCTTTCCTGACCTTCTCTCCCGATATTCCTTACATATCCACAAATTGTTTTCCCCGGCCGATGCCTCAATATGATATCGCAGGCTTTTTTCAGATAATCGGCGCGAGTCTTTGAGGACGGATTATACAATACTATGACCATGTCACAGTCAGCCGCACACTCAAGTCGCTTTTGTATCTTTTCCATAGGTGTCAGCAGATCAGACAGGCTTATTACGGCAAAATCGTGTGTCAGCGGAGAGCCAAGAACAGCCCCTCCGCTGAATGCCGCTGTTACACCTGCAATAACTTCAATATCGGTATGCGGGTAATTCATACTCATTTCATACGCAAGTCCAGCCATGCCGTAAAGCTGTGAATCTCCGCTGCACACAAGCGAGACCGTTTTATTTGCAGCTTCTTTAAGTGCAAATCCAACCCGCTCACGTTCATGCTTCATTCCTGTTGAAGCATATTCTTTGTCAGGAAAAATTTCCTTTACAAGCTCAACATACTTTGTGTAGCCGACTATAAGTTCACTGCGAATAACAGCTTCCTGCGCGGCAATAGTCATGCCCTCACTGTTCCCCGGCCCTATTCCGACAACATAAAGCATTACAATACCTTCCTTTCAAAATCAAGTATCAGCGGCTTTTCAGCAGCCGCAACCGTAACACCGTCAGCCGCTGTTTTTCGGAGTATAAGCCGACCGCCGCTGCATTTAACAGCACTTCTCTCGCAGACATTGTCAACTCCTGTGACACTTTTTACAAAATCCGACGAGCTGAAGTCTCCCTCAACGTCCATAAGTTCCTGAGCTGTATATGCTGATATTCTCAGGTCATGCTTTTCGCAGAATCCGAGCAGACCCTTTTCATCAGCTTTCAGATTAATCGTAGCAATAGCACATATTCTTTCAAAGTCGATACCTGCCGTTTCCAAAGCCGCGAGAACGGCATTTTCAATCTTATCACACTCAGTTCCGCGTTTGCAGCCAATGCCAAGAACTACATTCTTAGCGGTAAGATTTAAAGTAACCGAAAACGGCTTTAAATCCCTGTTTCCAATGTATATCCCCGTTCGGCAGTCTGTACTTTCCAAGAGATCTTTGGGCAAATTTATGTATTCATAATCGCTGACAATTCCGACTTTTTCTGAATCAAGCACAGCGGAAGCTATTGCTTTTGCCGCATTCATATCAGTGATCATCAGATCATTGGCTACAGCAAAGCTGTCGGGAGAAAAATGTAAACCTGTATCGGTGGCTGTTGTTATCACTGCCTGTGCACCTATCAGTTCTGCAAGATTTTCCGCAACGGCATTTGCGCGTCCTATGTGTCCCGAAAGAACAGGTATAACAAATTTTCCGCAATCATCTATAACAATGACGGCAGGGTCGCTTATCTTGGAACGAATACAGGGTGCAACAGAACGTACTGCAATACCGCAGGCACATACAAATACAATCGCTTCGTACTTGTTGAAAATACCCGAAACAAGGTCTTTAAGATCCTCAAAACTGCGCGACATTTCATCTGTATGGCTGCAAAAACAATAGCGCTCTGTATTCAGAAAAAAAGCACTATCTGATATTCTGCGTGAAAGTTTTCTGCCGTTTTCGGTTATTGAAATAATTGCAGTTTTCATTAATTGCTCGCCTTTCTGAATTCTGTTTCAAAGTCGGCAGAATAAAGCTTTGACAGCGAACGTATATCACCAAGGAAATATCCGACGGTGATGAGTGCAGTTTTCGTTATATTGTTATCTTTTGCTGTCTGAGCGAGAGTTCCGACAGTACAGCGGAACACCTTCTCGTCTTTCCATGTTGCCTTATAAACTATCGCCGCAGGAGTATCGGCAGTATATCCGCCTTTTATCAGCCTTTCCGAAAGCTCATCAAGCATACCTGTACTGAGAAATATCACCATTGTAGCGTTATGTGAGGCAAGGCTCTCTATGCTTTCCCTCTCGGGTACGGGAGTGCGTCCTGACATTCGTGTCAGTATAACTGTCTGCGAAACATCGGGCAAAGTATATTCAGCTTTCAGAGCCGCGGCTGCTCCGCAGAACGAACTTACTCCCGGACATACATCATAAGCAATGCCAAGCGAGTCGAGCCTGTCCATTTGCTCGCGAATAGCTCCGTAAACAGAAGGATCACCCGTATGCCTGTCTCTTATACACATCTCCGAGCCCA
>UQEM01000021.1 GCA_900540005.1 uncultured Ruminococcus sp.
CTTCATGAGCGTGATCGAAACAGCCAAGCGAAACGGACTGAATGTGTTTGGTTATCTCTCCTATCTGATGCTGGTTCTCCCTTCATGGGGCAAAACACCTTCAGAAGAACAGCTTGACAGCATCATGCCGTGGAGTGCTACTCTGCCTGAAACCTGCCACAGAACATATCATCAGATCGTTGAAAACATGGCTGAGGTTAAGTGACAGCTTCTCATCCACAGTATTTCATAGTAACTGACAGTATTTCACCGCACAGTAACTCACTGCAATTCATTGTGATGAACCGAATACGGGATTTGAGCCGAGGTTGATCTCGGCTCATTTTTTTGCCCGCTGGTCTGGTTGGCAGTTACTGTCAAAGGGTTGTTTTCTAATGTAAGGTATAATTAGGTATATACTGTAAGGCGTGACTGCTTTACAAATAAGGATTGGTGTAGAAGTATAATTGTATGAAGAAGCTGATAATGTCTGCCCTAATATTTGTTTGCCTTTTGGGTTTTACTGCGTGTGGGCGAAATGGAGAAGGTACTTACTATCCAAACAGCAGTGAAATGACAGAAAATCTTCAAGACAAGAATTATGAAGTCAATCTCCAAGGACTATTATTAGTCTGATTCACTGTGCGGATTTTTTGTAGTTTGCAGTATATAGAAAATTAAAGTGTGAAACATAGACAACGACACACTTGCAAAATTTTAAAAAGTATGTTATCATAATATGGTATGTATTGAAATAAACGGAAAGGCAGATAACAGATGGCAAAGAAAAAGGATTACGGAAATGAAAGCATTACCATGCTTAAAGGCGCCGACAAGGTAAGAAAGCGACCTGCTGTTATATTTGGTTCGGACGGACTTGACGGCTGTGAGCATTCAATTTTCGAGGTTATTTCAAATTCGATAGACGAGGCGAGGGAAGGCTTCGGCGATAAGATAATCATCACGCACTACAGAAACAATGATATAGAGGTCGAGGATTTCGGACGAGGCTGTCCTGTAGACTTCAACAACAACGAGCAGAGGTATAACTGGGAGCTTGTTTACTGCGAGCTCTATGCAGGCGGAAAATACGATGATACTGCCGAATCATACGAGTATTCGCTCGGACTCAACGGCCTTGGACTCTGTGCGACCCAGTTCTCATCAGAGTACATGGACGTTGAAATTATTCGTGACGGATTTAAGTACGGACTTCATTTTGAAAAGGGCGAAAACATTGGCGGTCTTAAAAAAGAACCATGCAAAAAGAAACAGACCGGTACAAAGACTCGTTGGAGACCAGACCTTGACGTTTTTACAGACATAGAGGTCTCGGATGAGTATTTCTGTGATATTCTGAAAAGGCAGGCAGTGGTAAATCCTAATCTTCTCTTTGTTTTTCGTTCTGAAAACGAGGCGGGAGGATTCAATGAGCAGGAATTTATCTACGAAAACGGCATAACGGACTACGTTACCGAGATAGTGGGAGATAACGCACTTACGACCATTCAGCACTGGAGTTCCGAAAAGAGGGGACGCGACCGTGAGGACAAGCCTGAGTACAAGGTAAAGCTTGACGTTGCGCTGACTTTCTCGAACAAGGTAAAGCAGATAGAATACTATCACAATTCAAGCTTTCTCGAACACGGTGGCTCGCCCGAAAGAGCTGTCAAGCAGGCTTTTGTGTCGCAGCTCGATTCATATATAAAGTCGGTGAACGGTTATCAGAAGAACGAGGCAAAAATTACCTTCAACGATGTTGAGGAGTGCCTTGTGCTTGTTTCATCGTCATTTTCTACACAGACTTCCTATGAGAATCAGACCAAAAAGGCGATAACCAATAAGTTTATTTACGAGGCGATGACGGAATTTTTAAAACATCAGCTTGAAATTTACTTCATTGAAAATCCCGACGAGGCTAAGAGAATTTCCGAACAGGTTCTTCTTAATAAGCGAAGCCGCGAAAATGCTGAAAAGACTCGTCTGAACATGAAGAAAAAGCTCTCGGGTACTATTGATCTCTCGAATATGGTGGAGAAGTTTGTAGACTGCCGAAGCAAGGACGTTTCACAGCGCGAGATATATATCGTGGAGGGCGACTCAGCTCTCGGCTCAGTAAAGCTTGCGCGCAATGCGGAATTTCAGGCGATTATACCTGTAAGAGGTAAGATACTCAACTGCCTGAAAGCGGAGTACAGCAAAATTTTCAAAAATGATATTATCACAGACCTCATGAAGGTTCTCGGCTGCGGAGTCGAAGTTACTACCAAAGCGAACAAAGAACTCTCAACATTCAATATCGAGAATTTCCGCTGGAGCAAGATCGTTATCTGTACCGATGCGGACGTAGACGGTTTCCAGATACGCACACTTATCCTCACTATGCTCTATCGTCTCACACCTACGCTCATAGAGCAGGGATATGTTTATATTGCGGAGTCTCCGCTGTTTGAGATAAACACAAAGGAAAAGACATATTTTGCATACACCGAGCAGGAAAAACAGCGTATACTCGGCATGATAGGCGATAAAAAGCACACTATCCAGCGCTCGAAAGGTCTCGGCGAGAATGAGCCTGACATGATGAGCCTTACAACAATGAATCCTGAAACGCGCCGTCTTATAAAGGTAACGGTTGAAGATATCGCGCAGTCTGCTGAAATTTTTGAAATGCTTCTCGGCGATGATCTTCAGGGCAGAAAGGATTATATATCGGAATACGGCGCGGATTATCTTGAGCTTGCCGATATTTCATAAGGGGGCGGCAATGCTTAATATAAAATGCAAATGCGGCGAGAATATGTGGAGCAGTCAGATGCCGAATGAGCTTGAATATTGGGTATATTCGGACAGACAAATGGATCTGATGCTTCAGGACGATACATTGTCTTCGATAGATATGTGTATCATGTCGGAATGCAAAGCATGGAAATGCCCGAAATGCAGCCGCCTGTATATACTCGACAGTAAGACGAATGATGTTCTCGGCGTATACAAGCCGGAGTTGAATACGGAAGAATAACAGATTCCTGAAATAAAGGAGAATCAGATAAATGGCAAGAAAAAGAGAAACTCCAAAGAAAAATCCCGTTTACAAGCACGAGGCCTACATTGAGGGTTCGGGAAGCATTGTAAACGAGCAGATAGCAGATGTGCTGAAAAACAACTATATGCCTTATGCGATGAGTGTTATCATATCACGAGCGCTGCCGGAGATAGACGGTTTCAAGCCCTCTCACCGAAAACTGCTCTATATGATGTACAAGAGGGGACTTCTCAGTCCCGATAAGGAGCGTTCAAAGTCGGCAAATGTAGTCGGCGAAACAATGAAACTTAATCCGCACGGAGATCAGGCTATATATGATACTCTTGTGCGTCTCACGCGCGGCAATGAAGCACTTCTGCACCCATATATCGACAGCAAGGGAAATTTCGGAAAGCAGTATTCAAGCAAGATGCACTATGCGGCTCCGCGATACACCGAGGTCAAGCTTGAAAAGATATGCAATGAGCTGTTTCGTGATATAGACAAGGAAACGATCGACCTTGTGCCCAACTACGACAACACAATGCTCGAACCCTCTTTGTTGCCGGTAACATTTCCGACCGTTCTCGTAAACTCAAACACGGGTATTGCAGTATCAATGGCGAGCAATGTCTGTCCGTTCAATCTTGAAGAAGTCTGCGAAACCACTATCGCGCTGATGAAAAATCCTGGGCATGATATTACAAGCACTCTCAAAGGCCCCGATTTTCCGGGCGGAGGGCTAATGCTGTATGATGAGGATGAACTGAAAAAGATCTACGAGACCGGCAGGGGAAGTATAAAGATACGCTCTAAGTATAACTATGACAAGTCTGCAAATTGTCTTGAAATAACGCAGATCCCATACACGACCACTATAGAGGCGATAATCGACAAGATAGTCGATCTCGTAAAGCAGGGCAAGATACGCGAAGTCTCGTATATCCGTGACGAAACAGATATTGACGGATTGAAAATTGCTATCGACTTAAAGCGCGGAGTTGATCCCGATAAGCTGATGCAGAAACTCTACAGACTGACGCCGTTGCAGGACAGCTATCCGTGTAATTTCAATATTCTCATTGCAGGAACTCCGAAAGTAATGGGAGTTCGCGAGATCCTCACCGAATGGACAGCATTCCGTGAGGAGTGCGTACAGCGCAGAACATACCATGACTTGCAAAAGAAGAAGGAGAAGCTCCACCTTTTGGAGGCTCTTTCAAAGATACTTCTTGACATTGACAAGGCGATAAAGATAATCCGCGAAACCGAAAATGAGGAGGATGTTGTTCCAAATCTCATGATAGGTTTTGGAATAGACGAAATACAGGCAGAATACGTTGCCGAGATAAAGCTTAGAAACATAAACAAGCAGTACATTCTCCGACGCATTGAGGAGGTTGACAAGCTCAAGGCGGATATCGCGGAAATGGAGGATATCCTCAATGATAAGAAGAAGATACGCAAGATAATCATTGCCGAACTGCGCGATGTGATCAAGAATTACGCTCAGCCGAGAAAAACGATGTTTTACTTCAAGTCTGATATTGAGGAGGACGAGTCGATCGATGATACTCCTGACTATCCTGTCAATCTCTTTGTTTCAGCGAGCGGTTACTTCAAGAAAATAACTCCGCAGTCGCTGAGAATGAGCAGTGAGCACAAACTCAAGGAGGGCGACTTCATCAGCCAGAACTTTGAGTCTACCAACAAGACAGACCTCATTTTCTTTACCGACCGTGCGCAGGTATACAAGTCAAAGGCGAGCGCTTTTGACGACACCAAGGCAAGCGTAATGGGCGATTATATTCCCGCAAAGCTTGCTTTTGACGAGAATGAAAATCTGAAAACTCTTGTTCCCACGACCGATTACAGCGGATATGTCATTTTCTTTTTTGAAAACGGAAAGGCTGCAAAAGTTCCGCTGAAATCCTACGAGACCAAAACCAACCGCAAAAAGCTTGCGAATGCATATTCGTCCAAATCTCCGCTTGTTGCAGCGATTTTCACAGCAGAGGACAAGGACGTTCTGTTGAGAACAACAAGCGGTCACGCGCTTGTATTCAATACGGGAATGATACTCCCGAAAGCTACGCGCGACTCTCAGGGCGTGCAGGTAGTAACTCTGAGAAAGAACGCACTTCTTGCCTCTGCCGAGATAGTGGAGGGCGAGCAGCTTACCGAGCTTTCAAAATATCGCGCCAAGAGTGTTCCGTCGGCAGGAAAGCCTGCGAAGGAACTTGGCGAAACCAATCAACTGAAATTCTGACAGAAAAGATCCGCTAAGTATATGAACTTAGCGGATCTTTTATAAGAGCCTGTACTGAACAGGTTCAAAAGGAAGGAATATTACTTTACTTTTTTAAGGTGTATCTCAACAGGAGTATAGTCGCCCCAAGGCATAGGCAGGAGAATTCCGCCGTTCATGAGAGCCGCTCCGCTGTAAGTTTCTTTAGTGTCGCTTATGGAGTAGAGCGAGTTTTCATCAAGTCCGCTCAGTCTTAGAGCGCTGCGTTTCATGTTTGCAGGCGCATGGTAGATCATTCCGTGCACAAGAGCTTCGCTTCGGTCATCTGAAACATAACTCCAGAATGCACGATTGCCATTCATGGGATTTGTAAGCCGATAGTATGAACCGTTATGGATAAGTGTGCCAAAATTCTTGAAACGGCGTATCTGATCGGCTACAGCAGTCTTTTCCTCATCTGTAAGAAGTCCGAGATCAAGTTCGTATCCGAAACTTCCTGCCATTGCAGTTACAGCTCTTGTTTCGAGCGGAGTTATCCTGCCTGTCTGGTGATTGGGAACGACCGAAACGTGCGAACCTACTGCTGATATCGGGTAAATGAAAGATGTTCCGTACTGTATCTTGGTGCGCTCGAAAGCGTCTGTGTCATCACTGCACCATATCTGAGGGCAGTAGTAGAGCATACCCGCATCGAATCTTCCGCCGCCGCCGCTGCAGCCCTCAAAGAGAACATTGGGGTATTTCTGAATGAGACGTTCAAGGAGAGAGTATAGCCCGAGGACATAGCGGTGTGAAAGTTCGCCCTGCCTTTCTGCGGGGAGCGCATGGGAGTAAAGGTCACTTATGCTGCGGTTCATGTCCCACTTTATATAAGAAATATTTGCATTGTCAAGAATATTGCTTATCGCACTGAAAAGATAGTCCTGAACCTCACGGCGCGACATATCAAGGACAAGCTGAAAACGTCCGCGCATCGGTTTTCTGTCGGGAATTGCAATTGCCCAATCAGGGTGAGCACGGTATAGGTGGCTGTCCTCCGAAACCATTTCAGGCTCGAACCAGATACCCAGTTTCATACCGAGGTCATTTATCTTGTCCGCAAGCATAGAGAGACCGCCTTTGAGCTTATTCTCATTCACGAACCAGTCACCGAGTCCCGAAGTGTCAGAGTTGCGTTTTCCGAACCAGCCATCGTCAAGCACGAGCATATCAACTCCGAGTTTTGCCGCGCTTTTAGCAATTTTCAGTATTTTTTTCTCGTTGAAGTCAAAGTAGGTGGCTTCCCAGTTGTTGATGAGCACAGGGCGTTCAGCAAGCTGATATTTTCCGCGGCATACGTTTTCGCGGATAATTTTGTGGAAATTGTGGCTCATTTTTGCAAAACCGTTTGCGCTGAATGTCATGACAGCTTCAGGAGTTTCAAATGTCTCATTGTTTTCGAGAGTCCATTCAAATGTTTCAGGATCGAGGCCCATTACAAGACGCACCTGATCCATCTGTTCAAATTCAGTCTGAATCTTGAATCCGCCGCTGTACATGAAGAATGCGCCTATGCATTCGCCGTTTTGTTCGGTACAGTCAGGTGAACAGAGAATAACTGACGGGTTCTGCTGATGACTTGAAGTTCCGCGGCTGCTTGAAATTTCCTGTACTCCGTGAAATAGGGGAACTCTTTCCATAAGGCGTTCCATGGCGTGTCTGCCGTGAAAATGTACCCACTCCCATTCACCGTGTGGAATATCAAGACAGAGACTTGCCGCCTTTTCGATTTTTATGGGAGAATCTCCGCAGTTCTTTACAACTGCGCTTCTTGTAATAATATCGTACTTGGAAATAACTCCGTAGCGGAGTGTTACTTCTGTTTCTGTCGAGGTGTCACGGAGAAATATCTCAAGAGTTTCTGCGTCGCTGTCATCGGCATAAACTGCAGGGAGACCGCTTATGCTGTATTTTCCCTTGCTCAGCTTATGACCCTTGTAGCGCAGGTCGAGTGCATTGCTGCCGTCGGAGTGAACGACCGATACAGCCGAAACGCGGAAGTCTCCCACGCCTTCGCACGGATATTCAAGAGGCTGAGTATTGAGCGAGTAAGTGCGCTTGTCGCCTGCATCATAGGGATTACCCGAGAATCCCACATCGGGATAATCGAGCAGGTAGGACATATCGGTATCGACCTTTTTGCCATACCAAAGATGACGGAGAACTCCCAGCTCGTCTGCGTGGAGCTGATACTCGGAATTCTCGGTAACAAGTCTGAAAACTCTGCTTTCTTCATTGATGTATATAGCCATAAAATCACCTTTTCCAATTATTGTGCTTACAGCAGTACGGGCGAAATGCCCATACTGCTGCATAAGAGAGGTATGTGTGTGAAAAATTCTTAATTATCCCTTGACCGCACCGTTTGCAACGCCGCCGATAATGTGCTTCTGACAGAGAATGTAGAAGATCAAGATCGGGATAAGAGCAAGCAGGTAAGATGCGAAAGCAAGGTTGTAGTTCGTTCCGAACTGAGTCTGGAAATTGAGCTGAGCGAGTGGGAGAGTAGTCTTTTCCGAACCGGACATGATAACAAGGGGAGTCATAACGTCATTCCATGTTCCCAGAGCAGTGAGGATAGCAACTGTAGCGTGCATAGGCTTCATCATAGGGAAGATTATCGTCCAGTAGGTTCTCCATGCGGAAGCTCCGTCAATGTCCGCAGCTTCTTCCATAGCAAGTGGAACATTCTTGAGATAGCCGCTGTAGAGCATAACGTTCATGGGCATATAGAATACAACATAAAGAACAATTACGCCGAACATATTGTCAATACCGATAGTAGCAGTTTCCTTAACAAGCGGCATCATGAGTATTGCAAACGGTACGAACATACCGCTGACAATGTAGTAGTAAATTACCTTGAACTTTTTGAATCTGTTCATTGCTCTGCCGAGAGCATAGCCTGCCATAGAGTGGATAACAAGCGAGATAAGGATAGACGCGCCTGTGATTATAATGCTGTTTGTGAGTGAACTCCAGAAGTTTGTGACCTTCATTGCCTCACGGAAATTGCTGAAACTGAACGACTTCGGGAGACTGAGCGCTCCGGCAACGTCGTTGGTCATTTCGGAAGGGGATTTCAGCGCGATAACGATAGTCATGTAAAGCGGAAACAGTATCATCACGCAGCCGAGAAGCAACAGAACCGTAACGAGAATGTTTGACTTTTCTTTTTTTCCTTTGCCGATCTTGTCCGCCGGCATAACTGCTGAATTGGTACTCATAACTGCTGCTCCTTTCTGTTAGTTATAATAAGCTGGATCACCGAGATAGTAACGATAACAACGAAGAATATGACTGCATTAGCACTCTGGAAGCCGAATTGTCCGCCGTCCATACCGTTTCTGTAGATGAGGTAGGAGATTGATTCTGTGCTCTGCGCAGGGCCGCCCTTGGTGAGAGCCATGATCTGATCGAATACCATGAGCATATTCTTTGTGCTGAGAATGAGATTGGTCGAAACAAAGGGGAGCAGGAGGGGGAGAGTAAGCTTGCGGAATGTGTACCACTTGCCAGCACCGTCGATCGAGCTTGCTTCGTAGATATCAGAGGGAATGGTTTGTAATCCCGAGATGTAGATGATAGTATTCATAGCGACACTCTGCCATACACCTACGATAAGGACTCCGACCCACGCCCATTTTTCGCTTGCGAGGATACTGCTGCTGAGGAAGTCAATCCCGAGTGCCTTTGCCGCAGTAGGGATAATGTAGGTAAAAATAAAGCTGAAAATGTAGCCGACTACGAGTCCGCCGAGAATATTCGGGAGGAAGTAAAGACCTCGCAGAGTGTTCTTGAATTTGATCTTGCTGTTGAGGCCAAGGGCGAGTATCAGCGAAAGAACATTTACAAGTATAGTTCCGCAGATAGCGTATTTAAAGGTGAAAAGGTAAGATTTTCCGATTCGTGAATCCTGAAAGAGATCCTTGAAGTTTCTCAGACCTACAAAGTCATACGAGCCGTAACCGCGGTAATTGGTGAGGCTGTAGAACGCGCCTGTGATAAGTGGGATAGTGTTAAATGCGATAAACAGGATAAGCGCAGGAAGAATCATCAGAATGTAAGTTTTGGTGCGGTTTGACATTGGCTTTTTCATTTCTGTCCCTCCTCATATTTTTTAACCTTTTCTATAAGGTCACGGTTGTAGCGTTTCCATTCGCTGTCAAATTTTGAAAGGAAAGTCTCTGTGGCATTGCTGCTTGTGTCCATAAGATAAGTCTGAACCATAGCGTCAACGCTCATCTCACTGGGGTAGTGGTGATCGTGGAAGTCTGACATTCTGTCAGCCTCGATGTACGATTTCATACCGTCGAGTACTGAGGGGAGCGTGAAATCGCCCTTCTTACAAGGGATCGCACTCTGGTCGTCAAGATAGATCTGGACAGTCTCGTCCTCGTAGAGAAAACGGAGAACTTCATATGCGGCTTCCTTGTTCTCGCACTTTTTCATTACCGAGAACTGTAGGTCAACACCTGAATTGAGCACGTTGTCTGCCTCATTTTCATTGGCCGGAAACGGGAAAGAATCAATTTCCATGTCCGGATTTACCGAGAGTATCTGAGGAACAGCGTAGCTTCCGATAACGTACATTGCAGATTCGCCTCTTGCAAAAGCAGTGCAGGCATCGTTGTAGCTGTAAGCGTACGGGTTAGGCTCGGCGTACTGGAGCAATGACTTCATCTTTTCTGCGACTTCCTTGTAACCCTCAGAAAATGTTGTTTTTCCTGCATTTACCTGTGAGCAGATGTCCGAGTCTGCAAGTCCGACTGCAAGGGCGTTCCACGGTGCAAGTGTAGTCCATGTGTCCTTAAATCCGAAATAAAGTGGATCAATGTCGGTAGTCTCGCTTATGGTATCGCACAGCTCTGTGAATTCCGTCCATGTTGTAGGAATTTCCCAGCCGTTTTCGCTGAACATTTCCTTATTATAAAGGATTCCTGCTGCGTTTGCAACATAGGGGAGAGCGTACACACCGTCCTGCGGTATGAATTCGAGATCCTCCTCTATCTGCATATAAGCTGATTTGATATCGTCAACTCCCTCAAAGTCGGATATGTCCATGAACAGTTCCGCGTCAAGGAAATTCGAGTAGTTGATATCACCGCCGATACCGATGATATCAGGGTAATCCTCTTTGATGAGACGGGTTTTCAAAATAGTCATCGCCTCGTTAGGAGACTCGATTTTAAGCTCTATATCGTCATGAGTAGCGTTAAAGCGCTCCTCCATGGCCTCAAAAGCCTTTACAGACTCCGGCTTATACTGAATCATGGTAATTACTGTCTTTCCGCTTTTTGATTGCATTGAACAGCCTGTCATGGAAAAGGCAGATGCAAGCGCAGCGATAGAAGTCGTGAAAGCGACAAGTTTTCTGCTTTTCATAGTGAATACCTCCCATATGGATAATTTCATTTTTGATTGATTTACATTTTTTGTCAATCTCTGCAATTAACTCCGTTTTTTATATTGTATACATTATAACACCCATTATGCTATTAGTAAATAGCACATTTCCATGAACAATATACCAAAATGCAGTTTTTAGCGGATAAAGATAAATACACATTGCATTTTGGTATATTTCGTGTTATAATAGAAAAAATGAGGGGAGGCGCGAAAATGAGCGACATAATGTTTTCAATTTTTCCAAACGAGAATTTTGTAGATCTTGGACTTATACAATGCGGCAGAGAGCAGTGCGACAGCGCACATTCATACGGCCCTGCCAAGCGAAATCATTTTCTCTTTCACTATGTTATTTCTGGAACAGGCACTCTTCTTGCCGATGATTCAAAAGGCGCAACTCAGACTTATCACATTAAGAGCAGTCAGGGATTCATGATTTTCCCGAATCAGATAAATACCTATATAGCTGATGCAGCCAATCCTTGGGAATATATATGGATAGAGTTCGATGGACTCCGTGTTAAGAGCCTGCTTGAGATGTCATCGCTCAGCGAGAACAGTCCCGTTTATCACGCAAGATTCAAGGATCTGCGCGAGGAGATGTTCGCTGAAATGCAGTATATCGTCAATAATGCAGGAGCATCACCGTTCCACATTATAGGACACCTCTACCTGTTTGTGGATTATCTTGTGCGTTCAGTTGCTGAGATAAAGATCACGACCGGAAGCAAACTCAGGGATTTCTACGTCCATGAGGCTATACAATATATTGAGCATAACTTTCAGAATGATATAGGTGTAGAGCACGTTGCCGAAAAATGCGGGCTTAACCGCAGCTATTTCGGAAAAATATTTAAAGAGGCGGTAGGCAAGACTCCGCAGGAGTTCATACTGACATACAGAATGGCAAAGGCGGCAGAACTTTTGAAAATAACCGCCATGAGTATCGCGGATATCGGCAGCGCAGTGGGGTATGAGAATCAATTGCACTTTTCCCGAGCGTTCAAGAATGTTTACGGACTTTCGCCTCGTGACTGGAGGAATCAGCACAAAGTTAAGCTTGAATAAAAAGGACTCGCACATTATGCGAGTCCTTTTTTATGTAATAAGAAAGCCTGCCCACAAGCACAATGCTTTTGAGCAGGCAGGTAATTATTGGTTCTCATCGGCTGAGTCTGATGTCAGAAATTCAGACTGTTTCATATCGCGGAAATTCTGAGTTCCCATGTCGTCTATGTTTATATCAGAAGCGTCAACCTTATCACCGTCATTCTGCTCGGAACTATCCGCCGAAAGCTTTCCGTCAAGTTGGAGCCTTATGCTTTCGGCTCTTTCAAGGCAGAAAGATTTAAGGGTACTGTATGCCGTTTTGAATTCGTCAGCGGAATAGAATGCCGTAGCGTCCTGTTCAACATACGGAAGGATCATGTTATAGAGCTGTTCGATTTCGGTTTCAAATTCACCTGATTCAAAGTAATTTTCAAGAAGTTCGCCGAATACTTCGTGATACTCTTCAAGGTATTCGTCATTCTCAGCGATCCAGCTCCACATCGGTCTGTCTGAATTTTCAGCACCGAAAAGGGGAGTATCAATTCCGTAATTTACAATTGTTGTTGAATCAAAAGCGCTTGAATCATCGGATTTTCCGCCTTGATTCATAAAAGCACCGAAAGCGAGATTATAGTCCCACGGAAGCATTGAGAGCTTGCCGCTGTTTTCGTAAAGGTAGTAATTATGGAGCATATTTCCCGTATAACTGTCATAATTCATCACAAAATTGTGTGCCGCAAAATATCTTATAACGCTGTCAGTATCGAGCGCACCCTCTGTATCTCCCTCCGAAAGCTTTTTCAGCGCCGCAATTACGCGCTCCTCGGCGGAATCATCGGGATCTGTTATTGCATTGTCGAAGATATCGGAATAGCTTTCCTTGTCATCATCGGTGTATTTAAGCGATGCTCCGTTGTCAGCGCTGCCGAATCCGCCGCCCTGTGGAGGTTCGGCTCCGTCCGGCATTTGAGGCATTTCGCCGTCAAACTGCTGACCGTCAGGCATTTGTGGCATATCGCCGTCAAATTGCTCACCGTCCGGCTTTTCGGGCATATCGCCGCCATTCGGTGGAGTCATTCCGCGGCGATCGTCCTCTGATGAAGTGCTGTCCGAATTATATCCCTGCTGACCGCTCGGAGATTCTGGAGCTTCACTTCCGTCAAATCCTTCGGGAGGCTGCTGCATATTATCGGGAAGCTTCATGTCTCCGCCGTTAATATTATCAAGCTGTTCGGTCTCAGGCTTGTAAAGCTCACCCTCGCCGTTGGCAGTACGCGCAAGGTAGGATTCGCCGATCTCCTCTATTGCAATATACAGACCTGCATTTTCACCGTTTACGGTAAGACTGACATAGCTTACCAGTGGACTTTCAATGCCTGCCTCAGAGAAGATCCTGTAGCTGAGATAGTCTTTCATATAGGTAGCGTCCGCATATATGTTATTCAGGTAGAGTTTGTCAAGTCCGTAATATGTCTGACCGTCCGTGAACTTTCCGAAGTTTACCTTAAAGCTGTATCTGTCGGAATCCTCGTCATCTGCTACCGATGAAAGACTTGTATTGCCCTTGGTTGCAAACGAAACATTTTCAAGAGTTTCACCGTCAATGGTTATGTTGGCTTCATATTTCGTCTTGCTCTTGGGATTCTCTTTAAGGTCAGCCCAGTCCTCATCGGAAAGCTCGATATTGATAGTGTGAACTTTGTCAGTCGTGAAAAGTTTGTCCGCATAGCTTGCAGATCCTTCTGTTTTTGCCGATGTTTCACTTGTTGTGGTCTCGATTTCAGAAACAGTTGTTGTTTCGCTTGTTTCAGATGTTTCGGACTTTGACTCGGCTTTTTTGCCGCAGCCTGTGAATATAATGCACAGCGCCAGTAAAAACGCACAGCTTCTTTTAATACCTCTCATAGCCGCCTCCATATTGCGTGAATAATTGTTATCACAGCTTGTATTATACCAAAGTTTCCTTAAAATTGGCTTTAATTAATGTGTGCGGTTATTATGAGGGAACTGAATATCTTATGTTAAGAATGTGAAAACTGTGAGTTAAGCAGTCAGGCTATGCGCTTTTATGAAACTTCAAACTCTTTTACAAGGTGGAGCAGTTTGCGGTCAACAAGCGCCTCTATGAGAGTGCCGTTTTCGGTGTATTCCTCCGCGAAAACTTTTCCCTCGGTTCGGACAGAGCAGATGAGCGAAGTTTTATCGTAGGGGATAAGGAACTTTCCGCGCACGGCTGTTTCGGGAAGATTTCGCGAAATACAGTCAAGGAGTCCGTCAAAGCCGGTCTTGTTCTTTGCTGAGATAAGAACGGACTTGTCATCAAGCGGAATGTACTCAAGATCTTTTACTGCGTCCGACTTGTTGTAGACTGTTATTTTGGGAATACCCTCGCAGCCAAGCTCATTGAGAAGGCTGTCGGTGACTTCTGCCTGCTCCAGACCGTCCTCGGCGGATATGTCAACTATATTTATGATAATGTCCGCGCTTGCAGCTTCTTCAAGAGTGCTTTTGAAAGCTTCAACAAGCTGGTGCGGCAGTCGTCTTATTAGACCCACGGTGTCAACGAGCATGATACTTCTTCCGTCAGGCAGTTCGAGCATACGCGAAGTAATGTCAAGCGTCGCAAAAAGCTTGTTTTCCGCCAGAACTCCTGCGTCTGTCAGAGCATTGAGCAGCGTGGACTTGCCGACATTCGTGTACCCCACTATCGCACCGGTCAGTATGTTGTCTTTTCGGCGGCGCTCACGGTGGAGTTTTCGGCGCTTTTCAAGCTTTTTGAGCTGATTCTCCAGCATTTCAATACGTTTTCTTATATGTCGCCTGTCGGTCTCAAGCTTTGATTCACCCGGACCTCTTGTACCGATTCCTCCGCCAAGTCTTGAAAGCTCGATTCCACGGCCTGCAAGGTGAGCAAGTCGGTATTTGTTCTGAGCAAGTTCAACCTGAATGCAGCCCTCTTTGGTCATGGCACGCTGAGCAAAAATATCGAGAATGAGCGTGGTTCTGTCAATAACCTGCATATCGAGTATGTTTTCGATGTTTTTCGTCTGGTTCGCAGTAAGCTCACAGTCGAAAATGGCGAGGTCAACTCCCGATATCTCAGCCTGTTCAGCAACATCTTTGAGCCTGCCCGCACCTATACAGGTCGCGCTGTCATATGTGGGACGTTTCTGTATCACATAGAACTCGGTTTTTACGCCTGCTGTTTCGGCGAGTTCCATAAGCTCGGCTATTGACAGCTCTGCGTCAAACTCTCCCGTATCTACGCTTATAAGAACCGCCTTGTGTTCGTCCTTTTTCTCTAAAGCAAAATTGTTCATATATTCTCCTGTGAATTGGCGAGTATTTCCTCGGGGATACACTCCGCCATTTTTTGATAGCCCGAAGCACTGGGATGGAGGTGGTCGCCGCTGTCATACCCGTCTCTGAAAGCAGTTTTATCGTCATCGCTGCGGACAGCCTTATCGAAGTCGATACAGCCGTCTGAAAGCGGAGACGTCCTTATCCAGTCATTGTATTGATTTTTCATTTCCTCGCGAAAATCAGCATAAGTTCTCCAGCCCTTTATCGGCAGGAGAGTGCCAAGGAATACCCTGAAATTTTTCTTCCGTGCGTTACTGATGTACCATTCAAGCATATCCGTCATTTCTTTTACGGTAGGCAGGTCGCTCATTGGTCGGAATTTGTTTACTTCCGTGCCGACAGGGTGGATTATGTCGTTGATCCCCTGCTGTATTATTATCATGTCCGCACCCGTAACGTCCCATTCTCTCGGAACGCGGTTTTTGCCTTTCAGACCGTAGGATTCGTAAGTGATGTTATCATACTGCCTGAGCATTCTTGTACCGCTTGCGGCTTTTCTTATTACGGACAGGTTAGTCACGCCGATCTCGTCAAGACGGTCGGTCAAGTCGTCCGGCCAGTTCTGAGCGGTGATAGAATCGCCGTAGCATATTAGAGCGTGATTTTTCTCCTCGGTCAGAATATCAATGTCACTTAAAAAGTAGTAAACAGAAGTTTTACGCGACTTGTTCATGTCAAATTCCTCATCGCAAACGCAGTCGCCGACAGAGTAAAATCCTCCCGAGTGACTTCCAATGGCAACAACTGACGAGCGCATGAGTGTGAAATCTCCGAGGTAAAAACTTATGCTTATGATGTCGCCGCGCTTTACTTCAAGACTAATTTCATCGCTGACTGTTTTCGTACCCTTTTCAATAGTTACACTCTCACTGCCTCCGAATGTTATCATGACAGCAGTTTCTTTTTTTATTTTTCCGTTTTTATCTGAGATCGCCGCGTATGCTTTTGTTATTGTAATTGCTTCAGTGCCGCAAAAATTGTCAAACGTAAATCTGAGCTTATTTCCGTTAAACGGAGCGTATATCGGATAACGCAAAGTAATATCTTTGCTGTAAGTTTCGACTCTGTGGTCTGAAATTGACATGGCGTTTCCGTACATTGCCACCCATTTGCTGAATTTTTCCATTTTTCTCTTCCTCTCGTATGGTTATTTTCATATTATACCACAAAATACGGCGTTTGGCAATTCAAAATAAATTTTTGTGATTGGGAGTGTTCAGGTCGAGGAATATAAAAATGTAGTGTGGAAACATGATGCGAAAGATAATGAAGTTATGGTTCTCCACACTCTTGTGGTTGATCCGCTTGAAAGAAGCAGAGGCTATGGCAAGGTTTTTGTGGCATTTTATGAAAATTATGCAAGACAGCAAGGCTGTGCCGAGCTGCGCATGGATACAAATATGATAAATAAAAGCGCGCGTAAGATGTATAAAAAGCTGGGATATGAGGAAGTGGGTATCACAGATTGTGTATTCAACGGTATTCCAGATGTTAAGCTTGTGTGTTTGGAAAAGTATTTAGGGTAGGAGATTCGCGGTTTTCGGCTTTCTAAATATGTGCTAATTGTAAAATGTGCGCTTTTTAGTTGACGGGCACGAGAAAGTATGGTATAATATGACCATAGATGCGCGCTTTGATGCAGCACAAAAAAGCTCCGTAAAACTATCGGAGCGGTAAGGAGTGGCTTATATGCTGAAATTTAAACTGACTGCATTAATTACAGGTATTGCCTGTACTCTTGCAAGTATTCATATCCCAATCGTATCGGCTGAAACCAAGCCAACGGAAACGGTTCACAATATAGTTGTTTTTGCTCAGTTTAAGGACACTGACAGCTATAATTTCATGGAGGACAGGGTTCAGGAAATACAGGATATGTGCGAGGACAGGAGCACTGTGATCTCGCTTGCGGGATATATCGATAAGATATCATATGGTCAGATGAATGTGGAGTCTCACTATCCGCAGTTGAAAGACGGAACTATCATACCGTATGTAATGCAGATGCCCGAATCAAGCTATCAGAACTCTCAGCAGGCTGCTGCGGAAGTTCTCACAAATATCGAGATACCCTCTGATATTCCTCTTGACGGCAACAATGACGGTTATCTTGACAATACCGTCATCGTATTTGATGCGAGTAAAGAGGGCAGTAACGGAGTTTTCTGGCCCTGCGCATTCAAACAGAGCGAGATACCGATAAACGGAATACACGCAGGAGCTGTAAATGTTCAGAATACCAACTCTCTTTTTGAGAACAAAATATTCGGAAATGTCGGAGCACTCTGCCATGAGTTTATGCATTCCATAGGCTATCCCGATCTGTACCGCGAGGCAGGTTCTGAGGGAAACCCTGTGGGACAATGGGATATAATGGCAAATGACTCGATTTACCTGCAATATCCTCTTGCTTACATGAGAGCTGCGATTTCGGGCTGGCTGACTGTTTCAAATATAACCAAGAGCGGCGACTATGCGCTTGCTCCTGCATCGTCTGACAGCGGAAACAGAGTTTACATATTAAAGACGGATCTCTCCGATACCGAATTTTTTGCAGTTGAATACAGACAGCAGAGCGCGAAGTATTCGGACGAGCTTGATGAAAAAATATACGGCAGCGGTCTGGTAGTTTACCGAATAAATCCCGAATACATAGGAAACCGTTCAACGGAAAAAGATCAGGTTTATGTTTTTCGTCCTGACGAAACAGGTGTGAGAGACGGCGCCGGTGATATTTTTTCGTCAAATTACGGTGGAGAGGGCAAAAAGACGGAAGTAGGCTCACTTGATCTTTCAGACGGCATTACTGACGGCGCACTGGTTTATTCCGACGGCACAAACAGCGGAATAAAACTGAGTGATATAACGATAAACGGTGACGAGCTTACATTCCACGCTGAATTCGCCTCTCTCGATGATTTTACCTTATGGCATAATGCAGCCGATACTTCGTCCGTAAGCAGCGTGCTGTCGGCGGATATTGCATTGGGCGAAAACGGAGATCCGTACATTTTAAGCGGTTCATTTTCAAATGATCTGAAGCTCCACAAAGTCGAGAATGGAACTCTGAACCTCGTGAGCAATATATCTTCTACCTTGGGCGGAGAGTTCTACAATGCCCGTCTTGTGACTTCGGGTGGAGTTCCGTATGTTCTTTATAACGATGCTGATTTCAGGTATAACCTCATAAAATACGATACTTCGACCAAAAGCTGGTCAAAAATCGCTTCAGGCAGCAGTCTGGCGCAGTATACCGATATGACCGAATATGGCGGTAAGCTATATTTGGCATATACTGTTGGCAATTATCCTTATGAAGTCCGTGTGGCGATATTGGATACCAAAACAAATGAAATCACGGAGCTTGGCAGTATATGCTCAAACGGCTGCAACATTTCAATATCAGCGGACAAAAACGGAATATACGCCGCTTATCGCGATCTTGATGACGGCAGTAAGCCAAAGCTTGCCGTATGGAACGGTACAGCTTGGGATAATGTGACGATCTCTGAAAGTTCATGCTCGACTGTAAGGACGGTAGCCGACGGCAACGGTGTTATCATTGCCGCAACCGGCGACGCAGAGGGACTGTACAGTTACTCAGACGGAAAACTGACTTTCTCGGCTTTCCCGAAAACCAATGGAAACTGTTTTGATGCCGTACCATTTACAGCAGGGGATAAACTTCTTACAGGCGTGAACACTCAGAACCCGTTTGAGTTGGCTGTTTATACCTATGACAGCGGAAATTGGGCAAAACTCGGCAACAGTATTTCGCTTGAACTGGCAAATTCAACGGATTTCGCTTATTCAAACGGTACAGTCTATGCGGTGTATATTTCTACTTCCGGCGCACTTGCGGTCAAGTCGTACAGATTGGGCAGCGAAGAAAAGCTGCTTGGCGACGTAAACAATGACGGTATCGTTTCGATTGCAGACGCTGTTATGATGCAGAAATATCTTCTCAGGCAGGGGGAGCTTACTGCTTATAAAAACGGCGATATTTCACAGGACAGTACAATTAATGCGCTGGATATGTCCATGCTCAGACGTTTGCTTATAAATTTATGAGTTTTGAAAGGAAAATTTTTCTGACAGAGATATTGACTTTTCCGAGAAGGTGTGATATAATACTCCAAGCAAATAAATATCGGGAATGATGTTCTCCCGTGAAATGCCTTTAATTGCTTTCAGAACCGCCTTATAAAGCTGATGACTTCTGTGTTTTTACGCAGTAGTTATCAGCTTTTTTAATTTTATGCGGAGATGTCATAAGGAGGAAATTATTATGTTATTGTCGCTTGCAATTATTTTTCTTGCCGGACTTTTTGCAGCTGCCGTCTTTGAAAGGATAGGCTTGCCGCGAATTATCGGTATGCTTGGGGTAGGAATAGTCGTCAGCCCCTATGTGCTCGGACTGCTTGATGATTCCATACTAGGAATATCTTCCGAACTGCGGCAGATTGCGCTTATCATTATACTTATAAAGGCGGGACTGTCCCTTGATCTGTCAGACCTGAAAAAAGTCGGCAGACCTGCTGTAATGATGTCATTTGTGCCTGCCTGCTGCGAAATAGTCGGCTATGTGGTATTTGCTCCTCTCCTGCTCGGAGTGAACCGCATTGAGGCGGCGGTTATGGGGGCAGTGCTCAGCGCAGTATCTCCTGCTGTTGTTGTCCCGAGAATGGTCAGGCTGATTGAGGAGAAGTACGGTACGGATAAGAGCATACCACAGATGATACTCGCCGGAGCTTCATGCGATGATATCTTCGTTATCATACTGTTTTCGACTTTTGTTACAATGGCTCAGGGCGGAACAGTCCATGCTGCGGACTTCCTTAATATTCCGATCTCAATTGTTCTTGGCGTTATCATGGGAGCATTGGTCGGAATGGCTGTGTATTTTCTGTTTGAAAGCTCATACAAACACAACCGAAAAATTCGCAGTAGTACAAAGGTCATCATCATGCTTGGCACAGCTTTTCTTCTTATGAGCATTGAAACGCTTGCCAAGCCATATGTTGCCATATCGGGACTTCTTGCCGTGGTCGCAATGGCTTGCGTGATAAAGCTGAAGTCTGAAAAGCGGGTAACTGCGCGGCTTTCGGAGAAATTCGGCAAGCTGTGGATCGCGGCAGAGGTTGTACTTTTTGTTCTTGTCGGAGCTGCTGTTGATGTAAGATACACCCTCACAGCAGGCATATCTGCGGTACTAATGATATTCGCTGCGCTTGCTTTCAGAGCGGTGGGAGTGTTTATCTGTATGCTCGGCACAAAGCTCAACGCGAAAGAAAGATTGTTCTGTGTCATAGCCTATATTCCAAAAGCAACGGTGCAGGCGGCTATTGGCTCGGTGCCGCTGTCACTTGGTCTGCCATGCGGAAAAATCGTGCTGTCGGTGGCAGTTCTTGCAATACTGATAACTGCTCCGCTCGGGTCTATCGGTATCGACAGAAGCTATAAACATCTGCTTAGTGCGGAAAAATAAACGGCTTGCGTTCAGTTTGCATACTATGCGAGCAGGTTTGAAAATGAGAACAAGTTCTAAATATCCTTTTTCTTGACATTTTACCGCTGCGGTACTATAATGTATAGGTGATGAAAGAATCGAGGAAACAGAAATGAAGCAGAATTTTAATGAATCGCAGTTTTTCGGCGAGGAAAAAATCTCGCGTATACTGCTAAAAATAGCACCGCCTGTAATGCTTGCGCAACTGATACAGGCGCTCTATAATATTGTGGACAGTCTCTTTGTGGGAAGATTTTCGGGCGCAGGACTTACCGCTCTTTCGATAATATATCCATTGCAGCTTTTGATGATAGCGCTCGCGGTCGGAACAGGCGTCGGAATAAACACCGCAATGGCTGCGAGACTCGGAATCGGGAAAAAAGACGAGGCAGAAGAATTTGCAGGTGTCGGAACTCCTCTTGCAGCCGTGATGTGGCTGCTATTTGCGGTCATAACGTGGCTTATAATGCCTGCATATGCGAAAATGTCCACCGATTCACCGGAGATAATCGCGGACGTGATAACCTACGGTCGTATAGTTTGCGTGTTCAGCATGGGAGTTTTCTTTGAGAGTATCTGGACGAAGATCCTACAGGCAAACGGCGACATGAAAACACCCATGATCGCGCAGATAGTCGGTGCGGCGGTCAATATTATTTTCGATCCGCTGCTTATCTTCGGTCTGCTTGGATTTCCGCGCCTTGGAATTGCGGGTTCGGCTATAGCAACTGTTGCAGGACAGATAATGGCGGCGCTTGTTGTCATGAAAAGGGGAATGCGCCGACCTCCTGCAAGAAAACTCTACCGCAGCAGGATCTTCACGATTTTCAGGCTCGGAGTACCGAATATCCTTATGCAGTCAGCCTACACTTTCTACATTTTCGGACTCAACATGATACTCTCTGGGTTTTCTGATCAGGCTGTAACAGCGTTGGGAATCTACTATAAATGGCAGACAATTTTCTTCATTCCGCTCGGAGCTATGCAGACTTGCATAGTGCCGATAGTAAGCTTTAACTATGCAGCACGGAGAGTTCCGCGCTGTCGCCAGACCATGAAAACCGCGATACTTTTCGGTATGGCTCTTATGTTTATCGGAACTCTGTGCTTTGAGTTTATTCCTGCCCCTATGCTGAGGGTTTTCACGTCTGATGAACTTGTGGTCAGCATAGGAACAGTTGGGCTGAGGACTATCGGAGTAAGCTTTATTCCGCTTGTGACCTCGCTGATCTTTCCGGTTTTCTTTCAGGCGATCGGTTCGGCTCTCAAAAGTTCGGCTCTTACCGTTCTGCGAACCGTGGTGCTGTTCGTACCGCTCGGATTTATTTTCTCGCGCTTTGGTCTGAATTATTTCTGGCTTACTTTCCCTGTTACGGAAGTTGTTACCACTTTCGTAGGCTTTATTTTCTACAGACAGTTTTTGAACAGACCGTACATAACAAAAGGATCACCTTAAAGGTGATCCTTTTTCTTGTAAGTGTCATTCTTGAAATACGGTAAATCACGATAACCTGTGCAGTAACTAAAGCCTCTTGGCAGATTTAGCAAAGTTCGCGTGAAGGTAATGAACGGAACAAGGTTGCAGGAGACGATATACTGATAAATTTTCTCCTTGTTTTCATTTCCATTGTTCAGATCAGCCTGCCAGATAAAACGGAATTTTAAAAGCTGTGAGATGATTTTATCAGCGCATTCAGGAGAAATTGCCAATTCGTTCACAAGAGTTTTTTCGTTGAAGAACATTGTGGATTTTCTGCCCTGTAAAAAATACATTGTGCGCAGAGCGTTGGGCGAACCAAGAAAAGCAAACAGTTCCACCATTTTCTCGTCATAAGCCAGAACCTTGTCGTAACCCTCTCTCGGTTCCGGCATAAGCAGAAAATAGTGCAGATTTTCAGGTAGACGGCTTTGATAGAAGCCGCTTTCAAAGGTTCCTTGACTGAAAATATCAGTCGGGCATTCCCACAGTGTGTTTTCAATTGGATGATATTCCCCTGAACCGCAGCAGCCCATTGAGAATGCGCGGCATACATCACGCATTATGTTGAAACTTTCTTTGTATGGAGTTTCTGACCCTTCGCTGTAATCTATAACGTCTCTGACGGCATTAAGCGCAGACTGATACAGTGACAGTTTTTCCTCTTTTCGTCCGAAAAGCTCATCAATTTTTACTCCCAGAGCATCGGCTATCTGGGGCAGAAGCGCAGCGTCGGGGAGAGTTGAGATTTCCCACTTTGAGACAGCCTGTGCGGAAACTCCTACCATATTTGCAAGCTGTTCCTGAGTGAGACCGCGAGACTTGCGGATCTGCTTCAGTTCTGTGTTAAAATTATCAGCCATGTTTTCAACCTCCTTTTCTACTTACATTATACAGCAGCGCACGATTGAAAACAAGTCCTGCTTCAGAGATAAATACAATCTATAGTTGTGGCATAGTTTGATAATCTTTAATGAGTTGAACCCAAAACTGTCTGCACGATTTCTCATGCGGACAGTTTTTGGTTAGTCTTGGCGGATGATCGGCGTGCTGAAAGCGTATCGGATATTTTGCAGATAATGCAGCCGATAGCGATTCCTATCAAAGCTCCTGCCATAACGTCTGTCGGGAAATGCACATAAAGGTACAGTCTTGAGAAAGTGATCATAGCGGCAAGGACAAAAGCAGCCGCGCCGAGCTTTTTGTTGAAGTGCATGATTATTGTCGCTGCAATAAAAGAGGACATTGTGTGCCCCGAGGGAAACGAGTAGTCCTGCGGGACGGATATCAGGAGCTGGATAGATTTGTTTATCCAGCATGGACGGTCTCGCGCGACCAGATTTTTCAGCAGGATATTTCCGATAAGTACGCCCGAACATAAACCGCTTCCAAGCATTATGCCTGTTTTTCGCGACTTGCGGAAAAATAGCATGATGACCGCTGAGGCTATCCAGATCGCTCCGCCATTGCCGAGAAGTGTAATTTTCGGCATGATGAAATCAAGGAAGGAACAGGTGATGTGTTCGTGTATCCAATTTAATATACTGAAATCAAAGTTTGTTATGGTGTTCATAGAGCTTTCCTCCGAGAGAGTATTTTTGCGGATATTATGCAGTAAATGCACTGTTTGTCTGAACGTTGTCGGGAGCTTCTTTCATAGCATATGCTTTCTCGCATACGCTGATGCACGCTTTTACCGCAAGGATAAGATCGGTATAGGGATTGTATTTCTGACTTTGGCTGTATTCGTTCAGGACGGAATCGAGGTCGCCGCGCTTGATAGGGCCTCTGCATTCCGCTCTGAGCAGGTCTTGATTTTTAAGTGCGTAGCAATTAAGTGCGCGTTCATACATAATGTGTTCGCGGACATTTCCGATTCCTCCTCCGAAGTGCACGGAGCAGCAGAAATCACTCACATATCAGCCGCTTGCTGACGCCATGTTGAAAATTCATGATGAGGACGAAGAAAATG
>UQEM01000022.1 GCA_900540005.1 uncultured Ruminococcus sp.
ACCTTCCTCCCAAACTTCTCCACAAGCTCCTCGACCACAGCCTTGATCTCCGCCTTATACTTAGCTGAGAGGTCTTCAAGCTCCTTGGTCGGCAGACCGTTGCGTATCAGGCGTTTTTTGAGCTTGTCCATATCTTCCATACGCTCCTGTTTCGCCTGCATAAAATCGTCGAATTCGGCAGGGTGGTACTTCTCGATGCCAGCTTCAACAAGCACCTTCTTATATCTGCGGACATAGGCATCATAATCACGCTTCACGGCTGAATATGCCTTGGTGTTCTCCTTGTATATAGCTTCTTTCTGCTGTTTCTGAGCTTCTATACACTCAGCCGAGTGACAGCAGACCGCCCCTTCCGTTCCGAGGAACAGCTTATGGCAGAATCCGCACTCGCAGACAGTCCACTTATTATAATGAACGAGCTGTCCGATCTCTGCAAGGATGGTAAGCAGGCAATTGTCGCTTTCACGGAACACATTGAATGTATAATCATCGGCAGCAACTATCGTTCTTCCGGACTGTATCATAAAATGCTCCATAGTAGACTTATAGCTGAAATACGCATCACTGCACATCAGGGCGAACTGCGTATCCATGAACTCCATTAGCTTTCGGGAAACCTCGTCCTGTATCTTTCTTCTGTTGAGCTTGGCGATAACAACGTCATTCGGTTTCAGTAGGACGTGCCTCTCCTTGTCATAGAACTCAATAACAGAGCCGACATATCCTCTGAAAAAGATATTCTCCCCATACTCGGCAACAAACCTTGCGATCATATCATCGGTGCTGACTTCAATGCTCTTGTCAATACGCAAGGCGCTGTTGAGCCTGTCCTTGAAAGCGTCATAAGGCTCGGTATGTTCGCAGAACACTTTATGCTGATTCATCAGCTCATCGAAAGTGTACATTCTCGTATTCAGGACTGCACCGTGTAAGCTTTCATCAGTATCATTAACAGACTGTGCGATATTTATCGTGCGGTCTGTTTCGTTTATACGGTAAATTGTCGTAATTCCCATACGCTCTCCTCGCTTTCGGTATCTTCTGATATTATAACACATCACACGCAATATGTCAATTTGAATGCGTATTATAGCGTAACATACAGCGTATTTAAAAATATTATGCGTACTCTTTTGCGTAAATACGCAATACACGCACAAGACCTCCGAAAGAAATGTTACAATGGTCATGTCAGCAGGCAAAGATCGGCTGACAGCAGAAAAATGTAAACTTTTTTCGATATTCAGCCTATTTAGGTTGAAAAAGCAGCTTTTTCTGCCTCTATATAGAAGCGCTTCTTAGTTAACATGAAAGGAAGATGATAGTTGAACAACGAAACAACGTGGGCGCAGCCCACACCCCTCCGTCCCGACGGGACAAACCTCCTGCCGTTCCCTGTGAACGCCCTCCCACCTATTATAGGTGATATGGCAGACGCAATAGCGACTACCACATCAACGGACGTTGCTATGGCAGGCACTTCAATACTCTCGGCGGTGAGCTACTGCTTTTCAGGAGTTTACCGTATGGCGGCAAAGCGTGACCATACTGAGCCGCTGGTACTCGACACCCTGACGATAGCAGAGCCGAGCTTCAAGAAGTCTCCTGTTATCTCTCTTATAAAGCGACCGTATATCCAGTTCGCTCATGACTGGAACGAGAACAACAAGCAGGACATCTACACGGTGCAGGCAGAACGAAAGCTGCTTGAGAGCAAGCTCGAAGCACTTGAAAAGAAGAAAGACGTTACCGCCGAGGAGATAGCCGAGCTCCGAACAGAGCTGAGCAATATGCCACCGAGCAATTTCCGCAGAATAGCGGTTGACGATGTTACACCCGAATCTCTTGTGAATTTGCTTGAAGAAAACGGCACACTCCTTATGATATCCGATGAAGCCGGAATGCTCGGTAATTTCAGCGGACGCTATTCCAACAACGTTCCGAATCTCGACCTCCTGCTGAAATCGTGGAACGGCGAGACCTATATCAGCGACAGAGCAACCAGAGCGAGCATAGTCCTCAAAAAGCCCTACATGAGCATCTGTCTTGCCTGTCAGCCCTATGTCTTTGATGGCATGATAAACAATCCTGTGTTCCGTGGCAGTGGTCTGATAGCGAGGTTCATGTATTGTTTCCCAGTGAGCAATATCGGTTCTCGCAAGTATGACACGCAGGCTGTTCCCGAACAGGTCGCTGAGAGCTACAAGAACCTTGTGTACAAGCTCCTCGGTGCGAAGTTCACCTACCATGACGAGAAAGAGCTGTATCTGCATTTCGATGCAAAGGCATACGGCGAGTTCGTTGACTACTACAACAACTTCATCGAACCGCACCTTGTCACAGATATGGCTTTCTGCAAGGACTGAGGCGGCAAGTATCACGGCGAACTGCTCCGCCTGTGCAGTATCATTCATTGTATCAATTGTGCGCTGAATGGTGCCCAGCCTGTGGAGAACCGTGTGATGCTAGACACATTTTGCAACGCCATTGAGATCGGTGAGTATTTCCGGGAACAGGCGATATATGCTTACAGTCTCGGTGACGTTGACCTCGGCACGATCAAGGCAGAACGTGTGCTGAACAAGATACGCTCCAAGCACATCACAAATATCAGGCAGAATGACCTGTACAAGCTGTGCAGATGCACACTATTTAAGAACGCCGCCGACTTTGCTGAGACAATGGATATGCTGGAGGAATACAGGTATATTGTCCGCAACACAAGCAAGGGTGCAAACAACAAAACGATAACAGACGTTATCATCAACCCGAACATTTACAGATGATGAAATCTGAACTTTCCGCATTTTGCACACTTTGAAACTGCAAAATGCTCAAAATGTTCAAAGTTCATAAAACACAAAACTCTTAGATAGAAAGATGAGGATTTTAATTATGACAAACGAAAGAAAAGAACAGCTTCTCGACCAGATACTTGAACTCATGACCGCTGTCGCTTACGACAGAGAGCCGAATGAGGTCGCAGTCCCCGAAACAACCAAAGCTCCTGCACCCGAAAAGGTGAAGATGCTGACTGTCAAGGAATGCACCGAGCTTATTGACGGGCTTTCCGAACACACTGTCCGTATGCTTGTAGCTCAGAACAAGATCAAGTATATCCGCACAGGCGAAGGTGTTCGTGGAAAGATACTTGTCAACAAGGCTGACCTGCTTAACTATTTCCAGAATTGACGGTATTCGAGCAAGTAAAATCTGCTATTGATATGAGAACGGTAGCGGAGGGATATGGTCTTGAAATATCCCGTGGTGGTATGGCACTTTGCCCGTTTCATAACGAGCGTACTCCCTCTGCAAAAATTTATCCCGATGCTCTTCATTGCTTCGGCTGCGGAACGCACGTTGACGTTATCGGTTTCACGCAGAAAATGTTCGGATTGGACAAGCCTATTGATGCTGTGAAAAAGCTCAACGATGATTACGCTCTACATATCGAAATCGGCAAAGCTCCGACTGCGGAAAAAGTGTCCGAATATCAGAAGCGAGTCCGAGAAAAACGAGCCTATGAAGAATGGGAGAAGTCAGCGTGGCGAACACTCAATGATTATCTGTGGCGGATGCGTGAATGGAGAGAATTTGCTCCTGCTTCTCCCAATGAAGAATGTGACGAGCGTTTTGTATATTCCTTGCATCATCTGGACTACGCAGAGTACCTTTGTTTTGAGTTCATAAACTGCAACAAAGCTGGTCGGCTTTCCATGAAAAATATCGTTGCTGAGATAGCAGATTTTCAGAAAAAATGAGAGCTGATTTTTCAAAATTGTAATGCGGATTTCCGCAGTTCTCACGGGTACGATTCAGAATAACCGTACCCACAATTTCGGCTGCTCCGCCAGCCGATAAGAGCCTCGCAGAGCCCCGGCATTTTTGATAGTCGTGTAGGCGGCTGTCAAAAGTGCTTTGGGGTTACTGGCGGCGCACCGCAAGTAAAATCCGGTGCTTCGCACCGTTTGGGTTGCCGATCTCCGTATCGTTGCAATCCAATTTGCCCATCAGGGCTATATGGAGCATAAGCTCCGTCTTATGCGAAATTCTTCAAAGCCCGACAGGGCGTAAATGTTCTTAGTAGCACAAGCTCTGTCTTGTGCGTAATTCTTCAAGCCCGTCAGGGCTTACATGATGAAAAAATTTTATGAAAGAGAGACTATAACATGAGTACAAAATCTATCTCGATGTGCGAGGGTAAAGGCAGCCTTTCACATAACAACAGAGAGTTCTCTGCCAAGAATATCGACAACTCCAGAACACCGAACAATGTTGTGTTCGTTCATCAGGCTTTGAGTGATGCTTATCATCAGCTTTTCGATGAAGCGGTTGAGAGATACAACGCTAATCAGAAAAGAAAGGATCGTAAGATCGGTAACTACTTTGAACACCTGTTCAATCGCCTGCCGAGCAAGAGTGTTATTACAGGCACGAACAAGCAAAAAAGCTTCTACGAACATCTCGTTTATATCGGAACAAGAAAAGACACTGGCGTCGGCACTCCTGATGCCGAGATAACGACTGAATGTCTGCGTGAATATATGGAGGGATTTCAGGCGAGAAATCCTAACTTCTATGTGTTCAATGCGGTGCTGCATCTTGATGAATCAACTCCGCACCTGCACATCAATTATATCCCCGTAGGTCACTTCACTCGTGGACTTGAAGTCCGCAATGCGAAGAACAAAGCAATGGAGAAAATGGGCTTCGGAAATGATGCGAAAGCGAATGACCGTTGGAGACGCAATGAGTGGGATATTTTGAAGAATATCTGCAATGCTCACGGCATTGAAATTTCCGAACCGAAGAAGTCCAGGGGTTACAGTTATAAGGTCGAGGAGTACGGCGAACATCAGGACAAGATAAATGCTCTCAATGCTGAGATCGAAAGGCTCACCGCCGAGCGTGATGAGACAGTTGCCGAGTTTGAGAAACTGGCAAAGAAAAAGGTGAACATAGGTGAGATCGAAAGCATCGAAGCCAAGGAGTCCGTGTTTGGCAAAAAGGTCACACTTTCCAAAGAGGACTATGACAAGCTCAGCGACACCGCTAAGAAGTATGTTGCTATGGAGAAGAACATCAAAAAGCTCAAAAAAGAACGTGACACTGCCGTGCAGGAGCTTGGGGCTGTGAAACAGCAGTTTGAAGCTGTTTCCTCGGAGCTTGCCGACTACAAGAAGAAAGAGGAGGATGCTCATTACCTTAGCCGTAAGAAGCTGAACACCGAAGCACAGCGCATCAAGCGTGAAGATCAGCTATCCCGTGATCTACAGAAAGCAAGGGCGTTCATATCCGCTTGTGGACTTGCAGAGGATTTTGCCCGGTATAAGTTTAACAAAACAAGAAATGCAGAGTTAGAATAAAAGACAAAAAGCTACGGCATATCTCCGAAAGTGCTTGACAAAGATAGAATAGTGCGCTACAATGCTAAATACAGAGATATGCCATAGTGTAAATTTAGGAGGATTTACATTGGCGAATATAACAAAACGTGGAAACACATTCCGCATCAGGGTGTTTGTCGGTTACGATATGAACGGCAAACAGCTTGTAAAATCAACGACCTACACTCCACCTGACGGAGTGACACCAAAGAAAGCCGAAAAGCTCGCCCAGGAGTATGCTTTCGAGTTTGAGAGACACTGCAAAGGTTACTCTCAGCTGAACGAGAATATGCGTTTCTCCGAGCTTGCTGACTGGTATTTCACAAACTACGCTCCGCAGGAACTGAAAGAAAGCACGATCTATACCTACAAGGGGCAGTACAAGAACCACATCGAGCCTGTTCTCGGTAATGTTAAGGTAAAGGACATCAACGCTCCCAGGCTGACACAGATAATGCAGTCCTATGATCTAAACCCTGCGACGGTAAAGAAGCTGTATGTCATAGTGCAGAGCATCTTCCGCAGAGGAGCAGAGCAGGGCTTCATTCGTGACACTCCCTGCCGTAACGTGATACTGCCGAAACGTAAGAAAAGTCGTAAAAACAAGGCTTTAGAGGAAGACAAGCTCAAAAGGTTCATGGAATACCTCGAAAGTAAGCCGTGGGACGAGGACTTCAAGCGTATCATCAAGGTTCTGCTTTACACGGGTATGCGTTCGGGAGAGTGCCTTGGACTTGCTTGGGAGGATATCGACTTCGAGAACAACACTATCTCGATAAACCACACGTTGACCGACATAGGCGGAAAGCATGAACTGACTGATCCTAAGACCGAGAGCAGTATCCGCATCATCGGTATGGGGCAGGAGCTGAAAAAGGTTCTTCTTGCACAGAAAGAGTATATCGAAAAGCTGAAACTCGCCCTCGGTGATGACTTCGCTCATCCTGAAATGGTGTTCGTATCAGCAAGAGGAAACTACCGTGACCGCAATTCAGTCTATCAGTCACTCAAACGCTTCACCAAAGGAACGGAGTTTGAGGATATGACTCTTCATCAGCTCCGTCACTGTAACGCTACGCTTTTGCTTAACAGCGGTGTTGACCTAAAAGTTGTATCCGAGCATCTTGGACACCGTGATGTGAACATCACCGCAGAGATTTACGCTGATGTTTTGCGTAAAACAAAAGCCCGAACTGCCGAACAAATCGAGCTGTGCCTTGCATAAAGGCAAACAAAAAACCTCCCTGCGCGAACAGAGAGGTTTTGAATTGACCAAATGTTGACCAAAGAGTTTTTGACCACTCGCAAAGTGCGTAAATACGCAAGTTTTGAGGTATCTGATTATCTCTTTGAGAACTGAGGAGCACGACGAGCAGCCTTGAGACCGTACTTCTTTCTTTCCTTCATTCTCGGGTCACGAGTGAGGAATCCAGCCTTCTTGAGGACGGGACGAAGCTCGGGGTCGAATTCGAGGAGAGCTCTTGAGAGACCGTGTCTGATAGCGCCTGCCTGACCTGTAACACCGCCGCCTGCAACAGTGCAAACGATGTCGAACTTATCGAGATTATCAGTAACAGTGAGGGGCTGACGAACGATGAGCTTGAGAGTCTCAAGACCGAAGTAATCATCGATACCTCTGCCGTTGATAGTAACGTTTCCGGAACCGGGGTAGATCCTTACTCTTGCAACGGAGTGCTTTCTTCTGCCTGTTCCATAGTAATATTTAACTTTTGATTCGTACATTATAAAGCACCTCCTGATTAAAGCTCGTAAGCAACGGGCTTCTGAGCCTCGTGCTTGTGTGCAGCGTCCTTATAGGTTCTGAGTCTCTTGATCTGCTCTCTGCCGAGGCTGTTGTTGGGGAGCATACCATTGACAGCAATTGTCATAGCTCTGTCAGCCTGATTAGCCATAAGCTCCTTGTAAGAGATCGACTTGAGACCGCCGATCCAGCCTGTGTGCCAGTAGAACTTCTTCTGCTCGAGCTTTCTTCCTGTAAGGATAGCCTTAGAGCAGTTGATGATGATAACATGGTCGCCGCAGTCCACATTGGGAGTGTAAGTGGGCTTGTGCTTGCCTCTGAGTATATGAGCAGCCTTAGCTGCAACACGTCCGAGGGGCTTGCCCTCTGCGTCGAGGATATACCATATACGGTTTACTTCAGCGGGTTTAGCCAGTGTAGTAGACATAATAAATTCCTCCTTAAAGATATGAATGACGAGGAACGAGCGTCAGAAACAAGCGGAAAAAGCCTGATACAGGATAAAGCTTCTTGCGCTTGCTCCCGAAAAACCGCTTCCTCGTTCACAGTGCAAGAGTAATTATACAACAATTTTTCGTGCTTGTCAAGGTCAAAAACGGGATTTTTTTAATTTATACCCCTAATTCTCTCTTATTCTCTCTGCTTTTCTCGTTTTCTCTCATTATCTCGCGTTTCATTTCAGCATGAGTTGCTATCCATAATATTGAATTTCGGGCGAATATTAAGCGAAAACTTTGTGAAAAGATTGCAAAGTGCGCTTTATTGTGATATAATAAGAGTGATTTGCAGCAGCGCGGAGCATGAACTGTCTCCGCGGGCACATAAAGGCAACACCGCACAAAGTCCCCCTGCGGCTTTGCACGAGACCTACCTGCGTATTTTTGCACAAGCTCTGTGCGGTGTTTCCTGAATTCGTTTTTTCGGTAAATTCTACTGAATATTTTTAAGGCAATGAGAGGGTAATAAAAATGCGAGATCACAAAAGAACCGCGGCATTTCTTGCAAGTCTGATGATTTGCATATCGACCGCCGCTGCTCCGATATCGGTATACGCCGAAAACGGAGACGATACTTCTGCCGCGACTGTGGAGGAGTTTGAAGAAGATGAGGAGGCAGCAGCCTCAACCGCGAGTGAAAGCTATATCGTTTCGGGAGACTTCTCCTATTCGCTCAACTCTGACGGATCTGCACAGATACAGGACTGCACAGCAACGGGAACAGAGCTTACTATTCCGGACACGATAGACGGCATAAAGGTTGCCGAGCTTGGAAAGACTGCTTTCGGCTCCGACCCCGAGAACTGTCCCTTTGAGAAGATAAATCTCCCTGCTTCGATAGAATACATATCATCGAGCAATCCGTTCATGTACTGTACAAAGCTAAAGGAAATAACTGTTGACGCGGCAAACGAGTACTACACAGTTTCAGACGGCGTGCTTTTCAGCAAGGACATGACCCTGCTCGTCTGCTATCCGCAAATGCTGGGCGGAAGCTCGTACACTATTCCCGAGGGCGTTACGGAGCTTGGTTCTGCCGCACTTTACAATACAGGACTTGAGGAGATCACGTTCCCCTCAACGCTTGCGGTCATTGATTATTTTGCACTTGGCTCGCTGACGGGACTCACTTCCGTAGACATGAGCGGAACAGCTCTCTCGTCGATCTGCTCGTTCGCTTTCAGTGGATGCAGCGCGCTCTCGGAAGTAAAACTCCCTGATACACTTTACGGTATCGACGGCGGAGCTTTCTACAACTGCAAGGCGCTCACCGAAATAACTCTGCCGGAAAATCTCAATTATATCGGTCAGTACGCGTTTATGGATACGGGACTGAAATCCATCGAGATACCCGAATCTGTTGAGAGTATCGCTTATTCCGCCCTCGGCTACTGCACAGCGGCAAACGGCGAGGAAACTCCCGTTGCAGGCTTTACCGTCATCGGACAATACGGCTCGGCAGCGTATACATACTGCACCGATTCCGACTCCGATTACGGCTATACCAACGACTTTACATTTATGACACCGGAACAGGCTCAGCAGCAGTCCGAACTTCTCGCGCAGGAGCGTTTCACCGAAGGCGCGTTTGAATACGCCGTTATCAGCGACAAAGCCGTAATTACGCTCTGCACCTCGCAGGACACGGTCATTGACGTCCCCGACACACTCGGCGGATATCCCGTCTCAACGATATACCCCGCAGCTTTCAGCGGACTCACCGCTACTGTGATAAATCTTCCCGATTCTGTCACAACTATCCGTGAAATGGCCTTCTACAACTGCGCATATCTGCAAAGCATTACCCTCCCCGCCGGAACAGAGAGTGTCGGCAACAACGCTTTCGACACCTGTACCTCGCTCGAAACAATTGACTTCGGCGGAGCAAAAACCATTGGTCAATCCGTATTCTACGGCTGCACCTCGCTCAAAAGTGTTACTATTTCGGGTGAATGCACCGAGATATCCGTAAACGGCGACGGCGATACTCCGTTCATGGATGCGTCTGCGCTTGAGGAGATAATCGTTACCGAAGGCAGCGGAAACTACTGCACAGAGAACGGAGTACTCTATAATAAGGATAAGACGACCCTCTATGCGTACCCTTCCGCTAAAAAGGACAAAGAGTTCACTCTCCCGTCAACCGTCAAAGAAATCGCGCAGTCGGCGTTCTATCACGCAGTAAATCTCGAAAAGGTCGATATTTCAGGCGTTGAAACTATCGGAACTTACGCTTTCGAGGAGTGTTCCGCTTTAAAGAGCGTCAAGACCACAAACACCATAACATCGCTCGGAGTTGACGCATTTTTCAACTGCACTTCGCTCAAATCCCTGCGTTTCGGCGATAAACTCACAACTATCGGCTCATACGCCTACGGCTTTTATTATAATGAAGATGCCGATACCGAAAATGACGAACAGGCCGAAACTCTCGTGGAGGGCTTCAAGCTCTACTGCGACAAGGATTCAACAGCTTACAAGTTCGCCAAGAACTACGGTATCGAAACCGTAACGGGAACAGTCGAACTTTTCGGCAAAAATGTTGACAAGACCTTCCTTTGGGTCATGGCAGGGATCTTACTCGCCGCAATAGCCGCAGTTATCGGCATTATCACGGGCAGGAGCATAAAGAAGAAAAAGGCTGAAAAGAAAGAAGCCGAACGTCAGAAGGAGCTCGCCGAAAGACGCGCGAAAAAGCGTGAGGAAGCCGAAAAGGAAGCCGGCGCAGAGAACGGAAAGGAAGAAACAAATGAGGAATAAATTCGCAAAAGCAATATCCGTGGCAGCGTCCGCGCTGATATCACTGTCATTTTTCAGCGCCTTTCCCGCAGCGGCAGAGGATTCCGGCAACAACATCGAGGACACGCTCACGGACGGAATGTTCAAGTATGAACTGCTCGATGACGGAACATACACGATCACGGGCTACGACGCGACCTCTATCTCAACGATACCCTCGACCAGAAACGGCAAGGCAATTACCGCGATCAGCGACAGCGCGTTTTTCGGCTGTTCGTCCTTTACCGACCTTGTCATTCCCGACAGCATAAAGACCATAGGTGTCGGAGCTTTCTGCGGCTGTACAACGCTAACAAGCGTTACGCTCCCCAAGACATTGCAGTCGCTCGGTGAAAACGCCTTTGCAAACTGCACATCTCTCACAAGCGTAACGGTTCAGGGCAGTATAACAACGATTCCCGACTATGCCTTTATGCAGTGCGACAGGCTGACCGAGATAACCCTCCCCGACACGATCACCGATATCGGCGTCGGAGCTTTCTACGAATGCACAAGTCTGCGCAGCTTTGACGTGCCCGACGCTCTTGAAAATGTCGGCGAACTTGCTTTCGGCGAATGGTTCTCTATAAACGAAATAACAGCCGACGGCTGTGCGAATTTTACAGTTGACAACAATATTCTCTACAACAAGGACAAGACTGAGATCTATCGCGCCTCCGCAGCTATCGCAGGAGACATAAACATTGCCGAGGACGTAAAGACGATAAAGTCGGGAGCTTTCTCATCCTGTGCCAAGATCGAGCACCTCTACCTCCCCGCCTCGCTCACATCTATCGAAACAGGTGCGTTCAGCTACTGTTCGGGCATAAAGACCATTGACTTCTCTGAGGGACTACAGACTATCGGCGAGGGAGCGTTCATCTTTGACTCGGCGCTCACTTCGATCTCTATCCCGACTACTGTCAGGGAAATAGCCGCGCAGGCATTTGCCTACTGCGAGGCTGTTGAAAAAGTCATCATTCCCGAGGGCGTGACCAAGATCGGCGAGAATGCATTCCTCTACTGCACAGCTCTCAAACGCGTAAGTATCCCCAAGACCGTATCTGAGATAGGTGACGGAGCTTTCGGATACACCGTTGAAAACTCTGAGCCGAAACTCACAGATGACTTTACAATGAGCGTCTTTTCAGGCTCAGCAGGTGAAAAATACGCCAAGTCCGCAACTATCGAATACACCACGATAGACAAAAGCCTCAAAAGAACAGCCTTTTTAGTTGCCGCGGTTGCAGTTATTATAGTTATCATAGTTTTCGCAGCCTCGCTCATGGCAAGAGGCAGGAAAACAGCCACCGCAGGTGCAAGAAAAGCCGAAAAGGAAGCCAAGGAAAAGGCAATCGAGGACAGCTATGAAAAGATCCTCTCAGATGAGGAAAAAGAAGATGATGACGAATCGGAGAAATAACCCGAAATTCTCATAATAAGAGATCCTGCCGCATTTCACGATACGGCAGGATCTTTTTCGAGCGGAGCATTTTGCCAAGGAGTGTTGACACTAAGATAATGTGCAGATTTTCGAGCATAAATTTTACGTAGACAAGGCAAAAAGTCGATGCGTTGTTAGGCTTAGTGTCAACACGACCTAAAATAAAAGTCCCCTGAAAAGGGGACTTTTTATCATATAACCTTATTCCTCGGGTTCCTTGATCTCGCCAACTATCGGGAGCGGATCAATTCCCTGCTTTGTGTAATAGTCCGAGAGAGCCGAACGAACAGCCTGCTCAGCCAGTACGGAACAGTGGATCTTTACAGCCGGAAGTCCGTCAAGAGCCTCTACAACAGCGTCATTGGTGAGCTTGAGCGCATCGTCTACTGACTTGCCCTTTATCATCTCTGTAGCCATTGAAGAAGTTGCGATAGCAGCTCCGCAGCCGAAAGTCTTGAACTTTGCATCTGTGATGATGCCGTTATCTATCTTGAGATACATCTTCATAATATCGCCGCACTTGGCATTGCCTATTTCGCCTACACCGTCAGCATTTTCAATCTCGCCTACATTTCTCGGATTTGAGAAGTGGTCAAGAACCTTTTCGCTGTACATCATAATTATCATCTTCTCCTTTTTATTATATCATTGGTTTTTATTATTCGTACTTCTCGCCCTTCATCATCTTCTCCCAGACAGGTGACATCGAACGCAGACGCTCAACGATCTTGGGAATTACCTCCAGAATGTAGTCAACGTCCTCGTCGGTAACGTTCTCCTCTATGGACAGGCGGAGCGAACCGTGAGCTACCTCGTGCTTCAGACCGATAGCAAGGAGAACGTGTGAAGGATCGAGCGAGCCTGATGTGCAGGCAGAACCAGAAGATGCGCAGATCCCGTACTGGTCGAGCATGAGCAGAAGTGATTCGCCCTCAATGCCCTCAATGGAAATATTGAGGTTGCCCGGCAGACGCTTGTCCCTGTCGCCGTTAAGACGTGTGTACGGAAGCTTGAGGATACCGTCAATGAGTCGGTTTCTTCTCGGAACAATGACCGCATTTCTCTCAGCGATATTCTTTGTTGCAGTCTCGATAGCAACTCCGAGACCCACGATAGCCGGAACATTTTCCGTACCTGCACGCTTGTTGCGCTCCTGAGCGCCGCCGTGAATGAGGTTCGGGAGAACGATCCCCTTTCTTACATAAAGAGCGCCTATACCCTTCTGTGCGTGTATCTTGTGACCCGAAAGCGAGAGCATATCTATACCCTGCTTCTTGACATCTATATCAACATGGCCGAGTGCCTGAACAGCATCGGTGTGGAAGATGACCTTCTTTTCCTTGCAGATAGCGGCAATTTCCTCGATCGGCTGGATCGTACCGATCTCGTTGTTTGCGTACATGATAGTTACAAGAGCCGTATCATCGCGGATAGCGTTTCTTACATCTTCAGGATCTATCAGACCCTTGTCGCTTACGGGAACGTAAGTTACCTCAAAGCCCTTCTTTTCGAGATACTGGCAGGTATGGAGAACTGCATGGTGCTCGAAAACAGAAGTAACGATGTGCTTTTTTCCTCTCTTTGCGAGATTTTCCGCAATGCCCTTGATAGCCCAGTTATCGGACTCTGAGCCGCAGCTTGTGAAGAAGATCTCTCTCGGCTCTGCACCGATCGCCTTTGCGACCTTTGCTCTTGCGGCCTCTACGTCACGCTGAGCATCGCGTCCGAGTTTATATATGCTTGAAGCGTTTCCGAATGCTGTGCGGAAATACGGCAGCATAGCCTGAAGAACTTCCTCCGATACAGCGGTAGTTGCTGCGTTATCTGCATAAATGAATCTTTTTTCCATTTCGGATTACCTCCATTATTTTAGTGAATATATGTCACGCTGTGCGACGGCGAGTCTGTCGCAGCGCTCGTTTTCGGGGTGTCCCGCATGACCCTTGACCCAGTTGAAGGTCACATCATGCTTTTCCAGCAGCGGCAGGAGCTTTTCCCAGAGGTCAACATTAAGCGCAGGCTTTTTGTCTGACTTGATCCAGCCTTTTTTCTTCCATCCGTAGACCCAGCCCTTGGTCACGCTGTCAACAACATACTTGCTGTCGGTGGTGAGAATGACGCGGCAAGGCTCTTTGAGAGCGGAAAGTCCCTCGATAACACCCGTAAGCTCCATGCGGTTATTGGTCGTGCTGCTCTCTCCGCCGGAGAGTTCCTTTTCAGCGCTGCCGAAACGAAGAACGACACCGTATCCGCCGGGGCCGGGATTTCCGCTGCACGCGCCGTCAGAAAAAATCTCTACTGTTTTGATAAAGCTCACTCCCGATCATCAATTCGACAGAAAGCGTCAGATTACGAGTCTTATCTGCCACTTATATTTTAACGCAGATTGGCAAAAAAATCAACAGATGTTACCCGCAGTAAACGGCACTATAAGTTTGCGATAACTAACATATTTTGTTTTTCGTATCTCCTCAGCGTCACATTTTTCTGTTTCAAAGCGTTATATTGAAAGAGAAATTTTCGCCTATGTCGAAAACGCCGAATTTTCCCGCAGATTCCTGTCCGCTTATCGGCAATTCTTTATTTTTTCTTAAAATTATCATATAATATTCCTATTTCCATTGACAATCATTTGTCAATAAGATATTATATAGATAGCGATTCGCCCTTTTATACAGGAGCGTGAAATAAATAAGGGAAAAATATCTTCTTGTTAAAATAAAAAAATATATTTTCCCTTCGTCATTACGGCTCTGAAATGACACTTATATATGTAGAACAAATTCACGGCACTTTCCGCCGCAGCAAGGTAGTGATAAAATGAAAAACAAAACCAGAAATCAATGCGGCAGGCGCAGAGAGAGAATTTTCAGCAATGCCTGCATTGTTCCAAGCCTTATAGGCGTTATGGTATTCTTTATAGTACCGTTTGCGATAGTGGTCTACTATTCGCTTATAAGCAATCCTGTCACGAAGGAATTCGTCGGGCTTGAAAACTACACCAAGCTTTTCAGCAACGTGGCTTTCAAGCGCGCCGCTCAGAACTCGATATTCTTCTCGGTCACGGCTGTACCGCTGTCGGTCGTGCTGTCTCTGGGGCTTGCAGTTATCCTTGAGCGAAACATTCCGGGAAAAAGCATTCTGCGAACCTTTTTCCTCAGTCCGCTCATGGTCCCGACAGCCTCGGTCGTACTGGTCTGGCAGGTGCTCTTTCACAACCACGGAACGATAAATCAGATAATAGAATCCCTCGGCGGAACTACGGTAGACTGGCTCAGCTCAAAGTACGGTCAGCTCGTCATAATCCTCATGTTCCTGTGGAAAAACCTCGGCTACAACATGATACTTTTCATGTCGGCGCTGAGCGGGATACCGCACGACATAATCGAGGTAGCCGACCTTGAGGGCGCAAGTTCATGGTACAAGTTCATTCATATAAAACTGCGCTATCTCTCGCCTACTATCCTGTTCGTGCTCATACTTTCCCTTATCAACTCGTTCAAGATATTCCGCGAAGTCTACCTGCTCACAGGCAACTATCCCTATGACAAGCTGTATATGCTCCAGCACTTCATGAACAACACGTTCAACAGCCTTGACTATCAGAAACTCTCGGCGGCGGCTGTACTCTTTGCCCTCGTGATGATAGTCGTTATCGCGATCCTTCTGATTGCAGAAAACATTTTCGGAAAGGACGTGGAAAACTGATGACGCACAAAAAAAGACATCGCGTCTCAAACGCGATAATAGCTGTTTTTATAATATTTGCCGCAGTTCTTTTCCTTATGCCGACAGTCCTGACGATCGCCAACTCGTTCATGACCTCAACGGAGATATCAGCCAACTACGGCTCGATGTTCGGAAACATGACCGACGAAAAAAAGACGTTCATTTCCGAAAACGTCAACCTCAAATTCATTCCCGACAAGGTGACGTTTGCACAGTACAAATCTGTGCTGATACTTAACTCGGACTACCTGCTGAAATTCTGGAACTCGGTGATACTCACCGTACCGATAACGGTTTTCCAGATACTCGTGGCTATCCTCACCTCATACGGCTTTTCGAGATGCCCGAACAAATTCAAGAGCATAATATTCTTCGTCTACATCATACTCATGATAATGCCCTATCAGGTAACGCTCGTGCCGAATTTCCTCGTTGCGGATAAGTTCAATATGCTCGATACGCGCCGCGCGATAATCCTGCCGGCAATATTCTCGCCTTTCAGCATTTTCCTGCTGACCAAGGTCATGCGGCGAATCCCTATCTCCTACGTCGAGGCGGCTAAACTTGACGGCGCGGGCGAGTTTCAGATACTGCGCAGGATATACATTCCCCTGTGCAAGAGCGCACTCGTCTCTATCTCCATGCTCGTCTTTATCGACTACTGGAACATGGTCGAACAGCCTCTCGTGCTCATGCGCGACTCGGATATGCACCCGCTTTCGGTATTCCTTTCACAGATAAACACGACCGACGTCGGACTCGCTTTCGCGGTCGGAACGGTCTACATGATACCCACTATTCTCATGTTCCTCTACGGAGAGGATTACCTCGTAGAAGGAATCGCCTACTCTGGCGGAATCAAAGGATAAGGAGCTGTAAACAATGAACGAAAATAAAGATATAAAAGAAACAAAAGAAATTAAAATAAACCGTCAGGACGAAGTTGTCGCAGACCCGAGAAAAAAGCGTGAGATAATCAAAACTATCCTCATTATTTTTCTCGCAGTCCTGCTCGTGCTGACATTCTTCTCAAACACGATACGCAACAAGTCGCTCTCCGAGATATCCACCGAGAGCGCTGTCTCGGGAAAACTCACCGAGCGCGTCCGCGGAAGCGGCATGGTCGAGTCCAACCAGACCTATGAGGTAACAGTCGGTGGCAACAAGGTCATTGACACCATCAACATAAAATCCGGTCAGGAAGTTCAGAAGGGCGACGTGCTTTTCAAGGTAGCTTCTTCCGAGAGCACCGAGCTGCCTGCCGAGGAAGCCTCTCTTGCAGCGCTCCAGCTTGAATATCAGAAGGCTCTCCTTGCAGAACCTGCCGACTACACAGCCGAGAATCAGGCTATCAAGAATGCCCGTGAGGATCTCAACTCTGCTATTGCAAAGCGCGATGCCGCGGCTGCAAATGCAGGAGCACTCAAGGCTGAACTTGACCAGTACAACAGCAACAAGAGCGAACTTGAAAACAAGACTGCGATCCAGTCAAAGCTTACGGCAACCATTTCCGCTATCGACACAGACGAATACGCAGCAGCCGCTCCCGAATATTCGGGCGACCTTGCATCACTCTGCAAGGACTGGCAGAATGCGGAAAGCGAATACACCAACGCTTATGCACTCTTTTCACAGGCAGTATCGGCAGGAGTTGACTCGTCCGCCGCAAAGGCTGACGCTGACGCAAAGGACGCTGCAAGGCAGGCTGCAAAGAGCCGCTATGAGGACGCAAAGAGCAATCAGAGGAATCAGCTCGCGGCTCAGCTTGACTCGGTAAGCAGCGAGATAAACTCGCTCAACGCAAGCATTGCCGCTTACGAGGCTTCGCACAGCTCGACCGATAACGGCAGCGTTGATGACCTGAACGCGGCAGTTACCGACAAGCAGCGTGCTCTTGAAGATCTTATAATTGCACTCAACAAAACAAAGAACACTGACGACCGCACAAATCAGATCTCCGCACTCGACCTTGAGGCAAAGAAAAAGGAGATCGAAACACAGCAGGCAAAGGTCGATAAGCTCAAAGCTGCTGCCGAAGCGACTGATGTTACTTCAAAATACAGCGGTATCGTCAGCTCGGTAAGCGTAAAGCCGGGAGACACAACAGTTGACGGAACTCCGCTCGCTGTTATCGATATCTCTGACGAGGGCTACACCGTTCAGATAACTGTTGAGGCTGAAAAGGCAAAGAAGGTCAAGACAGGAACAGAGGCTGAAGTCGTAAACAACTGGAGCGGCAATGTTCAGGCTGTCCTCTCCGAGATAAAGAACGACACAACGCCCAACTCCAAGAACAGGATACTCGTTTTCAATGTTACCGGTGACGTTACCTCCGGCACAAACATTGACCTTTCTATCCCCTGCGGAAGCGGAAACTATGACACTATCGTGCCCAAGAGTGCGGTATATCAGGACAAGAACGGATATTTCGTGCTTACTGTACGCTCAAAGAGTTCTCCGCTCGGCAACAGATACTACGCGGAAAGACAGAACGTCGATGTTATGGCTTCTGACGAGACTTCGAGTGCAGTTCAGGGCTCTATCAACTACGGCGACTATGTGATCACTGCCGCAAGCAAGCCTGTCAAGGCAGGCGACCAAGTGCGCATGAAGGATAAATAAGGCGGTGTGCGCAATGAAACTTAAATTCAGAAAAAGGCACGTTGTTATCGCCGCGGTAAACGCCGCAGCCATTGCCGGAGCTGCTGTGCTTTCGATAGCAGGCAGTTCTGTCGCCTCGGCTCAGAAATACAACTACGCCTATGAACGCTGGAAAGGTTCGGGCAAGGACAGCTACTCGCAGATGAGCTGCTTTTTCAACAGCGATGCAGGGTTCACCACCGACACGATAGCGGGTGTGCGCGGACAACTGCTCAACGAACTGAAAAACATCTCCGTTGTTCCCAAGGAGGGACAGAAACTCTGCCCCGATGCCTACAGCGCGCCTGTCGGAACGGCGGCGGTGAAATGTGACGTAACAGGCCGCTCGGACGCTCAGGTGACTGCGGTCGGCGGTGACTTCTTCTACTTCCGCGACTTCACGCTGATCGACGGAGCTTTCTTCACGGACAGCGACATCATGCAGGACGGCGCGGTGATAGACAGAGAACTTGCGTGGGAACTGTACGGCTCGGAAAACGTTTCCGGCATGAATATCTATATAAACGGCGTGAAATGCTACATTTCGGGAGTCATTGCCGCCCCGGAGACCGATTACGAGAAAAAGTGTATCGGCAAAACTCCGCAAGCTTATGTCTCATACGATATGGCGGCGCAGATCGCTCCCGAAGCGGGTATCGACGGCGAAACGGGATTCACAAAAGTCACCTGCTATGAGTGTATCATTCCCGACCCTGTTGAAAACTTCGGGCTGTCCAAGATAAAAAGCATTATGAAGACATACGGGGACAATGTGAACATAATACGCAACGACAGCCGTTTTGCTCCGTCAAAGAGAGCAAAGGAACTGAAAAAACTCCCGAACTATGCAGTACGCAATGACGGAATAAGACTCCCGTGGTGGGAAAATGCCTCGCGCATGACAGAGTTCCGCCTAACCTACATCTACGCGGCGCGCAGGGTTCTGTTCGCTGTCCCGATACTGACGCTGATATGGCTCGCGATACTCGCGGTCAGATCATATAAACGCAAAAAACCGACAATAAAGAAAAAACTCTCGGATACTTTCGAGAAGATACGACTTCATTTCCGCAAACCCCAAAAGTCAAACACTACAGAAGAATAAAACTTACCGCGAAATGCGGAAAATGGTGGGATATGAGCTCCGCACCGGGAAAGGGATTATTTATGAAAAGAAATTATGCTACAAGAATTATCGCGCTCTCCGCTGCACTGGCTGTGATAACAAGCGCGGCTGCTTCATGCGGCAAAAAGAACAGCTCGTCCAAGCAGGTCAAGAAAGCCAATGAGGTACTTACTGCATCATACCGCTCAGAGGCTATCGACAGCGACATCGACTCCGACAGTATAATGGGTATCTCAAAGCTGGGCGACAGCGGCAAGATACTCATCTACGGCAATGACTATGAAAACAAAGCGCCTCTGCTCTATGTGACAGATGAGGAGTTTCTCAACTTCGACAAGCTCGACATCGACCTCGGCTTGCAGGATTACGATGAGGCATTCATCACGACATCTGTTGCACCTGACGGTACTATTTTTATACTGGCTACGACAAACGACTACGGCGACTTCCAGATGCCTGATTATGACGACCCGAATTTCGATTACGAAAACTTTGACTATGATGCTATGGACGCTGCAAGAGAGACCTCCTTCAAGCTCTACACGGCGGATACTGACGGAAACATTCTCACTACAGCCGATATGACTGATCTTACAGGTGATTCTGATGACCAGAATCTCGGCATACTTCTCCCTATTTCAAGCGACAAGGCACTTGTAGGAATAAGTGACAAGTACATGATAATTGACAGTTCTGCAAAGAAAGTCGCAGATGTTGATGCAGGCGACATGGACTGGATAAACTACTCAGCAATGTCTTATGACGGAAAATTAGCCATAGCAGGTTACGGAAACAACACTTCGCTCATCAGATACATTGACCCCGAGACTCTCAAGCCGGTAGGAAATGATGTTACTTTTGAAAATACAAGCTCTTTCAACCTCAACAGTATCTTCACGGGTTCAGAGGAATTCCCGCTCTACTTCACGACCAATTCGGGACTTTACAGCCTTGATTCTGAGGGCAACTACAACGAGATCATCAACTGGCAGGATTCAGACATATCACAGTACGGCGCAGGTGCGATACTCCCCCTCGCAAGCGGTGACTTCATCGCAGCAATCAACGACTATGACACAGGTGACAGCGGCTTGTACCGCCTCACAAAGCGCGATTCGAGCGAACTGGAGAACACCAGCGTTATAACGGTCGGTATGCTCTATGACGACTGGCAGATAAATACACAGGTATCAAAGTTCAACAAGTCAAACAGCGGATTTCGTATCAAGACAGTAAACTACGGCGAATATGACTCTTACGATGAAGAATCGGGCAAGCAGACCGCCTCAGGCACAGAACAGCTCAAAAAGGACATCATCTCAGGCAATGCACCTGATATGCTCGTGACATACGACTACTCGGTAATTTCGAGTCTTGCCTCAAAGGGTCTGTATGCAGACCTCGGCGAATTCATGAACAAGGACAGCGAACTTACAAGAGACGCTTTCATGCCAAATATTCTCGAGGCATCAACAATAAATGACAAGATCCTGAGTATCTCTCCTGAGTTCCATGTCTATACTTTCGCCGCTAAAACAAAGTACTGCGATAAGGAGAACTGGACTTTCGATGATATGGTAAACACTTATGAAAGTCTCCCTGACGGCATGAAACTCACAGCAAGCGACTCCAAGGAATCTATATTCTCAATGTTTGCATATATGTCATCATCATTCATCGACTATGAAAAGGGCACTTGCAGCTTTGATTCGCCCGAATTCATTCAACTCCTTGAATTTGCAAACCGTTTCCCCGATGCTGATGACGCGATCGACTGGGAAACAGCGACAGAGGACGAAATGGAGCAGTACTGGAATGATAACGAGACAGCATATCGCAACGACAAGGCGCTCCTCAATCAAGCTTATATGTTCGATTTCAACGAGTACGCAAGAGAGAGAACAGCTATATTCAACGATGATATAACGCTCGTCGGCGCTCCTTCAACAGACGGCAACGGAGCAACGCTCGGCTTTGGAACATCTTTCGCTATACTTCAGGATTCCCCCTCAAAGGACGATTGCTGGAAATTTATCAAGTCATTCTTTACCGAGGATTACTACGCAAGCATGAGCAACGGTTTCCCGTCTCTTGCTTCCGAATTTGAAAAGAAGGCAGACGAGGCAATGGAAAGACCCTATTATCTGGATCCGGAGACAAACAAAAAGGAATACTATGACAACACCTACTTTATTAATAACGAGGAGATCACGATTGACCCCCTCACACAGGAAGAAAGAGATTTCCTCGTTAACTACATCAAGGGCGTAACAAAGCTCAGCGGAAGCTACACCAACGATTTCTACGACATAATCAACGAAGAGTCAACAGCTTACTTCAAGGGCGAAAAGACCGCTCAGGAGGCCGCTGACATTATTCAGAACCGCATCTCTATCCTCGTAAGCGAACAAAGCTGACCTAACGGCTGAAAGGCCGATATATAACAACCTCCTTAAAGTAAAAGGACTGCCGCTCGGGCAGTCCTTTTACTTTAGGGCAACACCGCACAAAGCCCGCCTGACGGCTTTGCACTGAATCTGCTTGCATATTTTCCGTCATCTTCAGCACAAGCTCTGTGCGGTATTGCCTTAGAACTCATTCTTATATTTCAAAGCTTTTTCTTTTCAAACATCAGCACGGGATATCCCTCGTAGTACGGCTTGACGATCTCTGGGTGAGCGTCCGCATAGCTGAATATGACCTCTGCAAGCCCCTCCCTGAGAAAGCCTACAAGCTGTGAGAGCGGTCGGTTGTACAGTTCGTCACAGATAGAGGCTATGGTGATAGCTCTCCTGCCGCCAACCTCCATAATGCGATAGGGCCAGATACGGCAGTCAAAGGGCTTATCGTCCCCGAGCATACAGCCGTGCCCGGTCAGCGCGGGACATGAAAACAGTTCGTCTCCGTGAAGTTCCTGCGCCTTGAAAATATAGCCGCCGTCCTTGGGGACAAACTGCACGTCGGGCTTTACGGCGCGGATCCTGCCACAGAGTTCCTCGGTAAAAACGGGAGTCTCCCAGATATCATAGCGGTCAAAAATACAGCAAAGGCGGCACTCGGCACAAGAATCGCCGCTCAAAATCTTTTTCAGCATAAAAATCTCCTTGTGAAAAACGAAACTTTTTTATCAATGCTGTAATTATAGCACATCGCCCGCAAAAAATCAAGCTTTCAGGCGGCGGTAAATGGTCGAAATATCAGTTTATTCGCTGTGAGTGCTGTTCTTTTTGTGCATTGTGACTTTTTTTCAAAATAGTCTTGACAACCGCACATCTCCATGCTATAATATTACCTGTTGAAACTCATGCGGGTGTAGTTCAATGGTAGAATTCCAGCCTTCCAAGCTGGTTACGTGGGTTCGATTCCCATCACCCGCTCCAATTAAGCAGCTTTGGCTGCTTAAATTTTCTATGCGCCTTTAACTCAGCTGGATAGAGTAACTGCCTTCTAAGCAGTAAGCCGCTGGTTCGAATCCAGCAAGGCGCGCCATTCCGAAACTTCCCGTTGAATATTTCCTATCTGATGGGAAGCTTCGTTTTTATTTATTTTTCCGATGGTGGGTGTGGCTTAGCTGGTTAAAGCGTCGGATTGTGGTCCCGAAGATCGTGGGTTCGAATCCCATCTCCCACCCCAGCGGAGAGTCTCCGCAGTAAATCGCGTTCTGTTTTTGCAGAACGCGATTTTTTATGCGCAATTATATGAAATTTGGCTTTCTGCCGTCAAAAAATTCACAGAAATGTAAATTTTCTATTGCATTTTTTTCCAAAATATGCTATCATTAAAAAAGTATAGAAATTAATAATTGGAGGTAAATTGGAGGAGCAAGCAACATGAAGATAATATCATGGAACGTAAACGGATTCAGAGCGTGTCTGCAAAAAGGCTTCAGCGACTTTTTTGCTTCGGCGAACGCAGATATATTCTGCCTTCAGGAGACAAAAATGCAGCCGGGACAGGCTGATTTCTCGCCCGAGGGTTATCACATATACTACCACAGTGCACAGAAAAAGGGGTATTCCGGCACAGCAGTTTTCACCAAGACCGAGCCTTTAACGGTCGAATACGGCATAAACGGCACTCACCTTGATGAGGGACGCGTTATCACCTGCGAGTATGAAGATTTTTACTTTGTATGCTGCTATGTGCCGAATGCGCAGAACGAACTTAAACGAATCGACTACCGCATGGAGTTCGAGGACGCTTTGCGCGCGTACCTTACCGAGCTTGACGGTAAAAAGCCTGTCATCTACTGCGGCGACCTCAACGTTGCGCATAATGAGATAGATCTCAAAAATCCGAAAACCAATGTGGGAAATCCCGGATTTTCAGATGAAGAACGCGGCAAGTTCACCGAACTTCTCGCAGCAGGATTTACCGATACATTCCGCAGTCTCTATCCCGACACTGAGGGAGTATATTCGTGGTGGTCTTACCGCTTTCACGCGCGCGAAAAGAATATCGGCTGGCGCATTGACTATTTTGTTGTATCGAATCGGCTTATGGAGCGTGTTGAAAACTCCGAGATACTAACAGATGTTTACGGCAGCGACCACTGCCCAGTTCAGCTTACACTCAGGGACTAGGGAGTGCTGACACTAAGCCTAACAACGCATCTTTTCGGCAAAATTTCACGCATCCTGCGTTA
>UQEM01000023.1 GCA_900540005.1 uncultured Ruminococcus sp.
TGAAATTTTGCCGAAAAGATGCGTTGTTAGGCTTAGTGTCAACACGACCTAAAAATACAAATGAAAAAGCGGACTTATAAAAAGCCCGCTTTTATCAACTTTTCTTAATGCTGCAAGGAATTAATACTTGCGCTTACGAGCTGCCTCAGACTTCTTCTTGCGCTTTACTGAAGGCTTTTCGTAGTGTTCTCTCTTACGAACCTCTGCGATAACACCGTCCTTTGCACATGATCTCTTGAATCTCTTCAGAGCTGTGTCTAAAGACTCGTTCTTACCAACACGAACTTCTGCCACTTAATTTCCCTCCCTTATATCAGAGGTTGGCGGAGCGTAAGCTCCACTCATCTATACTAATCACTCAAAGAGTGTCAGTCAGCATAACCCTCAAAAACATAGATATGCAGAATCAATATAATAATATTTTATCACATTTCTGTAAGCTTGTCAAGCTTTTTTTCATTTCTTGGAAAATTCGTTATTTTGCAACAATATTAACAAGCTTATTTGGTACATATATCTGCTTGATGATATTCTTGCCGTCAGTTGCTTCCTTGACCTTCTCATCTGCAAGAGCCTGAGCAATCACGGAATTCTTGTCGGCATCAACCGCGATATTCAGCTTAGCCTTGAGCTTTCCGTTGACCTGAACAACGATCTCGACCGTATCGTCAACGCAGAATGCAGGATCATAGCTTACCCAGCTCTGCTCACTGAGCACTGTGCCGAATGCGGCATTGTACATCTCCTCGGAGATATGCGGAGCAAACGGGTAGAGCAATGTGCAGAACGCACCGAGTTCAGCCTTATTGATAGAGCCTGCCGCATAAATATCGTTTATGAGTGTCATCAGGGCAGCGATAGCCGTGTTGAACTTCATTGCTTCAATGTCCTCGGAAACCTTCTTAATGGTCTTGTGGAAGTTTGAGCGGAGCTTGTCGCTGTACTCGCTGCCGTCACAGAGCATATCCTGAAGTCCCCATACACGGTCAACGAATCTCTTACAGCCCTTGATGCTTGACTCGCTCCACGGAGCAGCCTTCTCATAGTCGCCCATGAAAAGAACGTAAAGTCTGAGAACATCAGCGCCGTACTCCTCAACAACATCATTCGGGTCGATCACGTTTCCTCTCGACTTTGACATTTTCTCTCCGTCAGGGCCGAGAATGAGTCCCTGAGCGGTTCTCTTTGCGTAAGGCTCGGGAGTGGGTACGAGATCGAGGTCATAGAGGAACTTGTGCCAGAAACGGCTGTAGATCATATGACGTGTAACGTGCTCCATGCCTCCGTTGTACCAGTCAACCGGCATCCAGTATTTAAGAGACTCCTGAGACGCAAACTCTTTATCGTTATTCGGATCACAGTAACGGAGGAAGTACCACGATGAACCTGCCCACTGCGGCATTGTATCAGTCTCGCGGCGTGCGTCCTTTCCGCACTTGGGGCACTTGCACTTAACAAAGCTGTCTATCTTTGCAAGCGGACTTTCGCCGTCCGTGCCGGGTTCAAAGTTCTCAACCGGCGGAAGTCTCAGCGGAAGTTCCTCATAAGGAACTGCAACCATGCCGCAGTTGTCACAGTGAACGATCGGGATAGGCTCGCCCCAGTATCTCTGACGGTTGAATGCCCAGTCCTTCATCTTGTACTGAACACCCTTCTCGCCGATGCCGTTGGCTTCGAGATATTCGAGCATTTTCGCAATAGCTTCCTTCTTGTTTGAAATTCCGTTGAGTTCGCCGGAATTTACCATCTCTCCGTCGCCTGTATAAGCTTCCTTGGAGATGTCGCCGCCCTTTATAACCTCAATTATATCAATGCCGAATTTCTTGGCAAAGTCATAGTCTCTTGTGTCATGTGCAGGAACAGCCATGATAGCTCCTGTACCGTAACCCATCATTACATAGTCGGATATATATATCGGTATCTCCTTGCCTGTAATGGGATTAACAGCGGTAAGACCTTCGATCTTCACGCCTGTCTTATCCTTTACAAGCTGAGTTCTCTCGAACTCGCTCTTTTTTGCACACTCTGCCTTATAGTCGTCAAGAGCCTGTATATTTGCGATAGAATCGCGGTATTTCTGAATGATCGGGTGCTCCGGAGCAATTACCATAAAGGTTACGCCATAGAGAGTATCAGGACGTGTGGTATAGATCCTGAGCTTTTCGTCCTGTTCCTTGATCTTGAAGTTAACAAACGCACCTGTTGACTTGCCTATCCAGTTCTGCTGCTGGAGTTTTACATTGGGCAGATAGTCAACCGTTTCAAGTCCCTCAAGGAGCTTGTCGGCATACTCTGTAATACGCAGATACCATACCTCTTTTGTTTTCTGGATAATATCGCTGTGACACACATCACACTTACCGCCCTGCGAGTCCTCATTTGAAAGTACGACCTTACAGCTCGGGCAGTAGTTTACAGCGGTCTTGTCGCGGAAAACGAGTCCCTTCTCGAACATTTTGAGGAATATCCACTGTGTCCACTTATAGTAGCGCTCCTCGGTAGTATCAATGACTCTTGACCAGTCGAAAGAGAATCCGACAGTCTTGAGCTGATTTGTGAACTTCTCTATGTTGCGGTCTGTTACGATCCTCGGGTGAATATTCTCCTTGATAGCCGTATTCTCGGTAGGGAGTCCGTATGCGTCAAATCCGATCGGGAAGAGGACATTGTAGCCCTCCATTCTTCTCTTACGGGAAACTACCTCAAGGCCCGAATAAGCCTTGATGTGACCAACGTGCATACCGTGACCCGAGGGGTACGGGAATTCTACCAGACCGTAGAACTTCTTCTTGCTGTAGTCGTCAGAAGCCTTGAATGTGTTATGTTCGTCCCAGTATTTCTGCCATTTGGGTTCAACAGATTTATAGTCATATCTGCTCATTTATATCATTCCTTTGCAAAATTTAATTTTATTTTCTGCCGAATAAATCCTGCCATTCATTGGTGAAGTGTTCCTTTACAGGAGCAACGAAGCAGAGTACTGCCGCAAAGCCGATGTCGGCTATTCCCTCCAGGAGATATATCCAGTTGCTGCCGATATTTGAAATATTGTCCGGAAGATGTACCAGTGCGACAATAGCAAGGTAAGCTGCGACAACATAGTTGATGAATCTGTATCCCGAAAACATTGCAACTCCGAAAATGAGGGCAAGTATGAGTTCGCCGGCATTCATGCCGCCGAGTATGCCGTTGAGGATTATCTTAATTATGAGGTAAACCGTTATGCCGACAGTAATGGTTCTTCCCTGCTGATTATTTGTTCTCATTTTCATTCTCCTTTACGACAAGGCTGCTGATGTCGATCTGCTCGCCGTCAGCCCACAAGCCCTCAAGCTTGTAGAATTTTCTTGTGTCCTTGAAGAAAACGTGGATAATGATATCGCCGTAGTCGAGCACGATCCATGTATTACCCGTATCTGCCTCGCGGCGGAGTGGTTCGACACCGTTCTGTGAAAGGCGAAACTCCACCTCGTCTGCAAGAGTTCTTGCATGAGTGTTGCTCGTACCGTTTACAATAACAAAGTAATCTGCGAGAATGGTGATATCGCCAACCTTTATCGCCTGAATATCCTCGCCTCTCTTACTGTCGAGAGTTTTTACTATAAGTTCTAATTTTTCCTGTACATTCATCAGATCTCAGTCCTTTCTCTGGGGTCTTATCAGCCTCGCGGAGGTTCGGTTGCGTTTTCCATCTGGTCAAGAGTTGCCGCCGTATCATCGAATCCGACATAGTTGTAGTCAGTAACATATTCAACAAGAGCCGTGTCACTCGATGTCATGGGATTCTGGTACGGGCGGAAATACTCATTGAGCATATCTATTGTTGCCTGCTTATGGACAGAGTAAATGCTTACACGGTTTCCGTTTGCGTCATAATAGTCTGCGCCCTCTCCGGGAACCATATTTACAGTAACATTCTCCATTGAAAGCGTGGAAGCAAAATCAGCAAGCTTGCTGAGGTCGTCAACGCTCATATCTGTTGCGATCCACTCATTCTTGTAGATAGTATTGAGGTAGCTGTAGAGCTTCACTCTGCCCTCGTTGTTCACGATATCGAAAAGCTTGTTCATTGCGGCAGCCATAAAGCGGCGCTGATTCTGAACTCTGCCGAGGTCGCCCTGAAGCCAGTCATGGCGGAAACGAATGAACCACTCTGCCTGTTCACCGCTAAGTGTAACATTGCCTGCCGGAATTATCTTATCCGCTTCGTAAACTATCTCATTATCGAGAGTTATCGGGATACCGCCGATAAGGTCGACCATGTCAACGATATCAAAGCAGGCTGTCGTAACATAGGCATCTATCGGTATGCCGAAGTTTTCCTGAACTGCATTTACAACGCGCTGGATAGGAGTAATGGACTGATCGCCCCATGTATAGATACTGTTGAACTTGCAGGTCGGATTGCTTGTGTAGTCCGGAAGCGCGGTATCACGGGGGATCTGAAGGATATTCAGCTTTCCGCCTGCAATATCGAACTGACAAACCCAGTCAACGTCGGTATTGTACTCCTCCTCGTCAAAGCCAAGGAAAAGAACGGTATACTGTCCCTCAACAAGCTGAGGAAGGTCAAGACCGTCGCTGTAGTCGACTGTGATCATATCCGGGTTGACATTAAAGTCCTGAGTAGGCTTCTCAAGCGGGCCTTCAAGATTTACAAGGGGTTTCCAGCGCTTAAAATATGTTATGATCGAAACGCGTTCATTCGGCTGTCCTTTTTCCTTGTACCAAAGGATAGGCATATTCAGGACGAGCGCGAATATCAGTATCAGGCTCACAGCTATTGAACCTGTCTTGACAAGAACATCAGTCCACGAGCGCTTTTCCACTACCTTGCCGTCATGGTGGCGCTTGTCGCGGTAATCGTCATCATAAAGGTTAATGTCATCATAAAAATCATCGTCCGCGTCTGAAAAATTCTCCTGCGGCTCGGCAGCATATCTGCCCTGATACTCCTCCGAGGGTTCGGCTTCATGTGCGCCGCGATACTCCTGAGACGGCTCTGCCTCGTATTTTCCGCGGTATCCGCGAACCGGCTCGACCGCCTCATATCTGCCGTGATACTCGTGTGAAGCAGGAGCTTCATGCTGCGGCTGATAGGGGTGTGCCTCATGCGCAGGATTATCATCGTTCTCGTGGATATTCCTGCTGCTGTCGATTCTTGTAAGTTTTCTGAGCGGCTTGGGTTTAGATGCAGATCTGTCAGCAGCTCCGTTGATCTCCTCGTTCATATCCTTCTCGTTCATTATTGTCCTCTTTTCAGATTTCCTTTGTTTCTTTATAGCAATACAACAAAATACTGCTATAGATCCTGTTCTCACAAATATCCTGCGCGCTTTCAGCAGTATCTGAAATGCTCCGTGACAAAAATCAGTTTTGCCGCGGCGAGCATTTCCTTGGGAGAAAGTTCATTATTTTTGCAGTCTTAAATAAAAGTTATATCCCTCTGCCGTGCATGGCGGTATGAATCCGCCCTTTTTGACAACGGACTTTATGGAGAACGCAAAAGCCTCCAGCATTGCCGCGTTGAGGTCAGTATAGGCAAGTTTACGAATTTTATCCACATCTTTATAGTCTCTGTCGGCTGAAATAAGGTCGCCCATGTAGACGATCTCCTCAAGCAGGCTCATGCCAGCCCTTCCGACAGTGTGGAATCTTACTGCGTTCAGGATATCTATGTCCTCTATCCTGAATTCGGTCTTGATAAAATATGCACCTGCGACAGCGTGCCAGAGCGAGCGGGTTTCAAGTTCCTCCCTGCAAACGGTAAACACATTGTTGTCGGCAAGTCTTTTCTGCTCATCGGAAGGGAGTTCCTTGCAGATATCATGAAGAAGTCCCGCAAAATAAGCCTTATTCGGATCTTCGCCGTATCTCTCAGCAAGTTTTCTGCACTCCTCCGCAACATTCAGCGAATGGGTGTAGCGTTTTGCTGAAAGGTTTTCTTTGAGATATTTCTTTTTTGTCTCGGGATCGTAAAGCATTTTTTTGTCACCTCTCAATGAATATAATCCCTTCAATCTTATATATTGTACTACATTTTTGTCAAGATAGCAAGTAAAATCCTTATTTTTTGCGATTTTTTTTCTTATTTCGGTGGAAGAAATTACTAACGGTAAGGACTCAGAAACGTATATTTTGCCCAATTTTTTAAGTTCCTGCGACCTTTTTTTAAGTTCTGCGGAATCTCCCTCGTGCCTTGAAATGACACAGAGAGATGCCTGCGCAAGAATTTTTTCATAGCAGAACCACTTGTCAAATGAGAGCAGCATATCGCTTCCCACAAGGAGAAAAAGCTCGTCATCGGGAAATCTGCTGCGGAAATACTCAACAGTGTAAATGGTATAGCTTACTCTGTCAGAGCGCAGCTCATAATCGCAAACCTCGAAAAGCGGCTCGTTCGCACAGGCAAGCCTGAGCATTTCAAGTCTGTCCTCAGCCGCAGCGTATTCAGTCATTGAGCGGTGAGGTGATATCCTTGACGGCACAAAAAATATCCTGTCAAGCGAAAACTCAGCCGCCGCCGTCTTTGCAAGGTGTATGTGCCCGTTGTGAACGGGATTGAAGCTCCCGCCGAATATTCCTATACGCATTCAGCACCTCCTGCTGCCAAAGCACCGTGTCGTTTCGGTGCGGTTATTTTTCAAGTGAGCCTGCGCCGCATTCGGACGCTCTCCGCGTCCCACCGATCACTTCGACTTAGACTTGGGGATATCCTGTATTACCGGCTCTTTCGGATTACGCTTGAAAAGCACGAACTTGCTGCCGATAACCTGAACTACTTCGGAAGATGTTGCCTGCGATACTGCGTCTGCCGCCTCTCTTGCACTCCAGCCCGAGTTTTCGAGGACTTTCAGCTTTATAAGCTCTCTCTTGCGGAGAGCCTCGCCGATCTCTTTGCACATAGCCTCGGTAACTCCGCCCTTGCCTATCTGGAAAATTGTCTCGTATGTTGAAGCGATCCCTTTAAGGTACGCTCTCTGCTTGCTTGTAAGCATATTATTCACCATATCTTTCTTTAAGGAAGTTGTACAGCTCTCCGAGAGCTGCACCTCTGTGGCTTATCTTGTTCTTTTCATCGGCAGAAAGCTCTGCCATTGTACGCCCGTTGACCACGAAAACAGGGTCGTAACCGAAACCGTTCGTTCCGCGTTCTTCGTGACCTATTACGCCCTCACATCTGCCGCTGACATATACCGGCTCGCCGTCTGCTCCGATAAAGCAGATACAGCATTCAAAACGTGCCTCTCTCTTTTCGTCCGCAACGTTTTTCATCTCATCAAGGAGCTTTGTGCACTCCTCGCCCTTTGGAGCATATCTCGCGGAATATACTCCCGGTCTGTCGTCAAGAGCCGACACACAAAGTCCGCTGTCGTCCGCTATTATGGGAAGCTTAACAATGTCAAAGACTGCTTTAGCCTTTATGAACGCATTTTCCGCAAAGGTAGTGCCGTTCTCGTCCGGCTCACAGTCTGCTCCCGCCTCTTTCTGCGAGAGAACCTCTATTCCGAGAGGGGCAAGTATCTCTCTTACCTCGCGGAGTTTGTTGGCGTTGTTGGTCGCCATTACAAGTTTTTCGATCATTTGTCCTTACCTCCGAACAGTCTGCTGAAGAATCCCTTCTTCTTTGGCTTTACTTCTTCCTGCGGCTGAGTTTCAGTCTCCTCATCGGAATCGCTCTCATCTTCGTGCTCCTCCTCAGTTTCCTCTGCCGCTTCTTCCTCGGCAGCTTCATCTGTTTCGGCTACGTCCTCAGTCTCGGGAACTGTTTCAGGCTCGGGTCCTTCAACGGGCACAGAGATCTCCTCCTCGGGAGTTTCCTCTACATCAGCAGTTTCCGCCTCGTACTCCTCATCAGCAACGCCGTCGGTTTCCTCATCGTATACGGGAACTTCCTCCTCGGCAGTATCCTCTGCGAGTTCTTCTGCGGATCCTTCTTCCTCATCTTCTGGCTGAGAAGTATCTGCCGCAAAGAGTGCGTCCACGAACATATTGCTGTCAAACGGCTGTAGATCATCAATTTTCTCACCGACGCCGATGAGTTTTACAGGGATTCCAAGCTCGTTCTTTATCGAAATTACAATGCCGCCCTTTGCCGTACCGTCAAGCTTTGTAAGAACGATTCCCGTAATAGGAGCAGTCTCGCTGAAAAGCTTTGCCTGATTTACCGCATTCTGACCTGTTGTAGCGTCCAGAACCAGCAGGACCTCGCGCGAGCAGTCCCCTGCCTTGTTGTCAATAATTCGGTTGATCTTCGCAAGTTCGTCCATAAGGTTCTTTTTATTGTGAAGTCTGCCTGCGGTATCTATTATAACCACGTCACAGCCGCGCGCCTTTGCCGCGTCAAGAGCGTCATACACAACCGCTCCCGGATCAGAACCTTCGGCGTGCTTTACAAGGTCAACTCCTGCGCGGTCAGTCCACACCTGAAGCTGGTCGATAGCCGCCGCTCGGAACGTATCCGCCGCCGCAACGAGAACCTTCTTGCCCTCCAGCTTGAACTGGTGGCACAGCTTACCGATAGTTGTGGTCTTGCCCGCACCGTTTACTCCGATAACCATAATTACGGCAGGAGAAACCGAGAGGTCAAGTCCCGTATCGTTGCCCATTATCTCGGCGATGACCTCGTGGAGCAGTCCCATTATCTCATTCGGGTCGGTAATTCCGCGCTCCTTTATTTTTTTGCGCAGTCTCTCGCATATCTCAACCGAGGTCTCAACTCCGATATCGCTCATTATCATGGTTTCCTCAAGTTCCTCGAACAGTTCCTCGTCGATTTTCGTGAACGAGTTGAAAACTCTCTGGATACCGCCTATAAACGAGTCCTTGGTCTTTTTCAGACCGCTTGCAATTTTTGAAAATATACCCATATTAACCTCCGTAGTATCATGAGTTCAACAGTACGCGCCGTCTTTACGCATACACGCAAATAAAACCGCACTTACTGAATATCTGCAATGTCCTCCTGAAAATCCACCTGCTCCATTTTGAGGAGCTTTGAGATACCGTCCTCCTGCATTGTAACGCCGTAAAGGACGTTTGCCTCCTCCATTGCGCTGCGTCTGTGCGTTACGAGCACAAACTGCGTGGTATCGGTGAATTTTTTGAGGTACTGCGCGTATTTTCTTACGTTTACCTCGTCAAGAGCCGCGTCGATCTCGTCAAGAATGCAAAACGGCGCGGGTCTCAGTTTCAGAATCGCGAAATATATCGCTATCGCGATAAAGGACTGCTCTCCGCCGGAAAGCGAGATGAGATTCTTTATCACCTTTCCGGGAGGTGCAACGCTTATCTCAATGCCCGATTCAAGAACATTTTCCGGATCGGTGAGTATCAGCTCAGCCTTGCCGCCGCCGAACAGTTCGACAAATATCTCCTTGAAATTGGAATTGATTATCCTGAAACTTTCCGAGAATATCCGACACATCTCATCGGTAAGTCCCGTGATTATTTTTTCAAGTTCCGTCTTTGACTTCTGCACATCTGCTATCTGCTCGGACATAAAGCGGTAACGCTCCGCAACTTCCTCGTACTCCTCGATCGCGTCAACGTTTACGCTGCCGAGAGCGCGTATCTTGTTTCTTACCTCGGTGAGTTCCTTCTGTGCCGTTATCATGTCGTCTATCTTCTCGGCTATCTGCATTGCCTCCGAGCGCGTCAGCTCGTATGACTCGAATAGCTGTGCGATGATTTTATCGGACTCGGTGCAGACTGTATCGTGCCGCGCGCTGAGACGGGTATTCTCAGCCGAAAGCTTTTCCTTTGCATCATTTATCTGTTTCAAGCCCTTTTGCAGCTCATTTACAAGACGCGTCTGCTCCGTGTGAAGCGTCTGATACCGCCTTATTTCGCTGTTATATTTGTCCTTGTTGCCCTCAAGACCGCTGAGCTTTCCGGAAATCTCCTCTATCTCCTCACGCTTGGCTGATATCTCCTCCCTGTATCGGAAAATCTCCTCCTCATAGAGGTGTCTGCCGTATTTGGACTCCTCAATACCGCGGTCTATGCGCGATATTTCAAGTTCCTGCGCCTGAATATCCTTTACAAGCTCAATGCTCCTGATCCTTAGCTGAGAAAGTTTTTCGGAAATTTCCGCTCGCTTCTGACGCAGTTTTTCGCGGTCGCCCTGTCCCTGCGCAAGAGTCTCCTCAGCCGAACGTATCTGCTCGGCAAGTTCGCCAAGCTGACGCTCGGAGTCAGCTATATTTTTCTTGGCGTTCTCGATCTTATGCATAGACTCCGCAAGAAGTTTTCCCGAATTGTCCGACTGTGCGCTCATCTGCTCAATGAGCGAGTCAAGGCTCGAAAGTTCGGCATTTATGCGTACTTTATCTGCGCTGTACTGCGCAAGCTGCTCTCTTGCAGCCTCCATATCAAAGCGTAGTTTTTCGGATTCGGCACGCATTCTCTCAGCCTTTTCACGGAGATCGTCTCTCTCGTCCGAAAGCTCCTCTATTTCAGCTTTTAGTGTGTCCAGCTCGTTTTTACGCGTAATAACACCGCCCGAACGCTGTGCCGAACCGCCCGTAAACGAACCGCCTGCATTGATGACCTGTCCGTCAAGTGTCACTATTCTGAACTTGTAACCGTATCTCTTGGCTATAAGCGTTGCGGAATCTATATCCTCCGCTATAACTATTCTGCCAAGGAGAGAAGCAATAATTCCGCTGAATTTCGGGTCATACGAAACCAATCGCGCTGCATTGGCAATGAATCCTTCACAGTTTTCAAGACCCTGCTCACGCAATTCGTAGCCTTTCACGGAAGTTATCGGCAGAAATGTTGCACGTCCGCCCCTCTGCTCTTTGAGGAAACGGATACACCTCTTGGCTATCTCCTCATTTTCGACAATTATGTTCTGCATAGCGCCGCCGAGAGCGGTCTCTATCGCCACCGCATACTGCGGCTCAACGCCGATCATCTGTGCGACCGTACCGAAAATTCCGCCGATCCTGCCCTGTTTTGAGGCTTTCAGAACCATTTTTACGCTGCCTGCAAAGCCTTCCATATTATTTTCAAGGTCGCCGAGTATTTTCATTCTCTGCTGCTTGCCCTTGATCTCATACAGTACGCGCTCAAAATCGCCCTTTGCCTGCTCAAAACTCTCCTTGCGGGAGGTATACAGTCTTTGCAGTCCGCCGAGTCTGTTGGCTGCGGCTTCGGAATCGGACTTGTTTTTTTCAAGCTCCGCCTCATCAGCCGACTTCTGCGAAACATACTCCTCAAGCTTTTTCGCAAAGTCGCTTCCGCTGTTTTTCAGTTCATCAAGCCTCGCGGTCTCGTCTTTTATAACAGTTTTCGACGCTTCAACGTTGAAACGGCACTCGCTCTGCTTTATATACAGCGAATTTATCTCGCTGCCTGCCTTGTCAACGCTGTCGCCGAGACGGGAGTTCTCACTTTCTGCCTGCTCGAAGCTTTTTTCTGTCTCGGCTATTTCCGCTTCAAGCGCAGTTTTCTGCTCCTGAAGAGCCGCAAGCTTTTCCGCCGCAGTTTTTTTATCCTGTATAAGCGCGTTTCGGCTCGCCTCTGCGTTGTCGATATTCTTCTGCGCCGTTTCGATAGCCTCGGTGCTATGCTTGATATCATTTTCAAGAACAGCTATCCCTGACTTCATGTCAGAAGCCGACTGCTCCTCCTCTATCATTTTTCGGCGAAGTTCATCAGACTTGATAGTACTCTCCTGCATTTTGCGGTAAGCGTCCTCTATCTTCTGCTCCTCACGCGCGATATCATTCCCAATATTCTCGTATTCATTCCTGCCTGCAAGGAGTTTCTCGTCAAGTTCGGCAAGCTTTGCCCTGAACTCCTCGAGTTTGCTCACCCAGACCGAAATTTCAAGCTTTTTTCTCTTTTCGGCAAGTTTGACGAATTTCTTTGCCTTTTCCGACTGTATTCTCAGGGGTTCAACTCTGCCCTCAAGTTCAGAGAGAATGTCGGTCAGTCTCAGCAGATTCTCCTGTGCCGCCGAAAGCTTTCGCTCCGCCTCAAGTTTTTTGTAGCGGAATTTTGAGATTCCGGCAGCCTCCTCAAAGATATCGCGGCGCTCACTGCTCTTTGCTCCAACGATCTCGGCAATTCGTCCCTGACCGATTATCGAGTAGCCGTCACGACCGAGACCCGTATCCATAAACAATTCGTTGATATCCCTCAGACGGCACTGCTTTCCGTTTATAATGTACTCGCTGTCGCCGCTTCTGTAAAGCTTTCGCGTTACCGAAATTTCTTCTCCCATGTCTGCGACTGAACGGTCGGAGTTGTCTATATTAAGCGTAACAGCGGCAAATCCCATAGGCTTTCTTGCAACAGTACCGGAAAAAATAACGTCCTCCATTTTGTTGCCTCGAAGCGTTTTTGTGGACTGCTCTCCGAGTACCCAGCGAACCGAGTCGCCGATGTTACTTTTTCCGCTGCCGTTAGGGCCAACAACCGCTGTAAGTCCCTTGTCAAAAGTAAGGCTTATCTTGTCGGGAAACGACTTAAAGCCCTGTATTTCCAATGATTTAAGGTACACCCGTTCACCTCCTCAGTTCGCATTCATACTTGGGGAGCTCAGTATCTCCCACGATCTTTATATCAGTTCCGCGCTCTTTGAAATACGCAGCATTAGATTTTTTCTGCCCAAGCGCCTTGCTTATGCACCTGTCATTTACGGCAATTACCGCATTCGCCGGACTCCCGTGAGACTCCAGCAGAAACTCCATATTGCGGCGATAAATAAGAGCCTCACAAAGCTCTCGGAATGCCGGATGATAGAATCCTCCGACCATATCCTGCTCCACGAATTCACTCGCGTGAAGTCCGCACTTTATCACCCTTATGCCGCTGCTCTCGAACATCGCCATTGCCGATGCAGCCGTTTCCACAGCCTTGTCAAAGCTGAACGGCTTGTATTCTCCCGAAAGCAGCAATTTCCCGAGTTTAGTGTTTTTCAGCACCACGGTAGGGTATATTCTCACCGTATCAGGTCTGAGAGCGATAATTTTCTGCACGGTCTCCCACTCTTTTTGCGGAGTACTGCCGTAAAGTCCTATCATCATCTGCAAGCCAAGCTCAAAACCAAATGCTTTGATAAGTTCTGCCGAATCGATCACGTCCTGCGTACAGTGTCCCCGCTCGTTGAGTTCAAGCACCTCGTCGTCCATTGACTGTGCTCCAAGCTCAATTGACGTGACTCCGCTGCTTTTCAGGATATTCAGCGTTTCAAAATCAATGCAGTCAGGACGCGTTGAGCAGCGTATTCCGCTGAATTTCCCCTCGCCGACACATTCTTTTGCCGCGCCGAGAAGCTCCAGCATATACTGCCTCGGGATCGCCGTAAAGCTGCCGCCGAAAAAGGCGATTTCGGAATTCTCAGGCGACTTTACCTCGCGGAGCGCCTTTTCACATACCGCCCTAACGTCATCGCCGTCAGGAATATGCTGCGCACCGCTTATAGTGTTCTGGTCGCAGAAACTGCACCTGTGCGGACAGCCGATATGCGGCACAAAAATCGAGATATTAGCGTGCTTCATAGCCCATAAGCTCCAAGGCTTCCTTTGCAGCAAGCTGCTCGGCCTCCTTCTTGCTCCTGCCCTTGCCCTTGCCGATCACCTGCGAATTGAGCCTTACCTCGACAACGAAACGCTTGTTGTGATCGGGGCCTTCCTCACCGATAAGGACATATTCGACCTTCTCCTCGGGATTCTTCTGCACTACTTCCTGCAAAACGGTCTTGAAGTCGTTGAATGCAGGCTTGCTTGCATGATGAAGATCCTTGGGCATGAATCTCATTATGTGCTTTGCGGCAGGTTCCATTCCGCCGTCAAGGTAAATAGCTGCAATGACCGCCTCAAAAGCATCTGCAAGAATAGAGGGGCGTTCTCTGCCGCCTGTATTTTCCTCGCCCTTGCCCAAAAGCAGAAAATCGCCGAGGTGGATCTGCTTTGCAAAAACGTACAGGGACTTCTCGCACACAAGCGAGGCTCTCAGCTTTGTAAGCTCTCCCTCGGGAACGTTGAGGTTTTTATAAATGTAGTCCGAAACAACTATCGAAAGAACGCTGTCGCCGAGAAACTCAAGGCGCTCATTGCTGCCTGAAGCAAGCTTTTTCTCATTCGCGTATGATGAATGGGAAAGAGCCTGCTCCAGAAGTCTTATATCATTGAATTTATATCCGAGTATTTCTTCAAAGGCTTCCGTGTAACCCATTTTAATCACTCCTTTGCCATGCGTGACACATAACTTTCAATTTCTCCGATGACGTTGCCGTCAACGATTTTCTTCGCCTGCCTTACCGCATTGAAAAACGCTGTTGCATCGGAGCTTCCGTGCGCTTTGATAACGGGCTTTTTAACGCCGAGCAGTGCCGAGCCGCCGACCTCTTTGTAGTCCATTTGTCTGCGCAGTTCCTTTATCTTTCCGAGCGATACTATCGCCCCTATTTTGCCGAGACCCGAGAATATCCACTTGAGTTTCTTTGAGAAAAAGCTGCCCATGCCCTCGTAGAGCTTGAGCGCGATGTTTCCTGTAAAGCCGTCTGTGACAACGACCTGAACCTCGCCCTTCGGCATATCCCTCGCCTCAATGTTTCCCACAAAATTCAGTCCCGACTCCTCAAGCAGCTTATACGCGGCAATTTCAAGCTCTCTGCCCTTGGTCTCCTCTGAACCGATGTTGAGAAGTCCGACCTTGGGATCCTTTACGCCCATTACCTTTTCCATGTAAGCGCTGCCCATTACAGCGAACTGCACAAGCATTTCGGGACGGCATTCTGTATTCGCACCGGCGTCCACGAGGACAAAGCTCCCCTTGTCTGCCGGCATAACGGGTGACGGAGCTACACGCTTAATGCCTTTGATACGCTTGACGATGAAGGTCGCGCCCATTACGAGCGCTCCTGTACTGCCTGCCGAGACAAAAGCGTCGCCCTTTCCCTCTGAAAGAAGCCGCAGTCCCAACGCCATTGACGAATTGCTGCCCGACTTTATTATCTCCTTCGGCTCTTCATGTATATCAAAAACATCATCTGTGTGCTCGATCTCAATGCCGCTGAGACTGATACCGTTTTCAGCGGCGCATTTTTCTATTTTATTCCTGCTGCCCGTCAGAACGACGTTCACGCCAAGCTCGCTGACTGCTCTCGCGCAGCCCTTTATCACTTCGAGCGGAGCGTTATCTCCTCCGAAAGCATCAACAATTACCCTCATATCCAATCCTCTCTGTTTCGCTCCTGAGCGACCTTACAGCACGGTCGGCGTATGCTCCGTACCTTTCCTTCTTGTCCTTTATCCTTACGCCGATATCGGGAAGTATTCCCATATTCGCACCCATTGGCTGGAACTTCCCTGCATTGAACGGGTCGCTGATGTAGCGCGAAAGTGCGCCTGTCATTGTATCATTCGGAAGAACGAGCGGTTCAAGTCCCTTGATCTTTCTTGCAGCCGCAATTCCGGCAATAATTCCACTTGCGGCGGACTCCATATAGCCCTCAACGCCCGTTATCTGTCCTGCAAAATAGATATCGGGGTGCTCACGCATGGAAAAATCCGCATTGAGCAGCTCGGGACTGTTGATGAACGTATTTCTGTGCATAACGCCGTACCGCATAAACTCAGCATTTTCAAGTCCGGGGATCATCGAAAATACTCTTTTCTGCTCGCCGAATTTGAGGTTTGTCTGAAATCCCACAAGATTAAAGAGTGTACCCTCGCTGTTTTCACGGCGAAGCTGTATCACGGCATAGGGTCTCTTTCCTGTGCGCTTATCAGTGATACCGACAGGCTTCATAGGCCCGAAACGCATGGTATCGACTCCGCGTGAAGCCAGAACCTCGATAGGCATACATCCCTCGTAAACGCTGAACGGGTGAGTTTCAAAATCCTTTAGCTGAACCCTCTCGGCATTTACAAGAGCCTCATGAAACGCAAGGTATTCCTCCTTGTTCATAGGACAGTTTATGTAATCGGCATCGCCCCTGTCATATCTTGATGCAAAGAAAACCTTATCAAGATCGAGACTCTCATAGGTCACGATAGGAGCTGCCGCGTCGTAAAAACTCAGTCCCTCGCCGCATAGCTGCTTTATAGTGTCAGCCATTGCTCCGGAAGTGAGCGGGCCTGTCGCAATTATCACGATTCCGTCCGGAAGTGCGGTCACTTCTCCGCCCACGACCTCTATAAGCGGGTGAGATCTTATCTTTTCCGTCACGCAGTCGGAGAATTTCTCGCGGTCAACAGCCAGCGCTCCGCCTGCTTCGACGGAGTTCTCCTTTGCACAGGGAACAGTCAGCGAGCCGAGGTGCTCCATTTCGTATTTAAGCAGTCCTGCCGCTGACTCCAGACGTGCAGCTTTAAGGGAATTCGAGCATACAAGCTCGGCAAATCCCCCGTATTTATGTGCAGGGGAAAATTTTTCAGGCTTCATCTCGTAAAGTCTTACGTTTATTCCCTCCTGCGCAAGTCTCCAAGCCGCCTCACAACCTGCGAGTCCCGCTCCGATAACGTTAACGGTCACACTCATTTTTTAAGCTCTCTTTCATAGCCGCAGCCTTCATTTTCACAAACGAGCCTGCCTGATTTTCCGCCCTTCATGAACAGCGTCTTGCCGCACTCGGGACAAACTTCGTTAGTCGGGACATTCCACGTCATAAAGCTGCAATCGGGGTATCCCTCACAGCCGTAAAAGCTTCTGCCCTTCTTGGATTTTTTCAGCAGCATTTTCTTGCCGCATCTCGGGCAGTTTCCGTCTGCCTCAGTAACTATCTTCTTTGTGTTCTTGCACTCTGGGAATCCGGGACAAGCAAGGAACTTGCCGTACTTGCTGTACTTGATGACCATGTTTCTGCCGCAGTTTTCGCAGACGACATCAGTCTCCTCGTCCGGAACTTTTACACGTTTGCCGTCCATTGCCTCCTCAGCCTTTTTGAGAGTTTCCGAGAAGTCGTCGTAGAATTCATGCAGAGTTTCCACCCAGTTCTTCGTGCCGTGCTCGACCTCGTCAAGCTCGTTCTCCATGTCGGCTGTGAACTTCGCGTCAACTATCTTGGCAAAGTGCTCCTGCATAAGCGTTACGATAACTTCGCCGAGGTTGGTCGGTTTCAGAGATTTTCCCTCGCGCTCAACGTACTGACGTGCCGTAATTGTCGTAATTGTCGGAGCATAGGTACTCGGTCTGCCGATACCGTTTTCTTCAAGCGCCTTGATGAGCGAAGCTTCCGTGTAGCGCGGAGGCGGCTGGGTGAAGTGCTGATTTCCGTCAAGCGATTTGAGTTTAAGCTTATCCTGTTCTTTTAATTCCGGCAGCATTTTCTTGTTGCCGTCCTCACCCTCTGTTGTTTCAACATAGAGTTTCATAAAGCCGTCGAACTTGACAGCGTATCCCGTTGCGCGGAAAATACAGCCGTTTGCCTCAATATCGGCAGAAACCGTATCAAGAACCGCATTTGCCATCTGGCTTGCAATAAAACGTTCCCATATGAGCTTGTAGAGCTTGAACTGGTCAGAGGAAAGGTTTTCCTTGACTCTTGCAGGCGTAAGGTCGGGAGTTGACGGACGGATCGCCTCGTGCGCGTCCTGAGCATTGTTCTTGGATTTGAAAGTCCTCGGCTTGTCGGGGAGGTACTCCTCGCCGAAAACTGTGCCGATATACTGAGCTGCAGCAGCCTTTGCCTCGTCGGAAATACGCAGGCTGTCGGTTCTCATGTAGGTTATGAGTCCGACCGCGCCGATCCCTGTAACATCAATACCTTCGTAAAGTTCCTGAGCGGCTTTCATGGTGCGCTTTGCACTGAATCCGAGTTTCTTGGAAGCCTCCTGCTGGAGCGTGGAAGTAATGAACGGTGGAGAAGGCTGTTTCTTGGTAAGGCGCTTTTTCACCGATTTTACGGTATAATCTGCACCTTCAAGACGTGCAAGCAGTCCGTCAGCCTCAGCCTGATTCGGTATCTCAAGCTTTTCTCCGTCTACCGAAATGAGTGCCGCATCGAAAACCTTTCTCGAACCCGGCGCTGTAAATTTCGCGTCAACAGACCAGTACTCTTTGGGAACAAATGCGCGTATCTCGTTTTCCCTGTCCACGACAAGCTTTACCGCAACCGACTGAACTCGCCCTGCCGAAAGTCCTCTCTTGACCTTTTTCCACAAAAACGGACTAAGCTCATAGCCCACAAGACGGTCAAGGATACGTCTTGCCTGCTGTGCGTTTACAAGGTCGATATCAATTTTGTGCGGATCGTTCATTCCGTTCTGAACGCCCGTTTTGGTGATCTCGTTGAATGCAACACGGTTGTTTTCGGACATATCAAGTTTTAAAAGCTGGGCAATATGCCACGAAATAGCCTCTCCCTCTCGGTCAGGGTCGGTCGCAAGGTATACTTTGTCGCACTTCTTGGCGCGTTTTTTGAGTTCCTTGATAACATCCTCCTTACCCTTCATGTCGATGTACTGAGGCGCAAAATCATGCTCCTTATCAACGCCCATTTTGGACTTGGGGAGGTCGCGGATATGACCCATCGAAGCAATAACCTCATACCCCGGCCCGAGATATTTCTGTATTGTTTTCGCCTTTGCAGGCGACTCTACTATTACTAAATCAGACATTTATCCTTTACCTCTATTCACATATTTCATACATTTTTCCCGCCAGCGAGCGAATCTCGCCGTAAATTTCAAGCTCGGTAAGCTCAGTCATCAGATCTGCCGCGTCAAGTCCGAGCCTTGCTGCAATAACGTCCGCGTGGAGCGCTCCTCCGCGCAGCAGAGCGACGATATTATTTTGTCTCTCCGTCAGCTCATCATTATATGCAGATCTTTCGGGAATATTTTCTGTTTCTTCTTTTTCTTCAAGCGCAGGTTCTTCATCTGTTTCCTGCGGTTCTATGTATTCTTCCGGCGGTTCAGCCGTATTTTCGGAAATTTTCACCAGATCATGAAGCTCCGAGCGCAGTTTTGCCGCCGTCACAGCAGGCAGTTCTGCACGTATCTCCATGTCAGCAGCTCCGCCGAACCTGAAATAGTCCATAATGTCAAGACTGCCGTACAGAGCCGTTGCTCCCTCACGCAAAAGCTCGATATTTCCTGCAAATGCTCCGCTGAAAATATCGGCAGGCGGCAGACAGAAAAGCTCTCTGCCCTGATTTACTGCGAGTGACGCTGTGATCATCGAGCCGCTTTTCGCGGAAGCCTCAAATACAACAGCCGCACGTCCGAGAGCAGCAAGTATCCTGTTTCGTTTGGGAAAATTTCCCGAATGAGGCGGAGTTCCGGGCGGATACTCCGAGACAAAAACGCCGCCGCTCGCGAGTATCTTGTCGCGGTATCGGAAATTATCGCGCGGATAGTCGATATCGACTCCGCAGCCAAGAACGCAGGCAGTCGGACGATTTTGGTCAGCCGCCGCAAGATGTGAGGTTATATCAATACCTACGGCAAAACCGCTGACGATAACAAATCCGCTTTTGGCAAGCTCTCCGCAGATCTGTGAAGCCGCCCTCAGACTGTAGTCGCACGCGCGTCTTGTTCCGACCGAAGTCACAGTCTTTGTTCCCCTCAGACAGCCGATGTTTCCCCTGTAATAGAGAACCGCGGGCGGATTAAATATATGTCTGAGCTGCGGCGGATATTCCTTGGAAGAATATGCCGCAAGGTGCACATCGGACTTCTCACACTGCTCCATAAAAGCCTGAACCTGTTCAAGCGTTGTATTCTTTATATTTTTGGTTTCATGTTCCGAAAGCGTGACATTTACTTTTCCCGATTTAAGGGCATTGTACGCCTCGCGCGGATTTTCAAAGAGGTTCATTGCCTCCCAGATACGGCGGCTTCCTGTGCCGAAAACCATTGAAAGCCACAGCCAGTATTTTATCTCATTCATAGTAATCCCTCCGTCCCATATCGCAGAGCGATTATTTTTTAAGTTCCCACATAAGGATCCCTGCCGCCATTGCCGCATTGAGCGAGTTGACATTTCCGTGCATGGGAATGGTTATCCTGCGGGTGCACGCATTAGATATTTCACGCGGCAGACCGTTGCCCTCGTTGCCGATAAGGACTGCTTGTCTGCCCTCAAAGCAGAGATCCGTGACCGGCACAGCGTCTTTGTCTATAACAGCTGCAGAAGTTTCCACACCGCTGCTGTGAAGCATTTCAAAGAGCTTCTCCGCGTCATTCTCTATCATTATATTGACCCTGAAAACCGATCCCATTGTCGAGCGGATAACCTTCGGGCTGTAAAGATCACAGCTACCCGAGAGTATAACTCCGTCCAGTCCGAGTGCATCGGCGGTGCGGATCATCATGCCGACATTTCCGGGATCCTGAAGTCCGAAAAGGACGATATATCTGCCGTTCTCGGCAAAAATCATCTGCTTTTGCGCAGGAATGCGGCAGATAGCAAAAACTCCCTGCGGCGTTCCCGTTGAAGCGATCTTGTTTCCAAGCTCATTTGAAATTACGATGACCCTTGTATCTCTCAAATCAGCCTGAAACAGCTTTTCGCCGTATTTGTCATAAGCCTGCTCAGTTATCAGAATATGCGAAAGACCGCTCTCCTCACGGATCGCGTCCTCGGTTATCCTTAATCCCTCCAACACGAATAAGCCGTACTGAACCCTTTCCTTTTTCGAGGACGAGAGTTTCTGATACAGCTTGATAATGGGATTATCCTTTGATGTTATAATATTTTCCAATAGTACCCTGCCTCCTTGATCAGCCAGTCAGAGGAAAGCGCTGCATCGCTTTCCCCGCCAACTACAACAAAACACGCTCTTTGTTATGTAAGGAGCGTGTTTATGATCTCGATTAAAGAGCAGCCTTTGCCTTTTCAGCGATAGCTGTGAAACCGGCAGCATCGTTGATAGCGATCTCAGAGAGCATCTTTCTGTTGAGTGTGATACCAGCCTTCTTGCAGCCGTTCATGAATGTTGAGTAATTCATTCCGTTGATCTTTGCAGCAGCAGAGATTCTTGTGATCCAAAGCTGTCTGAAGTTTCTCTTCTTCTGCTTTCTTCCGATGTATGCATAGTTGCCTGACTTCATTACAGCCTGCTTAGCCATCTTGAAGTGCTTGCTCTTTGAACCCCAGTAGCCCTTTGCAAGCTTTAAGGTCTTATTTCTTCTCTTACGAGTCATCATTGCACCTTTAATACGTGCCATAGTCTTATACCTCCAAAATTGAAATTACAGTTTACCGTTTATTTGCGCTTATTTTATCTTCCCGAATTAAAGGTAGGGAACGAGCTTCTTTACTGTAGGTGCATTTGTTACGTCAGCAACGCCTGCGTTACGAGCAATTCTCTTACGCTTAGTATCCTTCTGGGTAAGTCTGTGTCTCTTGTTAGTGTGCTGATACTTTACCTTACCGGTTCCTGTAATCTTAAAACGCTTCTTTGCGCCCGAATGAGTTTTAACCTTAACCTTTGCCATAATATGATCCTCCTTACTTTGCTGCCTTAGGGGAAACAAACATTACTATGCTACGTCCCTCCATTTTAGCAGGCTTATCGACAGTGCCGACTGATGAAACCGCTTCCTTGAAGTGTTCAAGCAACTCTTCTCCAAGCTGCGGATGTGCAATAGCTCTCTTGCGGAATCTTACCGATACCTTGAGCTTATCGCCGCCCTGCAAAAACTTGACAGCCTGATTTACCTTTGTTTCAAAATCGTGAGTATCTATGGTCGAGAACATTCTGATCTCCTTGATAGATACGACCTTCTGATTTTTTCTGGCTTCCTTTTCACGTTTAGCCTGCTCAAAGCAATACTTGCCGTAGTCCATAATGCGGCATACGGGCGGTGTTGCCTGAGGAGCGATCTTAACGAGATCGAGATCCTTTTCAAAGGCTATCTTCTGAGCCTCTGCTGCTGATAATACACCAAGCTTCTTACCGTCAGCGTCGATTACGAGAACTTCCTTGTCTCTTATCTCTTCGTTGATCTGCAGTTCCTGTTTGCTAATAGTCAAGCACCTCCAAGCGATATTATTAAAACAAAAAATGAGTGCAGAAAATATTCGCACTCACACAATACACATACAGCAGAGGGACATATAATGTCCGTATTCTGTTTACATATTGACCGTTACGGCTCAGCCTCACGGTGAGAACGCATAGTTCTGCTTTGTTTACTAAATTAGTATACCCCATTTGCCTCAATTTGTCAAGGGTATAGCTTTATTTTGTGACATCTCACAATTTATCAGTCGATGATCTCTTTGATTTTGTCCCAAAGTGCAAATCTTACCTCATATTTTTGCGGCTTATACATGATATCGCACTCTTTCTCGCTGAAAAAATCCTTCTCGGTCTCCTTATCGTCCTCAACCTCACTTGCCGCAGGTATGCAGAGCGGCGGATACATCACGCACCACCAGTTGTGGCCCTGTGCAGCCCCTATTTTGATTCGCAGCGCACGGTAAGTTCCGGCAGGCATGGTGATATCGCCGTAGACACGCTTGTCAAACTCGACATCTGCCAGTTCCGCGGTAACGTTGCTGTCACAGCCGTTTTCACGAAGCGTCTCCTCAGCAAGTTCCACTATTTCGGGCAGCTTTTCCTGAGCTATAGCTTCAGCCTCTCCAAGATCCTCCGCTCCGTCAAGAATGCCGCTTTTCAGCAGTTCGTCGCGAACGGTCAGTTTCAGGCGCTGATCCTCCTCGCTGTCGGAATTCGCAAGAATGTGCAGCCGCAGAACCTTCCCCCTGAGCCTGTCGAGATCCCTGCCGTCACGCATAAATGAACCAATATTTGAAATAAGTACCGCAAGGGCGAGTCCCGACGCAAAAATGATTTCAGTAATTTTTCTCATATATGTCACCTCACAGATAATAATTGGCAGTTTTTTCCGATTTATTCACTCTCCGCAACCGACATTTTTCAACATTCAACTGTTATATAATAGGGAAAGAGAGGTGTGAAAAATGAATAAAATAATTACTTTTATAGCAACCGTGCTTTCGCTTATTATGATCCCGTACCCTATAAAGGCTCACGCGGAAGAAAACCGTTCTGGCTTTTGCTATACTATTATTAATGGCGAAGCTACCGTAACAGGCTTTGAGGGTACGCCCGAAATCGTGAATATTCCGCCAACGCTTGAGGAGTGTCCCGTAACGCAAGTGCGCGACAACGCTTTTTATAAATGCACATCGCTGAAAGAAATATATCTCCCAGAAAGCATAACGCTGCTTGGTCATCACAGCTTTTATGGGTGCAGTTCACTCAAATCAGTCAGTCTGCCAAGCGGAGTTTCCTTTATCGGAATGGGCTGCTTTTCGGGCTGTACCGCCCTTGAACAGGTCAAACTCCCAACAGCACTCACTATTCTGCCTGATTCCTGCTTTCGGGACTGCGTGTCCCTCACGGAGATATATCTCCCCCAGTCCGCGGCAGCTGTTGAAAAGTTCTGCTTTGCAGGCTGCGAGTCGCTGCAAAATATTTACCTCGGAGAGCAAATCGAAAGTATCGGCAGCTATTCCTTTTATATGTGTGACTCGCTCGAAAGCATCTATATTCCGCCATCTGTGAAGAATATCGGTGAATACGCTTTCGGTTTTACTCAGCATGATAATGAGCAGATACAGATTGTTGAGTTTATGATTTACGGCACGCAAAACTCCGCCGCACAAAGCTACGCAGAGGATAATCAGTCAGAATTCACGATTGCCGAGGACTCCGCACAGGCTTTTGCCCAAATAAACAATACCAAGCTTGTCCAAGATCTTCCCCTGCCATTGATCCTCGGCGGCGCTCTGCTGATGCTCGCCATAATAATATTCATGTTAAAACAGCTAAAAAGCAGCAATTAGAATAATGTTATTTATTTAGTTTTTCAAAAATCTATTGCAATTCAGGAAAAAATGTGTTATTATTAATGCATAAGATTACTTTAAGTTGAATCCGTAAATTATCTGTCTCTTATACACATCTGACGCTGCCGACGAATAGCCTTGTG
>UQEM01000024.1 GCA_900540005.1 uncultured Ruminococcus sp.
TGCTAAGTACGGCGTTTGATTTTAAAAAAATTAAGACTGCAAGGAATTTTCCTTGCAGTCTTTTTTTATTTGTCTGAATTTGGAAACAGCGCCTTTTTACCGTTGTCAGCGATTTTTTTCCTTGCCTCACGCATGACGCGCTGCTGCTCAGGCGTAAGCGAGCGCATAGCCTTGATTATAGATGCATAAGAACTTGGTGTTTTAAGTTCCTTGAGCGTTGGTTTATCGGCAGCTTCAAGTATCTCAAATAGAGTATTTACAAAAATTTGCCTGTCCTCATCGCTGAATTCATCAAGCCAGCCGGTAATCGTCTTGTTGATAACATCTCCCGAACGTGTAAGCTTATCCGCAAGGAGGAAGTGATTACGTTTCAGTTCCCAACTGTAGGTGATATGCTGCGAAATTCCTGTCGCGGAACTTCGCACGATCTTATAGTCCCCTTCGCTTGCAAGAAGCATTCCGACAATAGAACCCTCGGGAACAAAGCTGTTCAAGCGCGGAAGGATCTCTTTATACTGCGGACTTTCAACAATTTCCTGTCGAAATCCCGGAGAATCATACGCGTATACCTCGGTTATCTTCGACCTTACCTCATCAGAGCAGTAAGCCGCGGCGTAAATTGCCAGATTTCCGCCCTTTGAGTGTCCTCCAAGCCTTATCGGCGCAGGGTATCCCGAGAACTTTTCATTAAGATAATTCACCGCATTGAGCTGTCCTGAAGTCTGAGCCATGTAACTCAGATTAAAGTCCTCTTTCCAGCCGACAACTGTACCGTCAGTTCCGCGAAATGCCACAAAGACCGAACCGTCAGCAAGGTAGCAGCTTACTGCGGAAAATTGCAGTTCTTCGCCTGTGTCGGTCATATTGACATAGTCCGCAAGTATAGTCTGACCAAAGCGCGTTGATTCGGCAAGCTTTTTAAAGAGCAGAATATCCTGTTCAAAGGTCGACATTCTTTCCGTTTCAGGAATTTTTTCGGCATTAAACCTGTTATAGGCATCTCGCAGAGTTATATGGTCGGTAGCCGCCTCTACGGCGATCTGATCAAAAGCTACATAGCAAAGCTGTGCCAGAACCAGTCCGTCTACCTCGTTGAAAGAATCGCAAGAAAAAGGAATATCGCCGCGCCAATCAATATAATCTAAAATATTACCCATAATTCACCTGTAACAATAAAGCGACGCCGAAGCGTCGCCTTATTATATCGTTGTTGCACAAATTATAATTACTGATAAGACTCAGGAAGCTCAGTGATGAGCTCAGCAACATACTTCTGGATAGAAAGTGCGTCCTGAGGTGTGAGACCTGTACCATTTGCATAAACGTCTCCGTTGAGAACGCCCTGTGCAGTGATATGGCTGTCACTTGATCCATTCACACCGTACTTGTCGGGGTTGGAAATGGACTGGAGAATCATTACAGCGTCAGAGAGGTCAACCTTGCCATCGCAGTTAGAGTCACCCCAAAGGATATCGCCTGTGCTGGGCTTTGTTCCGGGATTCTCATCGGGCTTAGGAGCCTCTGCAGCCTCGTCATCGAGGAATGAGATAGCCCAAGCGAAAGGAGCATTCCAGTTGATCGTAACCTCGTTTACAGACCAAGCTTCGATAGAGTCAACGAAGCACTTCTGAGCAGGAACAGTACCTCTTACATAGCCGAGACCGCCAACGTAAGGATCCTGAAGTCCTGAACCAGGACCACCTGACATTACGCCTGAAGGAGCATACGGGAATGTGCTGTCAAGCTCGTGTGACCAGAATCTGTGGTGAGGATTGTTCTCGTGGTATGTACCGTAACCAGTAACATAAGAGAAGCCGTTTCCGTTACGTCCGAAGATGTAGTCCATAGCCTCTGTTACAGCTGAGATGTAATTGTTAGTACCGTTGATATCGTAAGCGTAAGCCATAACGATAGCGTTGTTAACAACGAATGAGTTTGAACCCCACTCATAACCGGTAATCTCGATGAGATTTCCGTTTTCATCTTTACCGATGTTTACGCCGTCAGTAAATGTAGCACTCTTATAAGGGATACCCATACCGGATTCATTCATCTGAGCGATGTACTCATCAGCAGCTGATGTGATAGCCTTCTCGATAGTGCTCTTGTCAGCAGCAGGTGTCTTGTCGCTGAGGTAGAGAGAAATTGTACCGAGACCAGCTGTACAGCCCCAGTTGAATGAGCTGAATGAACCGTTATTCTCACCGCCGCCGAGGTTTGTTGTAAGGCTGAATGCCTTATCTTTGCCTGTGTTATCGTTGTTATTCTTATACTTGGAAAGGAAATCGTAGTAAGTATTGTCGCCTGTTGTAGCGAAGAGCTCACAAGCTGCCCAGTAAGCATCATCCTGAACGTAGGAGTCACCGTAAGCACCGCCGCCGATAGCCTGATCAAGAGGAGCAAACATAGGATCTGTCTCGCTTTTTCCTTCGTCAATTGCCCAGTTGCTCTGATACTTCATTACAGCTTCCCAAGACTTCTTAGCGTTGTCAAGGCACTTAGCTGCGAAAGCAGAATCATAGCTTTCCCAGAGACGAGCAGCCTGTGCTGCACAAGCGATCATGTTGAATGTAGCTGCATATGACGGGGGCTTTACGATACGAGTTGTGCCCCATTCATCCTGATAGTTCCAAGGCTGTGTAGCAAGACCAGTCCACTTGTGGTCGTGAAGCTTGTGGTATACGAAGTTCTCGTACTTGCTGCCCCAGTAAGGATCATCTGACTTAACCATCATGTTGAACATCCACTCAAGCTCAACTCTTGCCTCATCGAGGATATCAGGAGAACCTGTACCGTCAAACTTGATGTTGCCTACGCTGTAGTTCTGAGGAATGGACATTACACCATTATCGTTGAACTTATCGGCACTGCCCTGAGCCTTTGCTCTTTCAAACATATTCTGGAGAGTCCAAACAGAGATACCGCCGTTAACAACATACTTACCGTGGTCGCCTGCGTCGTACCAACCGCCGACACCATCGATCTGGTATGTCTTGTCACCGTCGAACTCCGAACCGTATGAACGAACCCACTTAGACTGAACATAAGCGTTATCTGTAGGAGCGTGACCACCCTTATGAGCAAGATCAGCCTTTGTGTCCTTCTCGTTGCAGGAAGTGATGTACTTCTCCTCGATGTTCATACCTGAACGGTTCTGGTAGTAGTAGTTAAGCGCATCAGTAAGAACACCATTGTAGATATCAGTACCGATCTTGAAGTCATGGCTCTTGTACATCTGATATGTCTCGCCTGTCCTCGAGTTTGTGTATGTATTGGTCTCATCATCGACCCAGATGTAGTACTCGCCTGCATCTACAACGTCTGTGAAGTCGATAAGCTGAATGTACTCACCAGCGTCCTCATCGAAGCCCTTGTCAGTAGATGTGCCGGAATATACGACTTCATCATTTGACTTCTTGCGAACTTCAAACTTAACAGGGCTGATCTGAGTATCTGTAGCGTAAGAAGCCTGCTTAACCATGTTCGGGATATAACCGACCTGGTTAACTCTTACGTCACTTCTGGGAGTAACAACACCCATTTCGTCAGAGGGATCCCAAAGACAAGGTGTGCTGTCGCCCTTGTATGTATCACCACAAGTTGTGCACTCGAGTGTCATGTTATCAAATTTAAGAGTTGTTCCCTTGGGGAAGCAGTCATGATCCTGGAATGGACCAGCTCCGCCGTAATGGAATGCCCACTCAGCAACCTCAATAGATTCTGTTGCTGTGAAAGTAGAATCAAATGTGTTCTTGCCCTTCTTGATGGAAACGTTAGTCCAGCCCTGACCAAAGTCAGAAGCGTTGTTGTGCCATACAACAGCCGTCTCACCGTCGAGTGAAGCGATGTGAGTAGCAAGGTCACCGGCATTGGAAGCTTCTACTTCCCAGTGGATCTTATATGTGTGTCCAGCCTCAATGTGAAGCTTTCTGTGTCTGAACTGACAGTCCCATCTTGACTCACCGCCGCGCTTTTCACCGCCGGGATTTACGATAGTTACATTGTAAGTACCGCCTGAGATGTTAAATGACTGCTGTGCAGGATTAGTAACGCAAGTATGCCACGGAAGACCAACGCCGTCGTCAAAGTTAGTCTGACCAACGCAGTAATCCTTAGCAAATGCGCCCATGGGGATCATTGCAGCTGCGCTTGTAGCAAGCATGGTAGCAGCAACAAAGCTGCCAGCAACTGCCTTTACCATTTTCTTGTGCATTGTTAAATACCCTCCCTGATAGAATGAATATAATGAATTTTATAACACAGCGCCAGTGCAAGCGCCGTGGTTATAGACTTTGTAATAAATGACGAGAAGAATCCGATTCGGACCTGCACCTTTCTCATCAGATATAATTATATAATATGGGTGAAAAAAAGTAAATAGTTTTCCGAAAATTCGTATATTCTCATAATCCGCAAAAAAGTTTTTTGTGCATTTCCACAAAAAGCTAAAAATAATAAAAGGCGCCGAAACGCCTTTTATTAACATTATATGAATTAGTTTGATGTTGCAGGGAGTTTGTCAATAAGTTCAACAAGATAACGCTGAATCGTCAATGCATCCAATGTTGTCATGCCTGTTCCGTTATCATAAACGTCAGCATTGATCACGCCCTGTTCTGTGATTCTGGTCTCGCTTGAGCCGTTTATACCATAAACATCATTGTTCGCTATTGCCTGAAGAATCATAACAGCGTCTGAAATGTCGACCTTACCGTCGCAGTTAGCGTCGCCCCATACAATATCATCACCTGTTGTAGGCTGAGTTGTGGTTGTAGTAGGATCTGTATCAGGCTCTGTTCCGTCAGGTTCAACTCCCCAAACCAGCTTATCGTCTACATACATCGTGATTTTTTCGTTTATCGCGTCATCGGACTTGATATCCTGTGTAGCTGTAAGTGTCTCGTAAGACCAGTCGTTCGTGGGATCCCAAGCTCCTGTTGTAGGCTTGCCGTCTACTGCGTCAGGAATCGAGATCCTGAACTGAACCTCATCTCGGTGCTCACTCTGACCGGTCGGCTGGATCGCTCTGCCGTCCTCGAACTTGATTTCAGCATAGTAAGTGTTGCCGCTCGGGTCGCCCTCATACTTTATAGGACCTGAAACTGTAGCATAACCCTGCTGACCCTCCTGATACTGCTGAGAGTTGCTCTTTACGGTAATGTCATCAACAGAAAGTCCCGCTTCGAGAACCTCAGAAACGTCAAAGTAGTAACGATAGCTTATATTCTTGGCAACTCTTGCAGGCCAAGCTGTGTGGTTCATGGCCCAAGCCTTTACCTCTGTGTAACTGTTGCCGCTGCCGTTGAGAACTGCCGCAACTTCCCATTCTGCCCACTTAGGAGTCTCAACAGGCGGGAAGTTATCGAGCTTTTCGCCGCCATACTCGCCTATCATCGAGCAGAGAGCCGCTGTGAATCCTGCATTGTAGTCAATTGCGACCTCGGAGAACTCATACTTTCCGACTTCGTTTTCGTATTTACCCTGAGAATCCGGTCCACCGACAAGTGCACCGTAGAGAGTATGTGCGTATTCGGTCTGCCAGCCTTCACTGCTCGACTCGTGACCAAGCTCGTTCCAATGGTCATCGTGGATGCCCGATGCCGTTCTGTGGTGGAAAGCAGTAGGCTGAGTATCGCCCATTCCGAGGACGTAGCTCATTCCAAGAGCGTTATCACCGAAAGCGTAGTCCATCTGGCTCTTTGCCCAGTCTCTGTACTTAGTTGCAAGAGCAGTATCGTCCTTGAATATAGTGTCACTTGAAAGGAAAGCCAGCCATGCAGTATTTGAAGCGTGGCGGAGCGAACCCCAGTTCGTGAGATAAGCCAGTCCGTCGGGAGTGTAGTCAAGCTTCTTTCCGCCGTAACCGTCTATCCAATAATCGAGGTGGTGAGAAATATGGTCGATCCAACTCTGGTCTCCGGTTATCTGCGCATAGAGGAGCGCTGCACCCTGAGTTGTGTCGTCCCAGCAGAATCCCCATGTATACTTCTTATCGCTCGACTGGTTCTCAGTCGGGAAATTCGGAATGTAGTCGCTCTCGATCTTGTCGAGGTAGCTCTTATCGTTTGTTGCAAGATAAAGCCAATCAGCAGCGTACATACAATCGTCTACCCATGAAGATGTCGGGTACATTGAACCCATTCCGCCAACATCTTTGGTGCTTCTCCATGTGTCTGCGAGTTCAAAGAGATTCTTTGCGTGCTCAAGGTACTGCTCAGCCTTTTCGGGCTGGTCGTCCTTGAAAATGATGTAGCCTTCCGCAAGAGCAGCGGCTGCAAGTGCTGCAACAGTGGAGTTCTCTATCGTGTCATAGGGACGCTCCCAGTCACCTCCGTTGAGGTGATGCTTTCTGAGGTAAACCTCTGCGCTGCACCAGATATTGTGGTCTGTAGAGCTGCCCGTGAAGTCTCCGATCGTGCCGACAAGCTTACCGTCACCAAGGTCGCAGCCCATTACATAGTCAAGTCCCCACTGGAGATTGTTTCTGTAAAGCTCGCCAAGGCCCGCCTTATCAACGTTGTCCTTGTACTCGATGTAGCCCCACGCAAGCACGGATGCCGCATAAGCATTTGTGAGTGTGAATTTAAAGTGGTCACCTGCATCAAACCAGCCTCCGGGAACTTTATCGGTCTCGTTGCCGTCCTCATCGACCATTGAGTCGGCTCTCCACTGAACCTCGTTCCAATCGGGAAGCTTACCGGACTGCTGCACCTCGTAGAAGAACATAGACTTCTGGAGTGCCTCAGCGTAGTTGTACTTCTCAGCGGCATAAGCCGTTGAAGCAGTTGAGCTTATGCTGTCAGTCGGCAGATAAGCCGCGATACCGGCAGCCATAGCCAAAGCAGAAATTGCCGCCGTGATCTTTTTTAAGTTCATTAACATATCCCCTCTCGATATTATTGTGTGGATACAAGCCACACCTATACATATTAAATTTACAACATTTGGAGAAATTTGTCAATAGCACACGGACTTCATCTCTTAAAATACGGAATTATGCACAAATTGCGGTATTGTGAATTGTGCGTAAATACAGCGCAGCACCCGGGCGAATTCGATCAGATCCGAAAATCATACAGTTTTCTCCAAACAAAAAGAGCTGTACCCAAAAGGTACAGCTCAAAATCCGCTAAAAATTATTCTGCGTCGTCCTCAGCAGCGTCATCATCAGCCTGATCCTCAAGAAGAGCACGGATAGAAATGCTGATTCTCTTGGACTCTGTGTCGATGTCGATGATCTTAACATCAACAACATCACCTACAGAAAGAACGTCCTTTACATTTTCGACCTTTCTGTCAGCAATCTGAGAGATGTGGATAAGACCGTCAACTCCGTCGATGATCTGAGCGAAAGCACCGAAGTTTGTGATAGAAACGATAGTTGCCTTAACAACGTCGCCTACCTTATAGTTAGCCTTGAAGATCTCCCACGGATTGTCCTCAGCCTTCTTGAAGCCGAGAGAAATTCTGTTAGCCTCTCTGTCGAGATCCTTGATGTAAACTTCAAGAGTATCGCCAACGCTTACGACCTCGCTCGGGTGCTTGATCCTCTTCCATGAAAGTTCAGAAATGTGAACCATACCGTCAATTCCGCCGAGATCAACGAAAGCGCCGAAGCTTGTGAGTGACTTTACCTTGCCTGTGAATACATCGCCGACCTTAGCTGTTTCCCAGAACTTAGCCTGAGCCTCAGCCTTCTTAGCGTTCTGAACAGCCTTGATCGAGCCGACAGCTCTCTTTCTTCCCTCAGTAACCTCGATAACGATGAACTCAACCTTCTGCTTGAGAAGCTGCTCAAGCTCTGCGCCTCTGGGGAGACCTGTGAGTGAAGCAGGGATAAAGACCCTTACACCCTGAACAGTAAGAGTAACGCCCTTGTTTACAACGTGCTGAACAACACCCTCAAGAACTGTGCCCTCTTCCTTAGCCTTGAGGATATTCTCGTAACCAGCCTGCTCGTCAACCTTTCTCTTGGAAAGAGCAACTGTACCCTCTGCATCATTTACCTTGATAACGATGAGGTCAATCTCATCGCCAACGCTTACGATGTCGCCGGGCTTCTTTGTAGAATCGTCTGTAAGGTCATCGAGTGCAACATAGCCTGTGTGCTTTGTTCCGAGGTCTACGATAGCTTCTGTATTGTTTACAGCAACAACTGTGCCCTTAACTTTCTCTCCTGTATGTATTTTTTTGAATGACTCATCGAGTGCCTGAGCAAAGTCGATATCCTCATCCATGTTTGCTGTGAGATTTTCATTCTCTGTCATTTTGGTTTGTACCTCCTTGATTATATAAGCAGGAGTTGACGCTCCTGCAGTAATGCCGATTCTTTCAGCATCGGGAAGATTTAAGCTGTGAAGCTCGTCTGAATTCTCGATATGATACGTTTTACAGTATCGGCTGCAAACCTCGTAAAGTTTTACGGTGTTAGAGCTGTGCCTGCCTCCGACAACGATCATGATATCCGAGCTTTTTGCAAGCTCAGCCGCATCGGACTGACGCGCATCGGTAGCGCTGCAAATCGTATCCGCAATAAAAATATCCGGATCATTCTTCGGGATCACATTTAAACACTTTTCCCATACTACTATATTATACGTTGTTTGCTCGACAAAAGCAAGCTTTTTTCCGAATTTTTTGTAGCTATTCTCAAAAAAGTCACTTAGCTCAACGTTATCCTTAAAAACAAGATAATTTTGGTCACAATGACCAACAATTCCCTGAACCTCCGGGTGGTCTTTATCACCTGCGATCAGTATAAAGTAACCTTCCTTCGTTTTTTCGGACACAATGTGGTGAATTCTCGATACAAACGGACAGGTCGCGTCAAGCATTCTGTTGCCCTTTGCCTCTATCTGCCTGTAAACCTCTCTGTCAACTCCGTGAGAGCGAATAACAACGGTTTCGCCCTCCTCAAGCTCATCAACCGAGCTTATAATGCGCGCGCCTTTTGCCGTCATATCATCAACAACGTCCTGATTGTGGATTATCGGTCCAAGAGTCGCAACGCGAGTTCCCTTTTCAAGCTCCCCGTAGACCATTTTCACGGCACGGTCAACGCCGAAGCAAAAGCCTGCCGACTTTGCAACTGTTACCTTACTCATTCGCACTCTCCTCCGCAGCGGTCTCACCCTCAACGAGCAGCTTGATATCCGCCATATAACGATTCTTCAGCCTTACAAGCTGGCGCGGATTCGGGTTATCCGATATCTCGGCGTAATCCTGCGGCATTATCGGCTCTCCATACCTGACCGTAAGCTTAGTGCGGAATTTCAGCTTGTCGCCGTAAACCACACCTACGGGAATTATCGGCTTTCCCGAACGTGCAGCGATGAGAGCCGCTCCCGTGTGTCCCTTGTGGACTTTTCCGTCCTTTGAACGCGTTCCCTCAGGGAAAATCATGAGACTCCTGCCCGATTCAAGCTTTTCGACAGCAGTGTCGATAACCTTTGAATCTCCCTTTCCCCTCGCAACCGGAAACGCTCCGAGAGCGCGTATCAAGGCGGCAAACGGCTGTTTCTCAAAAAGCTCCTCCTTAGCCATGAACGAAAGCTTTCCTCGCGCCGCACAGCCTACAAGAGGCGGATCGGCGTAGCTGCGGTGATTTGAGGCGTATATGACGCTTGTATTCTTGGGAATATTTTCCCTGCCCTCAAAGTGGATATTGTAGACGATGTGAAAGTAGACTCTAACCAAAAATTTTACAAAAGCATACATCACGCAATCCCTCCGCCAAGCTTATTGTTTATTATGTCAATTATTGCCTGTGCAGACTGCTCAAGATCAAGCTCCGTGGTATCGAGCAGAACTGCGTCCTCTGCCTGCTTCAGCGGAGCAGTCTCGCGGTTCATATCCTGATGATCACGCTTTACAATGTCGTCGAGTATCTCCTGATATGTCGGACAATCGGGCTTCTGTGAAAGTTCCCTGTAACGTCTGTTTGCGCGTTCCTCGGCCGAGGCTGTGAGAAATATCTTCACATCAGCATCCGGCAGGACTACCGTGCCGATATCTCTGCCGTCCATTATCACGTTGTTCTCCGCCGCTATCTTCTGCTGAGTGCCGAAAAGATACTTTCTTACCGCAGGAATTGCGGAAGTCCGGGAGGCTGCCATGGAGATCTCGGGAGTTCTGATATGGTCGGAAACATCTCTTCCACCGAGAAAGACTCTCTGCGCTCCGTCAATGAATTTCAGCGAAACATCGGCTTTTTCCAAAGCTTGCTCAATGTCGTCGTCCGCAATATTGTTCTCGGTGATAAACAGAGCGATCGTCCGATAGAGCGCTCCCGTATCGACATAAATGTACCCGAGCTTTGCCGAAACCATTTTCGCGATCGTGCTTTTTCCTGCTCCGGCAGGCCCGTCTATAGCAATATTGATACTTTTCATTATCTTCTCCTTTAAGTTATTCGTACTTTACCTCTGCCCCGAACGGCATGAGCGCGAGTTTCGCAAGCTTGAACATCTGCATACCGAACGGTATCCCGATAATCGTACAGCAGAGAAATGCACCGTGCAGCACATACCCTACCGCCATAACGAGTCCTGTCAGAATAAGCCATATTATATTAACGATCATTGAACCTGCTCCGCCGCCGTACTCAACAGTTTTTCCGAACGGGAAAAACGCCAGTCCCGCGAATTTGAAGCATTGCAGACCGACAGGTATGCCGACTATCGTAATGCACCAGAGACAACCTGCGAGAACCCATGAGAGACCGCTCGTTAATCCGCCGAAAATAAACCACAAAACATTTCCCAGACAACTCATAATATCACCTCTCTACATATAAAGTGCCGCGCTGTAGGCGGTCGAAAACGCTATTTGCAGGTTAAAACCGCCCGTATATGCGTCAACGTCTATTACCTCGCCTGCAAAAAACAGTCCGCGGACAAGCTTTGATTCCATTGTGTGCGGATCTATCTCCCTGACCAAGATACCTCCGCTTGTCACGATTGCCTCATCTATCGGACGGAAACCCGAAACTCTCACAGGAAATGCCTTTATCAGTTCGCCGAAACGCCTGCGCTGTTCCTTGGTAACGCTGTTTATCTTCTGCTCCTCAGGAATTCCTGATAGTCTTGTTATCACAGGAATCAGTTTTGCAGGGAGAAGCTTTCTTATGCCGTTAATGAAGTCACGGTTGAGATTTTCCGCGAAATCACGCTGTATACGCGCGTCAAGCTGTTCACTGTCGAGCGCGGGTTTTAGGTCTATCGCGAGATGATAGCGATTCGGTTTCATATCTCTTATATGAGAACTTGCACTGAGAACAAGCGGCCCTGAAACTCCGAAATGCGTGAAAAGCATTTCCCCGAATTCGCTGAAGATCGGCTTGTCGCCGTCATAAACAGTAAGAGTTACATTTCGCAGGGACAATCCCATAAGTTCCGCGCAGAATTTGTCAGGCGACACAAGCGGTACGAGACTTGGTTTCAGTTCTGTAACCGTGTGACCCGCTTTCTCCGCAAATCCGTAGCCGTCTCCGGTCGAACCCGTTTTCGGGTACGAAGCTCCGCCGCTTGCGATAAGAACGGAGTTGGAACGGTACTCCTCACCGCCTGCTCTGACTCCCACACAAGTTCCGTTCTCTATAATAAGAGACGAAACTCGCTTATTTATCACGCGCACACCGAGTTTTTTCATCTCACGTTCAAGTGCGTCCGCAATGTCGTCCGCACGGTCGCTCACTGGAAAGACACGGTTACCGCGCTCTGTTTTGAGCGGAACTCCGAGTTCCTCGAAAAAGTTCATAACATCGCTGCTGTCACAGGCGGAAAATGCACTGTACATAAACCGCGGATTCACGGAGATATTTTTCATGTGCTCCTCTGCGGAACTGTTATTGGTGACGTTACAGCGCCCCTTTCCTGTTATGCGGAGTTTCCTGCCGAGCCGCTCGTTCTTCTCAAAGAGCACAACGCTCTTGCCGAACCGAGCCGCGTGAACCGCCGCAAAACAGCCTGCTGCTCCGCCGCCTATTATAATTGCATCAGTCATTGTCTTTGTTCATCAGCCTGTACAATCTGCTGCGTACAGCGCTGCGCCTTTCATTAGTTGCTTTTTCATCAACGGTGTAGATTCCGTCCGCAAAGTTAAGGATATCTCCCTCGCGGGCCTCTGCCGGCAGCTTTTCGCGCGGTATCTCAACCATTTCACCGTCCGCTTCAAGAACAGCGATGTTATCCTCAAATCTGTCGATTACTGTCATTTCAGTTCCTTTCGGTATTTACCTCAACATTTTCTCCGTCCGAAGTCATTACGACATTGCCGTTCTGATCGGTGCGGAATATCCTGTCGGTGTATGCGGATATCCTGTCAAGAGCCTCCTGATTCGGATGACCGTAGGAGTTTCCCGCGCCGCAGGATATCACTGCTATCTCAGGGGAAACAACATCGAGGAACTCCTCCGAGCTTGAATAGCGGCTGCCGTGATGTCCGGCTTTGTAGACTGTTGCATGGGTAACTGTTCCGTTTTCAAGCATTTCTTTCTCCGAAAGTTCCTCTGCGTCACCTGTAAGCAGGAACGAAGTTCGTCCGAAGGTGATGTCAAGGCTCACGGAATAGTTGTTCACATCGCTGTATCCTGTCGAGCACGGAGCAACAACTTCAGCAGAAGCTCCTCCGACCGTGATGATCTGCCCGAGCTGAGCCTGCTCTATCGTAACATTCTTTGATTCGCAGGAATCGAGAAACTCCTCAAAATATTTTGAGGTCGGTATATCATCGTCCGCAAGCGCAGGCATTATAACCTCACCAACGTCAAAAGTATTTATCACCTCTGCCATGCCGCCCATGTGGTCGGAATGCGGGTGGGTCGCGACAATATAATCAATCTTATCAACTCCCACACTCGTCAGATAGGAAGTGACCTTGTCCGCCGCAGAGCTTTCACCGCAGTCTATCAGCATGGTCTCGCCGTTTGAAATGACAAGAGTGGAGTCCCCCTGCCCTACATCTATAAAGTGAACCGAGAGAGTTCCGTCAGCATCTATGTATCCGCTGTTGTCCTCAAAGTACTTTAGCAGCACCGTGCCTGCAATGATCAGGCAGATAATGAGGAAAAACGGAAGTCCTACTTCCTTTTTCCCTTTCTTTTTGGCGTATTTTCTGATGATCTGCTCCTGCCGTTTGGTGATGACGGGCGCTTTTGCCCGTGCTGTGGAGCTTTTCCTTGACGTGGTGGCTTTCCTTTTCCCTGCCATGAGGATCTTTCACTGCCCTTTCTGTAATTCTGTGTATCGTCTTCAACGAGACATTTCGGCGATTTTCCGATCAGATCGCGCCTGCCTGCCTTTTTAAGGGCTTCAAGCACCAATTCTTTGTTCTGCGGTCGGAAATACTGGAGCAATGCTCGCTGCATCGCCTTTTCCTTTGGTGTTTTCGGAACATAGACCTTTTCCATTGTGTACGGGTCAAGTTCGGTATAGAACATAGCCGTTGAGATAGTTCCGGGAGTCGGATAAAAGTCCTGAACCTGCTCGGGACGTATCTTGTTTTCCTTCAGGAACAGCGCAAGTTCTATCGCCTCGCTAAGTGTACTTCCGGGGTGCGATGACATGAGATACGGAACGAGATACTGCTCCTTTCCGATACCTTTCGTGACCTCGTAGAAACGCTTCTGAAAGCGTTTGTAGGCTTCAATATGCGGTTTTCCCATTTTATCAAGGACTACTGCGGAGCAATGCTCCGGCGCGACTTTAAGTTGTCCGCTGACGTGATACTTTATGAGTTCACGCATGAATTCATCGTCCTTGTCCTCTATAAGGTAGTCATAGCGGATACCCGAACGTATAAACACGCGCTTTACGCCCTTGACTGCGCGAATTTTACGCAGCATATCGAGGTACTCGGAGTGATCCACCTTTAGCGCAGGGCACGGAGTCGGCGCGAGACATTTCTTGCCCATGCACAGTCCCTTGCTGAGCTGCTTATCACAGGAAGTCCGCCTGAAATTAGCTGTCGGGCCTCCGACATCGTGTATGTACCCCTTGAAATCGGGCATTTTCGTGATCCTCTCCGCCTCTGCGAGAACTGACTCCTCACTTCGCACGGTTACTCGCCGCCCCTGATGAAGCGCGATCGAGCAGAAATTACAGTATCCGAAACAGCCGCGGTTGTGGGTTATTGAGAAACGAACCTCCTCAATGCCGGGAACTCCGCCCTGTGACTCATATGAGGGGTGATAGGCTCTCATGTACGGAAGTGCGTAAATGCGGTCAAGTTCCTCCGTTGTAAGACTGTATGCGGGCGGATTCTGCACGAGCATCATATTGCCGTGACGCTGGATAACGGTCTTGCCGTAGACCTCGTCCTGCCAGTCGTACTGTATCTTCACAGCCTTGGCATACTCGGTCTTGCTGTCACGAACCTGTTCAAATGACGGGCACTGCGCCGCTCCGAGCGGCGTGTTGACAGGTTCGGTAAGGTAACACGTTCCGCGAACATCATGCATATCGGAAATTTTCTCGCCTGCCGCCAGACGCGTACAGACTTCTTCTATCTGATGTTCGCCCATGCCGTACATGAGAAGATCCGCGCCGCTGTCCACGAGAACAGACGGGCGAACTCCGTCGTCCCAGTAATCGTAATGTGCAAATCTACGCAAGGAAGCCTCAAGTCCGCCAATTGCTATCGGAATATCGCCAAAATACTCACGGAGTTTCTGACAATAAACGATGACTGCGCGGTCGGGACGTTTTCCTGCAACTCCGCCCGGGGAATACTCGTCCTCCGAACGCTTTCTCTTGGCCGCCGTATAGTGCGCGACCATTGAGTCGATGTTTCCCGCAGTAACAAGAAACGCATACTTTGGCGCACCGAATTTCTTAAAATCCCTGTCCGTATGCCAGTCGGGCTGCGAGATTATGCCAATTTTAAATCCAAGCGACTCGATAAGCCTCGTTACAATAGCCGAACCAAAACTCGGGTGATCGACATATGCGTCACCCGTTATGTATATAAAATCGAACTGCTCGATACCAAGCTCGTCCATTTCCTTTCTTGTGATAGGCAGAAAGCCCTCGTACATTATATCACCTCATTGATCCTTCAGGCGACACCGTACAGACTTGCGCGATGTTGCCTTGAATATTTCAGCCGCTCTACTCCATTCGGCGGAGTTTTCTCTCATCATACTGCATTTTGGACATAAGAACGTGTCTCGGCTTTGCTCCTTCGCTCGGACCGATAACGCCCATTTCTTCAAGCTCATCCATGATTCGGGCAGCTCTTGCATATCCGAGTTTCAGCTTTCTCTGGAGCATTGACGTGGAAAGCTGTCCTGCATTTACGGCGACTTCCATAGCGCGCTCAACGTAATCCTCGTCGCTTCCTGCGGCAAAGTCTGCGGAATCGTCACCGCCGCGGCTTTCTCCTTTTGAAACAGGCACAAACGACTCAACTTCCGCGATAATGCTGTCGTCAAATTCTCCCTGAACCTGCGACTTTATGTATTCTATCGTTGCCGAAATATCCTTGTTTGAAGCGAAACAGCCCTGAACTCGCACAGGCTCGCCCGTGCCGATAGGCATATAGAGCATATCGCCGTTTCCGAGAAGTTTGTCCGCGCCTGCCATATCGATAATCGTTCGCGAGTCTATCTGCGACTTTACCGAAAGTGCGATACGGCTCGGAATATTTGCCTTGATAAGTCCTGTAATTACATCTGTGGTCGGTCGCTGAGTTGCAACAACAAGGTGCATACCTGCGGCACGTCCCATCTGAGCAAGGCGGCAAATCGAGTCCTCGACCTCTTTGCCTGCCACGAGCATCATGTCGGCAAGTTCGTCAATGAAAATAACTATCTGCGGGATCTTCGCCATATCGCCGTCAAGTTCCGCAAGCTCGTTGTATGACTTGAGGTCATTAGCTCCGGCGTCAGCAAAAGTCTGATATCGGCGCATCATCTCATTGACTGCCCAGCCGAGCGCTCCTGCCGCTTTTTTTACGTCTGTGACGATAGGAATAAGCAGGTGCGGGATTCCCTCGAATATCTTGAACTCAACAATTTTCGGGTCGATGAGAATGAGCTTAACCTCATCGGGCGTTGCGTTGAACAGGATACTCATGATTATCGAACGGGTACAAACGGACTTTCCCGAGCCTGTTGTACCTGCAATGATAACATGGGGCATTTTCGCTATGTCGCCCAGAATTATATTGCCCGTAATGTCCTTTCCTACCGCGAAAGTAAGCTTGCTCTTGGATTCGCGGAACTCGTGTGCCGAGAGAATATCCCTAAGCGAGACCATGTCCTTTACCTCGTTCGGGATCTCGATTCCTATAGCCGATTTTCCCGGAACTGCGGCAATTCTTACACCCTGCGCGGCAAGGCAAAGCGCGATATCGTCGGCAAGTCCCGTAATTTTCTTCACCTTTACGCCAACTCCGGGCTGGATCTCGTATCTTGTGATCGCAGGACCGCGAAAAATGTCCTTTATCTTCACCTCAACGCCAAAACTGCGCAGAGTATTTACGATTATATCCGCCTTTGCCCGCATTTCCTCTACCGCCTCTGTACGGTTGACCTTGACCTCTGACGGCGTGAGCAGATCAAGAGGAGGCAGGATATATTCCGGCTTTTCGCGCCGAACAGGTTCTGGGACTTCCGTACCACCTTCAAGCGGAATATCTATTGCCGACTGCTCAGCTTTCTTGTCAGCAGCGCGGCTGATAAGAGCTTCAAGCTGCTCGTCCTTCTCGGAATCGGCAAGTATATCCTCGTTTTTCTCCGTCTGACCCGTGATTATATGGTCGCTCGGCAGCGGAATATCCATATCAAATCCCCCAAGATCAACATTCGGAACTTCCTCCTCGATCTCAGGCTCTGCCTTCTTGCGAGGTTTTCTGCGGCTGTTGACAATGTTGATAGCTTCCATGTCCTTGTCAAAGCTCTTTTTCTCACGATCGTCGCTGTAATCATCGTCCTCCTCAAAAGCATCGCCGAATTCTCCGCCCATAAGCATATTCTGCATACCGTCAAAGAAGCGCTTTATCCACAAAAACGGCTGCGCAAGAAGTTTCAGAAAGTCTATCAGTCCCTTGCCCGAGAGCAGCATACCAAACACGAAAAAAAGCACCGCTGTGCAAATTTTCGCGCCAAGCTTGCCCATGAGTTTCAGCAGCGGATACGCAAGGAACACGCTTGCGATCCCTCCGCCCTTCAGCGCCACTCCCTCCTCGTAAAGCTTGGTCAGGAAGTGCCACAGACTGCCGCTCGGGACTTCGCCCACAAAAAAAATCTGAAACGCGGCACTTGCGAGAAAAGTCATCGCTATTCCCCAGCCTGCGCGTCCCGAAACGCTCTCTGAACTTTTTTCCATGCCTATCAGCACGGACGTATATATGAGTATGACAGGCACGGCAAAGACTGCCACACCGAACATTCCCAGAAGCAGATTATGTATTTTCAGCCAGCCTGCCGAACCCTTTACCAAAGTCATGAGAGCTATAAGAACTCCCGCCGCAAAGAGTATCACTGACCAGAACTGATTGTCGCGGTTCTTAGTCCCCGTGATGCCGTTCTTGGATCTTGACGGTTCAGACTTGGGGGCACTGTCAGTTTTTGTCGTTGCCGCGGACTTCTTTTTTGGGGTCGTGCTTTTTTTTCTTGCTTCTGCCATTATTGATCTGTTTCCTCCGTTGTTCTGTATTTACGGCACTTTCTGTCTCTTTGTGCCTTATCATGGTCAGCATATCAGAGCGAACTCACTCATGATATGCTGATCTGTAAAATGCTGTTTATCCGTTAATCTTTGTATCTCTTTTCTGACGATTCTATCATGCTGTAGAGACAGTCCATTGCATCGCCAAGTCCGCCCACCTCGTCAATAAGTCCGAGACTGACTGCCTTTTCGCCGTCAACGACGCTTCCCACATCCATGACAAGCTCCTCGGTATTCATCATCAGACGGCGAAAATCAGCTTCGCTTATGCCGCTGTTGGAAGTCACAAAGCTGATTATCCTGTCCTGCATTTTGTCAAAATAGGACAGCGTCTGCGGAATTCCGAGTACAGTCCCGTTCATTCTCACGGGGTGGATCGTCATTGACGCTGTCGGAACAATAAACGAATGCTTCGCACTGACTGCAAGCGGCACGCCTATTGAATGTCCCCCGCCTACTACTATCGAAACCGTCGGCGTTTTCATGCCTGATATAAGCTCCGCTATCGCGAGTCCCGCCTCAACATCACCGCCGACTGTATTGAGAATTATGAGCAGTCCCTCGACACTTCTGTCCTGTTCGATCGCTACAAGAGCCGGAATAATGTGCTCGTATTTTGTAGTCTTGTTCTGCTCCGCAAGAACGTAGTGCCCCTCAACCTGACCTATAACGGTAAGGCAATGTATGAGATGCTTGGCGTTCTGCGAAACACTCTGCCCGAATTCTCTGATAAGCTCCTCGTCCTGACCGGTCTCATTGGACGAATTTTCGTTTTTTTCTTCATCTTTCATGCGTAAACACTCCCATTCGATTTTTTACTATTATGTGCAAAACCGCAGCAGAGTATACATATTAATTATACCTATTTTCGCTTAAAAAGTCAAGCAAAGTATTGACGTAAAATATATCAACAAATAGAAAAAGCCGTCCCCTATGAGCAGGAACAGCTATATTCGGTCAAAAAGAAAAAGGCCTCTCAAAAAGAGAAGCCTGAAGAATAATGATGGACTGATCCTGTATAATAAAACTTGACACATTAACCGCAAGGATTTTGAAGTTAAGCAGCGATAGTCAAAGCGGAATAGAACCTACGCCGTTTTACAGCTGGTGGAATCCCGCCGATTGCCGAGCAGATCCTGCGGTTGCTCCAGTAGCTCATAAAATATAGCCAGACCATCGTTTTGCTTGTGATCAAGCGTACTGTTAAATTTTAACTTTTTCATTTTTCCTCCTGTCATTTTTTGCAGTCTTTTTTGCTTTTGTTATGCACCTCGTATAATAGATTTTAGTGTAGTTTCAAGAGCCCCCCAATGAACCTCTGCTACGCTTGGTTGAGAAGGGCAGCATTGAAATCGGAATGAGCGTAGCGAATGGAGATTTCAATGCTGCGGCGGAGTTCCGCCGGGCTTAATCAAACAATCAACAGGCATTCACATACCCATGATAAAATAGCTGTGATCAGCAGGAAAAAGTTCTGTTTCACCTCAGTCGAGCCGCATGGCTGCTTCCGTAGAGAGTCTGTTCCCCAGAGTTGTGAGTTAGCTGCTTACACGTAGGCTGTTTATCCGGGATGTGTTCCATCCGTTTTTACAGGCAGTACGGATCATCGCATCGGAGCGCCCCAGAGTGGATTCTGATAAGCGAAGTTGATGATGCCACAGTATCATGGGTAGCTGAATGCCTGTTGATCGCAAATCCCGATGAAGGGAGATGAAAATTGTGAATCAAGACAAACTTTATGTTGGCATTGATGTCAGCAGCAAGAATAACGTCTGCTATCTCATGTATTCCGACGGCAGTAAACATAGCTCGTTTTCTGTGCCGAACAACAGGAATGGTGCAAAAATAATTGTTGACAGAGTTACCTCTGTGCTTCTCTCGCAGGACATTCCACAGGTTGTGATCGGTATGGAAGCGACTTCCGTTTACGGCGACAATCTCATGCGTTTTCTTCGTGAAAGCAGCAGCCTTGGACGATTTGAACGAAGCCTGCATATGCTCAATCCTAAGCAGGTCAAAAAGTTCCGTGATGCCTATTCCAATCTTCCGAAAAACGATCATGTTGATTCCTACGTTATTGCTGACCACCTTCGCTTCGGCAGAATCAATAAGGAGGTCTACATGGACGACTACAAGTATCAGGCACTCAAAATGTATACAAGAGCGCGTCACCAACTCGTACAGGAACTGACACGGGAGAAGATCTTCTCAGACAAATTCGGTGCTACGTCAACGGCTCAGATCGAGGAGTTTTCTTCGCTCGATGAGCTTGCATACATGAGTACCGATGAGCTTGTAGATTTTATCCGTAAAAAAGGGAAAAATCATTTTGACGATCCGGAAGAAATTGCAGAAGCTGTTCAGCGTGCTGCGAAGAATTCTTATCGTCCGCCGCAGGTCATTGCAGACGCCAAGCAGATGCTCGCCATATCTATGAACACCATCCGTTTGCTTCAGAAACAAATCAAGGAGTACGACAAGGCGATTGAAAAGATGCTGGAAGCATTCCCACAGACACTTACCTCGATCAAAGGTATCGGCAATATTTACGCTGCCGGAATCACAGCAGAGATCGGCGATATTAACCGTTTTCCAAGTCAGGCAAGCCTTGCAAAATACGCAGGTCTTGTCTGGACACAGCACCAGTTCAGTGACTTTGAAGCTGAGTACAAACGTATGATCCAGGTCGGTAACCATCATCTGAAATACTATTTGTGCGAAGCTGCAAACGCTCTGAGAAGATGCGACCCGGAGTTCAAGCGCTTCTATGCTCTCAAATACAAAGAGGCTAACAAGCACAATCACAAACGCGCACTCGCTCTCTCTGCCAGAAAGTTGGTCAGGTTAGTCTATACACTGCTGAAGACTAACCGCCTGTATATCCCACCGGAGGAGTATTGATCCGGCACCTCCAGCCCGTCGAAAAAATTTTTCGGCGCAGGCTTTAGTAGGAGATACCCTTTTTGTCTCTTCTTAGGCAGAATGTATGGATTTCTTCCTTGTTTTTCTACTTTTTGCCTATTGACATTTTACCGTAGGACTCCCTCAGAAAACAAAAAAAGCCGCTTTGTTTAACATCACCTTAATTCGTGATATCAGACAAAACGGCTGATGTAGTATAATAAAAGTTGACACCCTAACCTCAAAGGAATAAAATAGGAAAAGAAAAAATGGAGGAAAAAGGGATGTCAGAAAATAAACAATATGAAAATGAGTACAAGGTGCAGGCAGTAAAGCTTGCAAAAAAGATAGGTGCGGTAAATGCAGCGAATGAACTTCAAATTCCTGTAAATACGCTGTACGGCTGGATCAGAAAAGCAAGGATAGGAAGCCTTGATATTGGCTGCGGAGAACGCAGCCCGGAAGAATCTCTGAATATCGCCGAAGAAAACCAGCAGCTGAGGAAGCGGATCAAAACATTGGAAAAGGAAAACAAACGCTTAAGCGAAATGAATGCGTTTTTGGAGGATCTGCCTGACGCTCTCTCGCTCTTTCAGAAGTGTTTCCAAGGCTGCCCCATGCAATGATAATGGCATCGCTTGTCACCGCATACTCCTCGATTATTTCATCACAGCCCTTTGCAATCAGGTCATCGTCAGAATTAAATCTGAGACTAAGTTTCGGCGTAATGCGGCTATACAGGTTTACGATGTTCACACTGCCGAAACCGAGTTTATGCAAATTGTTCAGCACAAGCATGGTCGTCATGTCCATGCAGAGCGTGTCAGCGGTGTTCGGGTTGATCATGATGATCATAGCGCATTTGCTGTTCTTGTCCCACTCACGGCGCAGAAGTAAGCGGTGTTCGCCGTCATCGGAAAACAGCGCCTTGCTTTTCATTACTGTTGTTTCAGTTTTCATAATTCACCTCTCAAAAAAGTTGGCGGAGCATTACACTCCGCCGCTGTGGTTATTTTCGCTTTCTGATAATGCCGATGATGTCGATGATAACGCCGACTGGAGCGAACTATGAACGAGGACCCCGACAAGAGGTTTGACAGCACGCTGCTTAAAGCACGAGGCATTTATGCCAAGGACTTCCAGCGCTATTGCAATGAACTTTGTCTTTCTCCTCAGGCTCGCGCAAAAATTGCCAATATCGGAATGCAGCAGCAGGAAGATAAGAGCTTACTGCTCGAAATACTGGGAGGCGATGAAGATCAAGATAGCAGAGATGTATACCGTTGAACGTGACAGTAAGGAAATAGTTATGGAAGAACGGTTCATGTACTGTGATCCCGAAGGAAGAGCCGTTGACCCTCATGATATAGAACTGCGCTACAATCACAATCATGATTCCAAGGGGAGATTTTGTTCAGGTATTGGCGGCGGACGTTCTAACGGTGGTGGAAAATCCGGGAAAAGTGTTGACAAATCTGGGAAAACAGGTATAATAAAGACAGGAACAGTGAGCGGAGGATTAATACCCGACAGCGATGATGCACAGGCTCACGCTGAACGATATTATGAATCAGTTCGTAAAATGAAAACTGATGTCAGAAACATCGCACAGAACACAGGATTCAGCGAAGAAGATGTTTCACAGATAAAAAATCATGTTTTCGTTGATGAGCATGATCTCGGCGGAGATGTTCCTGAACGATTTTATCCAAATTATGCTATGTCACAATCGTGGCAAAGACTGATTGACGGAAAGAATATTCAAAAGCACGACATTACACTTTTAAATCATGAGAAAATGGAAAGTAAACTTATGAAGCTGGGCTATTCTCAAAAAGAAGCGCATGAGTTTACTGAGAAAGTCTATAATTATGCTAAAGAAAGTAGGGAGTATTATGCTGAAATTAATAAACATCGTAAAGAATAACAACACAATAGAAGCGGATTATATTCCTGAAACCAGTTCAAAATCTGCCCATATCTCTCTTGACATTGATACCGAGAAATACAATGCTGAGGATATAGAGGAGTATGGCTCAACATATAGCCGAATGGCTGCCAATGGTTTGATAAGAACGCTTAATGAGCTGAACAGTGGCAAGCGAGAAAAATTGCCAAGCGAGAGACTCGTAATGTGGTATTGAATAACCGATAAAACCGTTCTCACATGAGAGCGGTTTTCTTATGCCTGCGAAAGGAGTGAAGCAGCGGCATGATAGAGGAAAGCCGAGCGTACAGATACGCTGTTCGATGTGCTGAGAACCAAGACCGCAAGGTTGGTATCTATGTTCAACGGCAATGTCTGCAATGGCTTGAAATAGTCAACGATAAGAACCCGAAAGCCTATATATCGCACAGTCAGTGGAAGAAGATCACGAAGATACTAAAAATTATCGTCCACCCTGACCTCAATTGCAGTATGCATGACGGTCTTGAAGATTACGCTATGCTGTTCATATATGCAATATTCTGCACCAAAAACGCCAAGGACAGCTACAGGTACTATCAGACCGCGCTGTTGGAAATTGCCCGAAAGAACTTCAAGACGTTCACTTCTGCGGTAATTTTTATAATCGGATTGCTGAGTGAGCCAAGGTTCAGCCGTTTCTTTTCAGTTGCTCCCGACCTGAAGCTATCGAGCGAGCTGAAAATGGCGATCCGAAAGATCATTAAGTCAAGTCCATATCTTGAAGATGAGTTCAAGATATTGCGCAGCGAGATCAGGTGCAAGTTGACGGATTCTGAATATACGCCGCTTGCATACTCGCAAGACAAAATGGACGGTAAGCTTGCAACTATGTTCCTCGCCGATGAGGTCGGAGCAATGGACAGCTATCCGCTCGAAGCAATGCGCTCCTCGCAGATAACGCTCAGAGAAAAGCTCGGCGTAGTTATTTCCACACAGTACCCGAACGATTTCAACGCAATGCTTGATGAGATCGACAAATCGAAAAAAACAATTGACGGTATTCTTTGACCCGCCCCCTGTCAAGTAGACAGCGCAAAAAACAAAAATATTCTATGTTGTG
>UQEM01000025.1 GCA_900540005.1 uncultured Ruminococcus sp.
AGCTCCACACAATGGAAGAGGACGGCACATTCGCTCTTCTCCCCAAGAAGGAAGTTGTTAAGCTCAACCTCGAAATAGAGAAGCTTGAGAAGTTCCTCGGCGGTATCAAGAACATGAAGAAGCTCCCCGCAGCTCTCTTTATCGTTGACCCCCGCAAGGAAAAGATCGCTGTAGCTGAGGCTAAGAAGCTCAACATCCCGATCGTTGCTATCGTTGACACAAACTGCGATCCTGATGAAGTAGATTACGTTATCCCCGGTAACGATGACGCTATCAGAGCTGTAAAGCTTATCGCAGGCACTATTGCAAATGCGATCATCGAAGGCAGACAGGGCGGCGACGCTGAGGCTGCTGAGGCTCAGGCAGAAGTAGCTGAGACAGAAGAGGCTGCTGAATAATCATCACAAGCATTCAAGGGCTGCTGTCACATTCGGCAGCAGCCGATTTTTATTAAATTTTGGAGGTAATAACAATGGCAAAGGTTTCAGTTGCAGAAATTAAAGAGCTTATGAAGTCAACAGGCGTTGGCATGATGGACTGCAAGAAGGCTCTTGAGGCTAATGACGGCGATATGGACAAGGCTGTAGAGTTCCTCAGAGAAAAAGGACTCGCTACACAGGCTAAGAAGAGCGGCAGAGCTGCTGCTGAGGGCGTTGTAACAGCAGTTGTAAAAGGCAATGTAGGCGTTCTTCTCGAAGTAAACACAGAGACAGACTTCGCTGCAAATACTGACGATATCAAGAATTTCGTAAATGCAGTTGCTAATACTATCATTGAGAAGAATCCTGCTGACGTTGAGGCTCTCAAGGCTGAGACTATCAGCGGCGGTACAGCTACAGTAGGCGAAGTTCTTACTGAGCTTGCCGGTATGAAGATCAGAGAAAACATCGTTATCCGTCGTTTTGTAAGACTTGAGGGTGTTCTCGCTTCTTACATCCACAACGGCGGCAGCATCGGCGTTCTCGTTAAGCTTGACACAGAGCTTTCTGCAGAGCAGGTTGCTGCTATCGGTAAGGACGTTGCAATGCAGTCCGCAGCTCTTAATGCTCCTTATCTCAACCGCGAGCAGGTTCCTGCTGAGGTTATCGAGAAGGAGAAGGAGATCATGCTCGCACAGATGGCTGAGGATCCCAAGATGGCTTCCAAGCCCGAGCAGGTTCGCGTTAAGATAGTTGAGGGCAAGGTTGGCAAGTACTACAGCGAGAATTGTCTCCTTGAGCAGGCATTCGTTAAGGACGACAAGCTTTCAGTTCAGAAGTACGTTGACGAAGAGGCTAAGAAGCTCGGCGGTTCTATCAAGGTCGTTGATGTTATCCGTTACGAGAGAGGCGAGGGTGTCGAGAAGAAGGAAGACAATCTTGCTGACGAAGTAGCTAAGATGATCAAGTAATCGTGTCATTGTTCAATCAGGGCGCAGTTTCATTCTGCGCCCCTTTGTTAAGGGTGAAAGGTGATTTACATGAAAAAGAAAACGTCTATACTTTTTGTTATTGGAATCCTCGGCTTTATCGTTGTTATCGCAGGATTCAACGAGTTCAAGCTTCTTGTGAGCGGCAGAAAAGTTGACCTCAATACTGCTTCAATCAGCGATTTTGACAAGCCTGCTTTGATTGACGGCAAGGTGGATTTTGTTTACGGCCCGTTTGCAACTCTTGAGGAAACTCAAAAGACCTACGGTGTAACGACCGGCAAGACCGAGACAAATTTCTACATTGTAGGAAATTTCAGCGGTGAAATGTATGAATCGTGGGAAAATGGCGAGCTTGAGTTTGATACTTTCTACACGGTTCTTTCAGTTGCTGATAAGGACAAGCAGAAGGAACTCGACGCTGCTGCTGAGGACTGGGTAAATTATTTGACCAGTGAAGATGAGAATGAAGCTCCGCCCTACTACTCAATCGAGATAAAGGGCAAGCTTGAAAAGCAGGTCAAGGACGATGATTATAAGCAGTATTACTCCGAGGCTCAGGACGACCTGTCGAATGTTTCTGTTGAAAAGGACGAATACGCTGAACTTATGATAACTAACGGCGAAGTAAAGGCTACATTTACATATGTTTTCTTCTCGCTCGGACTTATTCTCGGAATAGGAGGCATTGCTCTCGGAATCCTCTCGGCTGTTTCTGATTCCAAAAAGAAGAAGCTTGAAGAGCAGTCAGCAATGACAAATGATGAAACATTTAACGGCTGATCCTGATATCGGCTGAAATATGCGCTTGTGCAATTACTACAAAAGCACAGGCGCATTTTTGTATGTTTCCCTATTGCAGTAAATCTTGAAATATGTTATAATTTAATTAATTGGATAATCTGCCTAAATTAACAGGAGTGCAAATATGAATAAAAACATAAATTTACTTGCTGCTTCAATAGGAAAGGTCATCGTCGGCAAGGACGATACCGTGTTGAAGCTTATATCCGCGCTTCTCTGCGAGGGTCATGTCCTGCTTGAGGACGTGCCGGGCGTGGGAAAAACCCAGTTGATCACTGCGCTTTCACGCTCTATCGGCGGCAGTTTCAACCGTATACAGCTTACTCCCGACGTTATGCCGTCGGATATTGCAGGATTTACAATGCTCGATTCCACTACCGGTGAATTTGTTTACCGTGACGGGGCGGTAATGTGCAACTTCCTGCTTGCCGATGAAATAAACCGTGCTTCACCGAAGGTTCAGTCCGCTCTGCTTGAGGCAATGGAGGAGCGGCAGATAAGTCTTGACGGTGTGACCCATGCGCTCCCGAAGCCGTTTCTCGTAATGGCTACGCAGAATCCCGTTGAGACTTATGGTACATTCCATCTGCCCGAGGCTCAGATGGATCGTTTCTTCATGAAACTCTCAATGGGTTATCCTTCGCCGGAAGAAGAGGTGAAGATTCTCGAACGCACCGAAATGCACAATCCGATAAGCAATATCGAAGCTCCGGCAATGACTGTTGACGATATTATTGCAATGCAGGACGAAGTAAGGAGGATACGCGTTACCGATCAGATAAAGTCTTACATCGTGAATATAGTTGCCTCCACAAGAAACGACCGCAATACGGTTCTGGGAATCAGTCCGCGCGGCAGTATTGCCCTTTACAAGGCGGCAAAAGCTTTCGCGTACATATATGAGCGCGAGTATGTTACTCCCGATGACGTGAAGCTTGCGGCTGTGCCTGTTCTTGCCCACAGAATAATACTTTCACCGCAGGGCAAGACCGAATTTTCAACAAACGAGGCATACATACAGTCACGTCTCGATTCCGAACCCGTGCCTGCAATGGGAAACCGATAATGAAAAATATCATTCATTATGTGAGCATTGCCGCGATAGCGTTTCTGGTTTACATTTTCACGTTTTACATTGACGGCGAAATGGGAGTTATCCTGTTTGCGTTCCTGATAATCGCGCCGCTTACGTCAATGCTTTTCACGGTTTATGCAAGAAAACGCATGAAGATATCGCTTGACTGTGACGCTTATGTTCCAAAGGGCAGCAGTCTCAGTGTGAATGTTACCATTGAGAAAACGGGATTTTTCCCGTTTGCCGTCATTGAGATAAAGCCTTCTGTTTCGGCGGTTTTCGGCGGGACTGGCAAGGTTTACAGGCTCTCGATGTTCAGCACACGCAGTAAAAGCTTTACGTTCAGCGTGGACGCTCTTGTCGGTGGAAACGGCTCGATCAATTTGCAATCCGTTTATTCTTGCGGATTTCTCGGATTTCTCAGGCTCAAAGTTAAGCAGGGGCTTCCCGAAGCGATATCTGTCGGAGTTATCCCTGATATCCCCGATGTGAAAACGAGTTCTCAACTTTATAGATCTGTTTCGGACGCGGTAGTAACGAGTGATGATGAGGAGGAAAATGATTCCTCGGCGATTTTTTCGGCAAATACGGCTCCCGGCTACGAGCACAGGGAGTATGTTCAGGGTGATCCGCTCAAGCGTATCAACTGGAAACTTTCCACCAAAAAGTCAAAGCTCATGGTTCGTCTTGATGAGGCGGTCGCATCGGTTCAGCCGGTCGTTATTTTGGATCTGTACCGAAAGGGCACGGCTGACGAAAAGGAGGCTGTTCTTGATGAGGAGCAGATAATACGCTCGGCGTTCGGACTTGCTTCGGCTCTCGTAAAGCACGGTATATCCTGCCGTCTCGCCTACAGAACTGCCTTTGGAGACGTAGCGGTGGAGAGCATTGATTCTCCGGCTTATCCCGAGCAGCTTTTGCTGAAAGTTCTCTCGGCGAAGGTTGAAACTGACAGGCGCATTGACGTGTCACAGATCGACGATTCCGTCTGTGCGTGCATGATAGCGACTACGGACGCAGGCGGAGATTTCACCGCAATAGCCGATAAACTCGGAAACGGCGGTAATGTGAGTCTTATCGGAGTTTCCGTGAGAACGCCGAATGCTACTTCGCTGCCGCTATGGTATCTTGACGAAGATAATAACTTTAAGTTGGTATAGAATATGAAAGAAAGAGAGAAAAAACACCTTTCCGCCAAGGCATTTCTGCTGAGGACGCTTGCTGATCCTGTTCTGATATACGCGGCAGTCACAATGACCGCGATAATGTATCACTATCGAAGTGCGCTTGCGATTCCTTACGGCATAGGTGCATATGTCGTTGGCTGGCTGGTGTTCAGAATATTTGATTTCATAAACAAGCACAAGCTGCTCGGATTTGCCGCTTATATCGCACTTTTCATCATGTTCATTTTCGGAGTCCGCGCATCAATAGAAATAGGGCAGAGCGGCTATCCCATTTCGTGGGGAGTATGGTTTCTCTCGCCGCAGGACACCGTTGAATACAACAGTGGATACACCTTCGCGATATACCTGCTGTTCCTGATATTCATGCTTTCAGTCATCTATTACTTCACTCGGGTACGGTACAGGATATTCATGAATTTCCTGATCTTCATCATTCCGTTTGCTATTTACGGCAAGGAATTTGAGAAAATGCCGACAATATACATAATCCTGCTGTGTGTAGGCTATGTCATGATGATGATATATTTCAGGGAACTTCGCGGTGATGAAAATACGGAAATTGTTGTCAAAGACGAGGTCTGGAAACCTGTTGCGGTCTATGCGGTCGTATTCGCGGTCGCGGCGGCGGTTGTTCCAAAACCTGCTATAGAAGCGGACAGAACTGTGCTTGAAACTCTTATTTCAGCCGAGCAATTCACCGACAGGCTCGTTTCCATGCTGAATATTTTCCGTGACTCCACTTCCTCAGAGCAGTTTACGGGGAATATGAGCAATGAGCCGATATACTATGCGGCTGCAAGTGAGCCCTTAAGGCTCAAGACTTCGTCATTTTCAAGCTACGATTTCACGAGTGACTCGTGGTCGATAATGAAAACCGATGACGATGATCCGATAAACAGTCTTGACACGACATTCAGACAACGTTTCGATGATGTGCCGATGCAGATCACCAATGCGCAGGATCTTCCGAAAGCGATTCTTCTGGCGGCACAGGTGGACAGTGAATTTGCGGAAAAGTATGGCTTATCGGATTTTTCCGAGACTGATCTTGCGTTTCCGCAGGAAAAGACTGTGAGCATATTCACTGCAAGCAGTAATACGTCACAGTTCACGGCACAGTTTGCACCCGTTCCACAGTATGCGCAGCAAATGACCGATACCTCATACAATGGACAGATAGCGCTTATATATTCGGGACTTATATACGCTGTCGATGAAAGATTCGACTATAACGAAAGGTTTGATTTCACCTACAGTTCGGAAAGAGCACTTTCCAGCCCGATTAACAAGCAGTTTTTTGACACACTTGACACTGAGGATTATGCTGAAATGCTGCGCGAAGCGAGGAGTGCGCTCTTTGCCGGGAAATACGATATCGAATCAGGTGACTGGGTGGACGACACCGAGGAATGGGAGCACTATTGGAATGTTCTCAGAGATGAAACGAACCTATACACATATTACGAAAAATATCTGCTCGATTACAGTGATAATCAGCGTATTCTGGAGCTTGCACAAAAGCTCACGGAGGGCGTGGATTCAGACTATGAAAAGGCAAAGATACTCGAGCAGTATTTCTATAATAACGACTACATCTATGATACAGGCTACCTTAAAAAAAGCACGGACAATGCTGAAACTTTTCTCTTTGAGACTAAGACGGGTGTCTGCTATGAGTACGCGACATCAATGGTACTTCTTGCAAGAGCTGCGGGTATCCCAGCACGCTACTGCGAGGGCTACAACATGACACAGGAGCTGGAAAGCAACGAACGCTACAAGTACTATGTAGCAACTTCGCAGTCAGCTCATGGTTTCCCTGAACTCTACATCAGGGGGTACGGCTGGGCTTCATTTGAGCCTACGCTGACAGACGCTCCTGCTCAGGCTCAGACTTCGAGTACTACAGACAGTCTTGCGCGTGCAGGTGCGGTGATTTTTGCCGTTGCTCTGCTGGTACTTATACTCGCACTGTTCTCTCCTGTGATCTCGCACAAATTCTTCCTTATTCGCATGAGAAGAAAAAATCCCGATGAAACATCGGCTGCGGTCATGCACAGGATATGTCGTCTCTGCGGCATAGGCAGCGCAAGCACCTCCAACGAGGCGGTGCAGAAAGTCCTGCAAAGTGCAGGGGTGGATATTTCAGAGTTGGCGGAAATGTTTGATAAGTCCGCTTATGGCGGAATATCGCTCAATGAAGAGGAAAAAGCGGCATTGCTTGCTGATTACATCAAAGTTTACGATGCGCTTAAAGAGAAAAAGAAAACAAGGCGCAGAAGGGTAAAAAATACCTGATCGGAGGTAGCTATGCACACAAAAATTTCTAAGGGGGCTGTGAGCACGTTTCTTGCTGTGCTCATGATCGTTGTTTCTCTTATGGGAAACTTATTTTACAACCAGAATTCGGCTGCGGCTGATGATTATCACAGTTGGACACAGATGGATTCCCGCTGGGGAAGCGTTTCAATGGGCAACACCACTGTTGCAAAGTCGGGTTGCCTTATTACCTCGCTCTCAATTATGGCCATGCACTCGCAGTCGATAGACAGCGCGGCTTTGAGCAAGCTCGGGATAAGCAGCACTTCACAGTTCAACCCCGGAGTTCTCGCGAATGCCTACACTGCTAACAATGGCTTTACGAGCGGCGGCGCAATCGCGAGCTGGGGCACTATCGGGCGAATTATCCCGAACATAACGTTCATTAAAGACGCGAACCTCTCAAGTACTACTCAGAGCGGAGTTGTATCCGAACTGAAACAAATGCTTGATTCCGGTACACACGTTATTCTCAATGTCAACGGATATCATTGGGTGTACATTGAGGGAGTTGTCGGCAGTAAGGTCTACATGATCGACCCCGGATCGTCCGAAACAGATCTCTTTGCAAAGTACGGAGTTTCAGGCGGAAATGAATACTGGGCGCTGAAGGGCAGCAAGGCTCCGTACTATACATCGCCTGCTGTGACGACGACCACAACTACCAAAACTACGACCACTACTGTAAAGACAACGACAACAACTACCCGAACCACAACAACGACAGCCAAGAGAACTACGACAACGACGACCACAACTACAACGGAAACAACAACTACCACGACTGTGACGACAACTACAACGACCACGACAGCCCCAGCTTACGAGACAGGGGAGTACATATATAATGGCGATGACTCCGTGAAAGTCTGCTCGCTTACCGGCGGAAACGGCATTGTTTTCGCGTCCATGCAGAAAGGACACATTGTCGAGGTCATAAGCGTTTACGGCAGTGAGGGACTTGTTGATCTCGGCGGCAGCAACGGTTGGGTCGAATTGTCAAAACTCACTCTTGTTGAGGACAATACAGAACACGCGGCAGGTGATATCAACAATGACGGCACGGCGGACAAATACGATCTTGCCCTGCTGAACGAGTACCTGCGTCTGAGTTCGTCTATGCCGGAGGGAATTTCCGTCTTTACGGTGAACGAGCGAAAGGCAGCCGATGCGAACGGCGACGGAATAATCGATAAAAACGACGTATTGGCTTTCATTATGCTGATATGCAGTTAAGGAGAAATACACATGGAATGGACAGAAGTTAACATCTACACGACCACCGAGGGAATAGAGCTTGTTTGCTCTAAGCTCACAGATATCGGAGTAAAGGGATTCGCTATCCGCGATGCGGAGGATTTCAAGGAGTTCCTTGAAAACAAGAACGGTCAATGGGACTACATTGACAAAGATCTTCTTGGACTTACTGACTGCGAGACTTGTATCACGGTTTATATCCCCTCGAACGATCAGGGCGCGGAAATGCTTACGGCTATAAAGTCAATGCTCAGCGAAATGCGCGCAAATGATACCGAAAAGCTCTACGGCAGACTCGAAGCTGAGCTTACAAGTATCCGCGAGGAGGACTGGGCGAATAACTGGAAGCAGTATTTCAAGCCTTTCAAGGTTGGTGAAAAGCTTGTTATCAAGCCGTCGTGGGAGGATTACGACAATGCCGATAACCGTGTGATACTTGAGATTGATCCCGCGTCAAGCTTCGGAACAGGCAAGCACCACACAACGCGACTCTGCCTTGAGCTGCTTGAAAAGAATCTCAATAAGGGTGACAATCTGCTCGACATGGGCTGCGGAAGCGGAATTCTTTCAATCGGCGCAATGCTCCTCGGAGCAGGCAGTGCTGTCGGTGTGGATATCGAAGAAAATGCTGCCGCAACGGCGCTTGAAAATGCGGAAAAGAACCATATTTCGCCCGATGTTTACAAGACGTACTATGGAAATATCCTCAGTGATGAAAAGCTTGCCTCCGAGATAGACCGCAAGTATGACATAATAACCGCGAATATCGTGGCTGACGTTATAATTGAAATGAAGGACTACTTTGTGAGATACCTTAAAAAGGGCGGAATCCTGATCATTTCGGGCATTATCGAGGAGCGTATGGACGAGGTCATAGCTGCTGTTGAATCGGCAGGCTTCTCGAATCCCGAACCCTATGTAAAGGAAGGCTGGGCGGCCGTAAAGTTTACTTTGTAATATTGTGCTTTCGCATTATATTGATAAATAATTAATTTTAAGGAGAATAGAACCATGGCATTTTTTAAGAAGAAAAATCAGAAGGCAGAAGAAGTTGAACAGCAGAAGAAAGATCCCGCAGCGGATCTCAAGGCTGTTATCCTCAACGCCCTCAACGATAAACTGAACGGTACTCTTTACGATGACTGCGTTATTATGCCCAAGGGTTATACTGTTGACGTTCAGGTCAGCAGGCACGAAGTGAAGGACGAGATACACATTATGCAGGTCGTTTTCATCATCAAGAACGATGAATTTGACGAGCCGCTCATCGAGCCCGTTGACGCACAGGGAACAACAGAGGAGGAAGCTGCAAAGATGTCCGTAGATATTTTCTTCGGCTCAGTATGGCATCCGCTCGACCAGTCCATGACCAAGAAGAATCCCGTGCACATTTCTGTTGACTACCTCAGACAGCATTATGATTTTGATATGTACTGCCAGTCCGTTGTCAGAATTGGCGTTAAGGACAAGCAGCCCACAATGCTCGTGAATTTCATCAAGGACGATATCCCGAAGTACCTCGGTTCAAAGAAGTACTATTGGATAAGAATGTACCTTGCAAAGTTCAAGGAGAAGAAGATCATTGAAGTTCGCGTAAATGGTTCTGTATGCTCCGAGCTTAATCAGCGCTTCAAGGAATACATTGATTCGTGGGAGGATACCGACAACTTCGTATGCGAAAAGCAGTACGCTATTTTCGTACAGCGTGAGGAGGATAAGTGCCCCTTCAAGAAGGAAGTTGTTGTAAATGCCGCAAGAGAGGCTATTTCAAGCATGGAGAAAATCGCAAATCAGGACGATTATCTCGCAATGATGAAGCGAATCGAAGAAATAACAGGCGATAAGTCTCTCGCTTCTGAGATCAGGATATTCGTTCCCGAGATTCTCGCAAAGCTTACACTTGGCTACCGCGAGGGCGATAACCTTTACCTCATCGAGGACGACGGCAACGGCGGACAGTCCAGCATTGAGTTCAAAAAGACCCAGCTCCGTTCGTATTTTTACATTCAGCAGGTTCTCATTGAGTATCTCAGCAAGCGTCCGTCTCAGGAGAACGTATCGAAAATCGTTACAAACAGCGTTGCATTCCGCGAAATGAGAAAGGTCATGGACAGCGCCAAGGAGAAAGGTCAGGAGGTAAAGCCTGCCGATATGTACGTTCCCGGAACTTCGTACAGGATCGCTGCTGATAATTATAAGGTTTGGTAAGCCAATCACTGCGGTTTTGCTGTGAAAATTACGGAAAACTGCAAAAAAATGCTTGACAAAATCTTCTGGATATGATAGAATATATTTGCCGCTTGTAAACAGGCTCTTAAAGTCATGCAAATGCGCCTGTAACAGCGAGTTTATTGAAAAGGCAGGTGCCGCAATATGTACGCAGTTATTGAAACCGGCGGAAAGCAGTATCAGGTTAACGAAGGAGACGTTATCTTCATCGAAAAGCTCGCAGCTGAGGCTGATGAGACAGTTACTTTCGACAAGGTAGTAGCTCTCGGAGCAGATGATGGTCTCAAGGTTGGAACACCTTATGTTGACGGAGCAGCTGTTGAGGCTAAAGTAATCAAGAACGGCAAGGCTAAGAAGATCACAGTCTTCACATACAAGCCCAAGAAGGGTGAGAAGAAGAAGCAGGGTCACAGACAGCCTTACACTCAGGTCAAGATCGAAGCTATCAAGGCTTGATCATGATTCGTGCAGAGTTCTGCGAAAGCAACGGACTCCTCAATGGCTTTAAGATAAGCGGACACGCAGGATACGCAGAAAGCGGACAAGATATCGTCTGCGCTGCGGTCTCCTCGGCAGTTTCGCTCGCTGCAAATATCATAACTGACGGTTTTCATGCAGATGCTGAGGCTTCCGACAGTGACGGCGCGGTAACTCTTACCGTAAACAAGCCCGATGAGAGAACTCAGGCAGTTTTGACTATGCTCAGAGAGCAGCTTGGTATTATCCTTGAGGAATTTCCAAAAACGATTAAAATCACAATTTCGGAGGTGTAAGTATGTTAAAGATCAGTATGCAGTTCTTCGCTCATAAGAAGGGCGTTGGTTCTACAAAGAACGGACGTGACTCTGAGGCAAAGAGACTCGGTGTCAAGAGAGCAGACGGTCAGATCGTTAAGGCCGGCAACATTCTCGTTCGTCAGAGAGGAACTCACATTCATCCCGGCGAGGGCGTAGGTATCGGTTCTGATGATACATTATTCGCTACAGTAAGCGGAAGAGTTAAGTTCGAGCGTTACGGACGTGACCGTAAGAAGGTTTCTGTTTACGCTGAACAGTAACTATTAACAAGTATAAATCCCGAGCTTGTGCTTGGGATTTTCTTTTGAGAAAACAGGAGGGCGTAAAATGTTTGTCGATCAGGCGAAAATTAAGATCAAAGCAGGCGATGGCGGTGACGGAGCTGTTTCCTTTCACCGTGAAAAATATGTGGCTGCGGGCGGTCCGGACGGCGGCGACGGCGGCAGAGGCGGAGACGTTGTCTTTCAGGTGGACGACAATTTTTCGACCCTTATAGATTTCCGCTATAAGAGAAAGTATGCCGCACAGAAGGGCGAGAACGGCAGTTCACGCAACTGCACGGGCAAGAGCGCTCCGCCGCTTATTGTAAAAGTTCCGCGCGGAACTATAGTGCGTGATGCAAAAACAGGCAGAATTATGGCGGATATGTCCACAGACGAGCCAAAGGTCATCGCAAAGGGCGGTAACGGAGGAAAGGGAAATGTTCACTTTGCCACTTCTACGCGACAGATCCCGCGTTTTGCTAAGCCGGGATTTCCGGGCGAGGAGTTCGAGGTTACTCTTGAGCTTAAACTTCTTGCGGACGTTGGACTCGTAGGCTTCCCGAATGTCGGAAAATCGACCCTTATCTCGGTCGTAAGCGCGGCTAAGCCGAAAATCGCGAACTATCACTTCACCACTCTCACGCCCGTTCTCGGCGTGGTAAGGGTAGACGAGGAGCGTTCGTTCGTAATGGCTGATATCCCAGGTCTTATTGAGGGCGCCGGTGACGGAGTCGGTCTCGGTCACGAGTTCCTGCGCCATGTCGAGCGCTGCCGCCTTATCGTCCATGTTGTGGACGTTTCCGGTATCGAGGGACGTGACCCCAAGGAGGACTTCGAGATAATCAACACAGAGCTTGCAAAGTTCAACGAGGAACTTGCTCAGCGTCCTCAGATCGTTGCTGCAAACAAATCGGATATGGCTTCCGAGGAGCAGATAGATGCTTTCCGCAGCTATATTGAGGAGAAGGGACTGCCTTTCTTCTGCATTTCCGCAGCGACCACAAAGGGTACTTCTGAGCTTATGGACAAGGTCGCCGAGGTTCTCGACACGCTTCCTCCGATCAAGGAGTTCGAGGCAGAGCCTATTCCTCAGCAGGAACTTGACGAAATGCTAGGTGTGGACAAGAAGTTTGAAATAGATGTAGAGGACGGAGTTTACTACGTCGAGGCACCGTGGCTTCAGCCGATAATGCGCACCGTTGACCCCGACGACTACTCATCGCTGCAATATTTCCAGCGAGTTCTCATAAACAGCGGTATAATCGCAAAGCTTGAAGAAATGGGCGTTCAGGAGGGTGACACTGTCAACCTTGAGGGCTTTGAGTTCGACTTTGTATATTGATATGAGCAGAGAATTTATGACCGAACGCGAGGCAAACACCTACAGTCCTCTCAGCCTTGCGTTTCTGGGGGACAGCGTTTACGATATGCTTGTAAGGGAATATCTTCTGCGAAAGGCGAATATGCCTGTCGCGAAACTCCACTCGGCAAAGATAAAGCTTGTGTGTGCGGAGTTTCAGTCGAATGCATATGAAACACTTGCACAGGCTCTTGACGAACACGAACTTGCTGTCCTGAAAAGAGGACGAAACGCTACGGGAAACACAGTTCCCAAACACGCCGAGGCGGCTCAGTACCGCAGAGCTACCGCGGTCGAGTGCCTGTTCGGGTATTTACAGCTCACAGGCAGAACAGAGCGCATAACCGAGCTGTTTGAACTTATAATCAGTGAAAATAGTTCTGATATTGAATAGATAGGAGCGAAAAATATGTCAGGTCATTCAAAATGGAATAATATCAAGCGTAAAAAGGAAGCAACGGACGCTGTTAAGGGCAAGATCTTCACAAAGATCGGACGTGAGATAACAGTAGTTGTCCGCGAGGGCGGCCCTGACCCGAACAACAACAGCAAGCTTCGCGACCTTATCGCAAAGGCAAAGGCAAACAACGTGCCTAACGACAACATCGAGCGCGTTATCAAGAAAGCTGCCGGCGGCGAGGATAAAAATAACTACGAGAACATCACTTATGAAGGATACGGCCCCAACGGCGTAGCTGTAATCGTTGAGTGTCTTACTGACAACAGAAACAGAACAGCAGGCGAGGTGCGCCATTATTTTGATAAGTTCGGCGGAAATCTCGGAACTATCGGCTGTGTATCGTTCATGTTCAGCAGAAAGGGCATAGTAGTGCTCGAAAACACGGGACTTGACGAAGATACTGTAATGGACGACGTTTTCGAGTGCGGCGGCGATGATTTCGATATCAATGAGGAAACTGTTGAGATCGAGTGTGCTCCCGAGAATCTCCATGCTGTCCGTGAGGGACTTACTGCAAAGGGCTATAATGTGCTCTCTGCCGAGTCCGAGATGATACCTGCAAACTACACTACTCTCACAGATGAGGATCAGATAAAGAAGATGAATCTTCTCCTTGAGCACCTTGAGGACAACGATGACGTTCAGAACGTTTATCATAACTGGGAGATGCCCGAAGATGAGTGAGCGTAATGGCTGTGAACATAGCTAAAGTAGAAAATGATACCGAACTTCACGAAGTTGCCGAGCTTGCGGAAAAAATCTGGCACGAGTGTTTTCCGGGAATAATTTCCGAGGAACAGATCTCGTACATGGTGGACAAATTTCAGTCTTACAATGCCATGAAAAATCAGGTGGACACGCAGGATTACACCTATTTTGCGGTTCGTGATGACGGTGAATTGTGCGGATATATCGGTGCAAAGCCCGAGAGTGATGAGCGCTATTTTCTCAGCAAGCTTTATCTCAGGAGTGACAAGCGCGGCAGGGCAATAGCCTCACAAATGCTGCAAAGGGTCTTTGACGAGGCGAAATCCTGCGGAAAGAGTAATGTCTACCTTACTGTAAACAAGTATAATGACCGCGCTGTTGCAGTCTACAAGGCAAAGGGATTTATCGTTGCAGATACGGCTGAAACTGATATCGGAAACGGTTTCATTATGGACGATTTCATCATGGAGAAAACTCTTTGATGTTTCGATGTGCTAACAGTAATAAATTGACAAGCCATGAAATATATTGTATAATAAAAGCAACTTACTGAGGGAGTAGTTAGCGTATACGATATGCGTGGCAAGCCGACACACTGACCGCTTAGGTCCGGTTTTGTCTTAAATAATGAGACTCAAGTATGGCTTTTTGCTGTACCTGAGTATTTTATCCGGGTACGATATGTGCCCGGATTTTTTTGTCATGGAGGTTTCAATTTATGGGAAAATTTGAACTTATCGCACTTGCGGTCGGACTGTCAATGGACGCTTTTTCGGTGGCGGTCTGTAAGGGGTTGAGCATGAAAAAGCTCAACTATAAGGGCGGAATTATCACCGCACTGTTTTTCGGCATATTTCAGGCGCTTATGCCGATTATCGGTTACTTCCTCGGAAGTCGTTTCGAGAGCTACATAAAAGCGTACAGTCATTGGATAGGCTTTGTTCTGCTCGTATTCATCGGTGGAAAAATGATATTTGAGGTCATTTTTGAGAAAGAAGAGGAGAAAAACTCTGGCGAGTATAAGCTTGATATTCCGGAGCTTTTCCTGCTTGCTATAGCAACAAGTATCGACGCGCTCGCGGTAGGTGTCGTATTCGCAACCGAAAGGGTAAACCTTGCGTTTTCTGTGACGGTTATCGGAGTAATGACATTTGCACTTTCACTTGCCGGCGTAATTATAGGCAACAAGTTTGGCAATAAGTACGAGAAAAAGGCACAGATCGCAGGCGGAGCAATTCTCATTCTTATCGGAGTGAAACTCCTCCTTGACGGACTCGGGGTTCTCAAATAAAACAAAGCGGACGGTTGATTTTCCGTCCGCTTTTTGTATTATCTGATTATTTCGCGCAATCTTTCTGCCAAAGCCTCTGCGGAGCGTTTCGTGTCGCCTGAACCAAAAAGTGCCGAAACCACGGCGATTCCGCAGATTCCACTCCCTGTAAGAGTACTTGCGTTTTCAAGCGTTATGCCGCCTATTGCAACGGCGGGAATACTAACACTTGAGCAGATATCACGGAGCTGAGCATTATCTATTCTAATGGCGTTAGTTTTGGTTGGCGAAGGGAAAACTGCTCCTACACCGAGGTAATCCGCACCGTCCGCTTCAGCCTGCCGTGCCTGAGCAACTGTTTTTGCAGTCGCGCCAATGATGAAGTTTTTGCCGCATATTCGCCTGATCTCGGCTGCCGGAGCGTCCTCTATACCAACGTGAACACCGTCCGCGCCTGCTTTCAGAGCGGCAGAGTAGTTGTCGTTTATGATGAGCGGAACATTGTATCTGCGGCAGATGTCCTTTACCTTGACAGCTTCCTCAACGAGCTGTGATTCGGAGAGTTTCTTTTCGCGAAGCTGTAATATAGTAACACCGCCCTTTAGCGCGTTTTCAATGGTTTCATAGAAGTCTCTGTTGCCTATGCATTTGCGGTCAGTCACGGCATAGAGCAGTAAGTCCTTTTTATCGAGCATAATTCTCACCTCTGAGCATTTTTATAAGTTCTGTGGGATTTTCCGAGCGCATGAAACCGCTCATTATGCAAGCTCCCGAAGCGCCTGCGGAAAGCACATCTGCAAAATTTTCGGCTGAAATACCGCCTATTGCATAAACCGGCAGAGCAGTTGCTCTTACAGTTTCACGCAGAAAATCAAGACCGCGCGGAGAAAGTCCCTTTTTGCAGTCCGTTGCAAAAACGTGTCCTGCCGTGACATAAGATGCACCGAGACATTCAGCCTCGTGCACATCGGCCGGTGAATGGCATGACGCACCTATCTCGCTGAACTGCCGCTTTTCACTTTCAGAGAGTGTCCTTAGTATAGCGAGCGGCAGGTGGATACTTTCCGCACCGAGCTGCACTGCCTGTTCCGCAAACGTGTGCAGAGTGCATTTTACGCCGTATTTTCGGCAGAGAGACATTACATCGTTCGCAAGCATTTTGTACTTCTCGGGATCCATATCCTTTTCTCGCAGTATTATCCTGTCCGGACGGGCAGCGGCGATTTTTTCAAGCTGCAAAAGGAAGTCTCCGCCGCATAGACTACGGTTTGTCACACAGATTATTTCAGACATAGAGATAATCGTTGAGCACAGGCTGCAAGCCTTCTTCGGACATATCCTCGTACATCTGCTTAAAGCTTCTGCCGTCATTTATCTCGAACTGCTCGTCACCCTCGGCAGAAGATCCTTTACCCGTGTACTTGCTTTCGTGGTCTCCGATTCCGGTAGAAACTCCCGCGGAGATCTTCGTTGCGGCAATTTTTACGATACCATCGCGGAACTGCTTGCTCTCGCGCGAAGAAACGGTAATTCCTGCGAATGGCAGAAACAGTCGATAAGCACAGAGTATCTGACACAGTTGACTCTCGCCTACATCGTGGGGATTGATTTTTCCGTTGTTGATTATCGGGCGGAGTCTCGGGCAGGAGAGCGAAACCTCGGCGTGAGGGTACTTCCTCTGCAAATAGTAAACGTGCAGAGCTGAGGCGAGAGCGTCCTTGCGGAAGTTTGAAAGTCCGAGCAGAGCCGAGCAGGCTATTCCCCTCATGCCGCCCATAAGAGCGCGCTCCTGCGCCTCAAAGCGATAGGGGAAAACTCGCTTGTGACCGAGAAGGTGAAGCTGTTCATAGCGCACACTGTCGTATGTCTCCTGAAAGACCGTCACATAGTCAACTCCGCATTCGTGGAGATAACGGTAGTCCTCAACGTTGACAGGGTATATCTCGATACCTACCATGCGGAAATATTTCCGCGCGAGTTTGCAGGCTTCACCGATGTACTTGATATCGCTTTTCGACCTGCTTTCGCCGGTCAGAATGAGTATCTCCTCCATCCCGCTGTCAGCGATTATCTTCATTTCATGCTCTATCTGTTCCATAGTAAGTTTCATGCGTCGGATATCATTGTAGCAGTTGAACCCGCAGTAAACACAGTAATTCTCGCAGTAATTTGCGATATAGAGCGGAGTGAACAGGTAGACCGTGTTGCCAAAGTGCTTTCTTGTCTCGATACGCGCTTTTTCAGCCATTTGTTCAAGGAAAGGCTCTGCGGCAGGGGAGAGGAGCGCCTTGAAGTCCTCGATTCCGATAGAATTCTTCTGCAAAGCGCGCACAACGTCAGCTCCCGTGTAGGAATCAGGGTCAAAGCTGTCCATTTGCGCGAGGACTTTTTGCAGAATATCGGAGTTTATCTGTTCCTGACCCTCCATGTACTTCATATGATCCGTGCGCGAGGAGGGATCGTTTTCAAGCTCATTTTTACGCCTGAGAGCGGAATCAGAGAGCTTTCCCGAGTTTATGATATATTCGTTATCCATGCTGAATCACCTCAATTGCGGAGAAATCCTGTGAGAGTGTCGGAGGGGGAAGCACCGCGCACAAGAACGCGTCCGAGTCCCGAGAGATAAGCTTGTCTGCCTGCCTCGACAGCTTTTTTGAAAGCACTTGCCATGACAGGGAGGTCACCTGCGGTTGCGAGAGCCGTATTGGACATGACAGCCGCCGCACCCATTTCCATTGCCTCACAAGCCTGTGAGGGTCTGCCGATACCCGCGTCTACAATTATGGGCAGATCTATCTCGTCAATGAGTATCTGAATGAAATCGCGCGTAGCAAGTCCCTTATTCGAGCCGATAGGAGAGGCAAGCGGCATGACTGAAGCTGCGCCTGCATTTACGAGATCACGCGCAGTATTGAGGTCGGGATACATATAGGGCATTACAATAAATCCCTCTTTTGCGAGTATTTCAGTAGCCTTTACTGTTTCAGCATTATCCGGAAGAAGATACTTTGAATCGCGCATTATCTCGATCTTGACAAAGTCTCCGCAGCCGAGTTCGCGTGCAAGCCTTGCTATACGGACAGCCTCATCAGCATTTCTTGCTCCTGATGTATTTGGGAGCAGGGTCACGTTCTTGGGGATATAGTCGAGAATATTTTCGTTGTCCTTGGTATTGGCACGTCTTACCGCGAGAGTGATGATCTCTGCACCTGCATATTTGACGGCTGCCTCAATGAGTGAGAGCGAATATTTTCCCGAGCCGAGAATAAATCGCGAATTGAACTCATGACCTCCTATAATAAGCTTGTCCTGATTTTCCATGTTAAGTTACTCCTTTCATGTATCGAGAGATCCGGCGATTATTCGCAGGATCATGTTTGCCTGATGAGCGGCACAGATTGCCACGCGCGCTGAAATAAGTCCGAGACCGTCACTGACATCGCTCGTACCGTCACCGCACAGGTAGAAGTGAGAAGTTATTCTGCGCGTTTTTATGTCATTAGCTGACCCGAGTCCCGCCATTCCCGAGCCTGAAACAATGTACTTTTGCGGAAAATGTTCGAGTACGCAGTTTACGAGCATAGCTTTCTGGTCGGCGCGGTCAAAAGCCTCGCAGATGATTTCTTCACCTGTAAGAAGCAGAGGAATATTATCCTCGCTGAGTTTCACGCAGTCCGCGGTAATATCGCAGTATGGCGCAATTCTGTGAAGCGTATCGTTGAGTGCGGCGGTCTTGAATTGCCCGAGCTGTTCGGGAAAATACTGCTGTCGGTTGAGGTTCGAGATATCCACGCGGTCAAAGTCAATGATGTGGAGACTGCCAACACCTGCCCTTGCAAGGTGAATGGCGATATTCGAGCCAAGTCCTCCGAGACCGCAGACAGCCACGCTTGCCGCCGCGAACTTTTTCTGTAGTCCCGCACCGTGTCTCTCCTCAAGGGCAAGGTACATTTCTTCGCACGAGGGGATCATTGTCCGCCGCCTACGAAATTGACGATTTCGAGAATATCTCCGTCTTTGAGAACGGTTGTGTTATACTTTGCTTTCGGGAGAATATTGTAGTTAAGCTCAACTGCAATGCGTGTCGGCGAATAATTTTCGAGTTCAAGAACCTCGGAGACGGTTTTGCCTGAAACTTCGAGTTTTTTTCCGTTTACAGCTACCATAGAACCAATCCTTTATAATTATAATAAAAAATGCGGATATACCAAGCCGGCGATCCGCATAAATTCATGCTATTTCCCTACGTTGGCATTATCCAAATCAGGTTACGGGTCGGAACAGTATCAGTTCCCTCTCAGTACACTTCTGTGACTCCCCGAAAATTATGTTAGCACATTTTGGTGTCAGAATAGTGAAAATTGTGTGAAAAGAATGTGTTTGGCAACTTGTACACCTGATATTGACTATGCCGGAATTTTCGGGTATAATATTATAAGTAAATATCGCGAAAAGCTGTCAGCCATGATTTTCGCGGTTTAATAGCAATGCAATAATGTCAGACCCTGCTTTTACAGTACGCATAATCGGGAGCAGGTTCTTTGTATTGGGAGACTTTTATGGATAAGATCAGCAGAATGAGAGAACTTAACGAGCTGCTTGCGAAAGCTTCGCAGGCATATTACAATACAGGGGCGGAGATCATGTCCGACCACGAATATGACGCACTATATGATGAACTTGAGGCTCTTGAAAAGGAAACGGGAGTCATTCTCAACGGCAGCCGCACACAGCAGGTGGGTTATGAGGTGGCGTCTTCACTCAAAAAGGTAAAGCACCCCTCAAAAATGCTCTCACTTGAGAAAACAAAGAGCGTTGACGAACTCGCGGCGTGGCTTGCGGACAAAAAAGGTTTTCTCAGTTGGAAACTTGACGGTCTTACGCTGGTGCTGACCTATTCAGGCGGAAAACTCGTGCAGGCGGTAACACGCGGAAACGGTGAGACGGGCGAGGAGATCACACAGAATGCGCGGCATATTATCGGTATTCCCGCCTCAATACCGTTTACGGGCGAGCTTGTGGTTCGCGGCGAATCGCTGATGAAGTATTCCGATTTTGAGCGAGTGAACGCCGAGACCGATGAAGGCTCAAGGTATAAAAATCCGAGAAATCTCTGTGTCGGAACGGTTCGTAACCTTGATTCACGCGTTACAGCCGAGCGAAATATAAACTTCTTTGCGTTCAACCTTGTTTCGGCGGACGGATACGAGGAAAATTCTTTTGCCAAGCGATTGGAGTGGCTTTCATCTCTCGGTTTTCAGACAGTTTACGGAAAGCTTGTTGACAGCAGCAGTATTCGCGCCGCTGTTCAGGAGTTTGCCGATACGATAGGGCAGAATGAGTTCCCGTCTGACGGCCTTGTTCTAGCATTTGACGATGTGGCTTACGGTCTGAGTCTCGGGCAGACTGCTCACGCTCCGCGAAATGGTATCGCGTTCAAGTGGCGTGATGAGACCGCCGACACCACTTTGCGCGAGGTGGAGTGGTCGGCAAGCAGGACCGGACTTTTGAACCCGGTCGCGATATTTGATCCGGTTGAGCTTGAGGGAACAACTGTCTCGCGCGCACTTGTGCATAATCTTAGCATTGTGAAGCAGCTCCGTCTCGGAATCGGCGACACACTTACTATATATAAGGCGAATATGATAATTCCGCAGGTTCTTGAAAATAAAACGGAATCTGGCAGCCTTGAAATACCGAATGTCTGTCCGGTCTGCGGTAAAGCGACTGAAGTAAAAAGTTCCGATGACGGCGTTGAGACACTTGTCTGCGTGAACTCTGACTGTGCGGCAAAGCATATCGGCAAATTCGTGCATTTCGTTGCGCGTGACGCAATGAACATTGTCGGAATGTCGGAGGCTACTATAGAAGATTTTGTTTCCGAGGGATTTGTCCGAGAATTTCGTGATTTTTACCACCTTGACGACCACAAGGACAGGATAATCGCACTTGAAGGATTCGGCGAGAAATCATATCAGAAAATGCAGGAGGCTGTTGAAGCTTCGCGCCGCACTGAATTGAGCCGTGTGCTGTATGCGGTCGGCATTCCGAATATAGGCAGGACTGCTGCAAGGACAATATGCGCGGAGTTTACGACTCCTGAGGAGCTTGAAAAACTGACAGTCGATGAACTCACAGCGATAGACGGAATAGGAGATATTCTTGCAGGTGAATATGTGAAGTTTTTCGCGAATGAGACTAATCTGACAGAATTCAGGAATCTCATTGCCGAGTTAGAAATTATTCCGCCTGAGCAGGTTAATTCAGGTTCGGGAATTGTTGGCAAGAGCTTTGTGATAACAGGTTCAGTGCACATCTGGAAGAACCGCAATGAGCTTAAAGCATTTATCGAGGTCAACGGTGGCAAGGTGGTTTCGGCAGTTTCTTCAAAGACCGATTATCTCATCAATAATGACAAGACTTCAAAGTCCACCAAGAATAAGACCGCGGAAGCACTTGGTATTCCCGTAATATCTGAGGAGGACTTTCAGGAGCTTGTGCAGCAGGATTAATGGAGGAAATAAGGATATGGCAGAATTAAAGATTAAATACAACGAGTTGACAGCAGAGCAGTTTATTGAGTTGTGGGAAACTGTTTGGGGTGACGGCCCTACTCTTGAACAAACGGAACTTGCAATGAAACACACATTGTTTCGCGTCTCAATATGGGACGATGATAAAATTGTCGCAATGGCAAGAATGAATGGCGACATGGGATTAAATTATTATATCAAAGACGTTGTTGTGAGACCCGAGTATCAGAAAAGGGGGATCGGGCGAATGCTGATAAATGAATTGCTGAAGTTTATAAATGACAATGGAGTTAAGGACACTGACGTTTTTGTAGAACTGTGTGCAGCGCCCGATAAGATTTCTTTTTATGAAAAGTTTGGTTTTGAAGCAAACGAAGCTCAACGACTGAAAATTTTTCAGCATATTGTCTGATTGTAGCAATGGGTTTCACAATAATCAATCAAGGTTGGTGGCTTATCTATCGGAGAATACATGATAACTCCTTTCGCTGATCTATTAAAAGTGAATAAGACTATCAGAAAAAATAATAAAAGTACATCACTGACCTTTGCATTAGATACTATTGATACATTTTTGCAGAGAGCCATTGATTTCAATCTTGGATACCTGTTCTTCAATCGTTCTATTCCAACGCTTTCAGGCGGAGAGCTTCAGCGTTTGCGTATGGTGCAGGTGTTTAACACTCAGTTGACAGATTTGCTGATTGTTCTTGATGAGCCGTTAGGCGGCTTATCTGGCAAAGAGAGAAAGAAAATATATGATAGTATTATCGACCTAAAAGATAAGCATACCCTTGTTATCGTGGATCATAGCGATATATTTGTAAAATTAGCTCGGACAATCGTTGCTCTTGGCGAAAAAAGCGGTAAAAACGGCGGTTATCTGATTGATGTGCAGAACTATATCAAGAAACAGAACACACCTATGTCGAAACCTGAACATACTCTCAGTTCGCCCATAAAAGTTATATTAAACAGCAAAATATATCAGTATAACGGTGTTGATATTGAGCTATCGGAAGGTTGCCTTAATCTTATCACAGGTGCATCTGGAATCGGTAAATCGACCTTGATTAGAGAATACTTCCCGCAGTTCTTTGAGAGTTATGCTTATGTGAACCAACGCCCGATATTAGGCAACAAGAATTCAAATATGGCTGCCTCATTAGACATAGCTACCGAGATATTCAGTATATTTGCAAAGAAATTCAAGAAGGACAAGAATTATTTTTCCAACAACACAGGAAACGAAGGTTGCTGTCCATCATGTTTAGGTGCAGGCTATATTGAATACGGTAGTGAAAAAAACTTCTGTACTGCGACTTGAATGTGCTGATTGTGTTGGAACTGGCTTTAACAAAGATTTGGCTAAACATAAAATCAAAGGACAATCTATATTTGATATATGGAGAATGACCGTAGATGAAGCAGCAGAATTTTTTAAAGATATTAACCCTAAGATAATAACTGCTTTACAGGACGCTTCGTCTATCTTATTGGGGCATCTGCTAATCGGTCAGCCTACTTCTACCCTGTCATGCGGCGAGAACATACGAATAAAGCTCTTAAAACTGCGGAACTCAAGATCCGATGTTCTCGGTATTGATGAACCATTTAAGGGGCTGAGCCTAACAGAGATACATAGTGTTGTGTCGTTCCTTATGGGTATGATAGCAAAAGGAAAAACTATCATTGTCATAGACCATAAGGCTCTGCGAAAAAATTTCTGTAAATTCAAAAACTGTGATAAAAGCTTCCTGATTTGTCCGTTATCGCGTACTGAGAAGTGTACTGCATCGATGAAT
>UQEM01000026.1 GCA_900540005.1 uncultured Ruminococcus sp.
GTGAAATTTTGCCGAAAAGATGCGTTGTTAGGCTTAGTGTCAACACGACCTAGTATCTTTTTATGTGCGGAGCTTCGACACAGTCAATGGCAAGATCTGCCGAAAGGATATTTGGAAAAAGATACTGAACAGGCTATTAAGGAAACTGTTGCTTTATTCGACAAAATATGATATAATGCAGAGTGGTATGTATTGCCAAAGAAAGGAAGATACAAAATGCTTAACGAAGTAAAAGTTATCGTTTGCGGAAAAGAATACAAACTCAGAACCGCTGAGTCGCCAAATTATGTTTTCGCGCTCGCAAGAGCTCTGGAAGCAAAAATAAACGGATATACAAACGGCGGCGGTTCATCGCCCTACACGGCTTCGATAATGGTGGCGCTCAGCCTGCTCGATGACCTCAACAAGGCTAATCAGCGGCTTGACAATATCCGCAACGAGACTAAGGAATATGTTGACGAAGCAGGCAGATCACGCATTGAACGCGATGCTGCCCAGAAAGAGATAGAAGTGCTCAAATCCAAAATCGTTCAGCTTGAAAATATGGTAAAGCTCAAGCAGCTCAAGGACAGCATCTGATGCGGACTCCCGAAATTCTTGCCCCTGCCGGCAGTATGGAGTCGCTCACAGCCGCACTGAGAAGCGGCGCTGACGCGGTTTACATCGGCGGAAAGAGGTTTTCCGCGCGAAGCGGAGCTGCCAATTTCTCGGACGAGGAGCTTGCGGAAGCTGCCGCGCTTTGCCATAAATACGGTGCAAAGCTGTTTATTGCCGTCAATACCATCATTTCCGACGATGAGGCTGAGGACTTCTGCCGATACATAAAATATACCGCCGAGATCGGCGCAGACGCGTATATTGTTCAGGACTGGGGCTGTGCGGCGCTCATAAAGTCATGCGTCCCTGATGCCGTACTTCACGCATCAACGCAGATGTCCGTCCACACAGTCAGCGGCGCGGAGCTTCTTCGCGACCTCGGCTATGCAAGAGTTGTTCCTGCGCGCGAACTCGATAAGGATACGATCGCGGGAATATGCAGGCTCGGACTTGAGACCGAGATCTTCGTTCACGGCGCGCTGTGTATGTCGGTTTCGGGACAATGCTATATGTCCGCGATAATGGGTTCACGCTCGGCAAACCGCGGCTGCTGCGGACAGGCTTGCCGTCTGCCGTTTTCAGCCGCAGGAAACAAAAATGCCGCCGCACTCTCACTCAAGGATCTTTCTCTTATCCCAAAGGCTCGCGAACTCGCTGAGATCGGCGTGGATTCGCTGAAGATTGAGGGTAGAATGAAACGTCCGGAATATGTGGCTTCTGCCGTTAACGAACTGAAAAATGCTCTTTCGGGCAGATCTCCCGACATGGCTGTGCTCCGCGGAGTTTTCTCCCGCGGCGGCTTTACTGACGGCTACTACACGAATGTCCGCCGTGATATGTTCGGAGTCCGCGAAAAGGACGATGTGATCGCCGCAAAGGAGATCCTTCCGAAGCTCCACGAACTTTACCGCTTTGAGCGAAAAACTGCTCCTGTTGACTTCCATGCAGTCATAAAAGTGAACAAACCTGTGAAAATAACGGCAGAAAGCGGAAATCTTTCCGTATCTGCTGAGGGCAGTGTTCCGGAAAAGGCTCTCAATCGCCCGACTGATGAAGCCGTACTGACAAAGCAGCTTTCAAAGCTTGGCGACACGATTTTTACGCTTGGCAAAATAAATGCGGAAATAGACGACGGTCTCATTGTACCGGCAGGCGAACTGAATCGTCTGCGCCGTGAAGTCACGGAAAGGCTCACGGAACTTATCATACAGAAAAACACGCCGCATTTCACAATAACCGATTTTGTTCCGGATATGGGGACTTTCTCCGCCTCGGAAACAGCTACCGCTCCCCTTCCGCGCAGAGTTTTCTGCCGCACAGCGGAACAGGCTGAAACTGCCGCAGAATTCGCGCAGTTTGTGATACTGCCCGAGAACATCATCTCGCAGCAGCTCATCGAAAAATGCGGTGCTGACAAGATCATCATCTCTCCGCCAAGATTTATTTCCAATGAGGAAAAGACAATAAAGTGCCTTTCCGAACTGAAAGAACTGGGGATCTCGCGTCTTTTCTGTCACACTCCCGACTGCATTGCGATAGGCAGAAAGCTTGGTTTCAGGCTTCACGGAAGCTTCACGCTGAACATTTACAACTCCCACAGCGCAAGTTACATGAAACAGCTCGGGCTGGAGGACTTCACGGTATCGTTTGAGGCGAAGCTTACCCAAATTGCAAAAATGCGCCGCGAGATACCGCTCGGAGCTGTTACCTACGGACGGCTGCCGCTTATGCTCACGCGAAACTGTCCGATAAAGAACGAGGTCGGCTGTGCACGATGCAGCGGCAGTATTACAGACCGAACGGGCAGGAAGTTCCCGATAGTCTGTGCAAAGGAATATGTAGAGATACTAAATCCGAACACGCTCCTCATTACTGATAAAGAGATGTGCGGAGCAGATTTCTCGCTTATTATGCTCAACAAGGAAACTCCGCAGCAGGTTCGCGACGCTCTCTCGGGCAAGCGACCCGACGGTGATGTTACACACGGACTTTATTACAGAGGTATATGATATGAAACTCACATTCAAAAAGCTCGACCCGAAGGCTTTCATTCCAAGCCGCGCAACTCAGGGCAGCGCCGGTATGGATATCTGCGCCTGTCTTGACGAACCTGTCGTTTTACAGCCCAATGAGATAAAAATGATCCCTACGGGCATTACTGCCGAACCCGACCGCAGCGACATTGCTCTGCTTGTCTATCCGCGCTCGGGACTTTCCGCGAAATTCGGCGTTTCGCTCGCTAACTGCGTCGGCGTTGTTGACAGCGACTACCGCGGAGAATGGTTTATTCCGCTTATAAATCACAGCAGCGCGCCTTTCACGGTTGAGCACGGAATGCGTATCGCACAGCTCATACCTACTCCGATACTCATACCCGAGATCGAAGTCAGCGACGAACTCTCCGCAACAGACCGCGGTGAGGGAGGTTTCGGCTCATCGGGTATCTGATGACATAAAACCAAGACAATTTGAATGCCGCTTTCTGCGGCGGATAGGAGATAAAAATGAAAAAAGCCCTTTACATGACCCTGCTCCTCGCAGCAGCCTGCCTTCTCGGCGGTCTCATCGGCGGAGCGGCAAAAGGCTACTGGTCTTTCCTCGGCACAAAGATCGGCTTTGAATTTGAGCCGGGCAACTTCCTGCGCACAGACTTTTTCTCGCTGACGTTCGGAATTTCCCTCAGTCTTAATCTTGCACAGATAGCGCTCATGCTCGTTGCGATTTTCGTATTTTACAAGACTGCCCCCAAGTTCATAACTTCAAAGTAAATTTCGCCAGTTTTTATCACATTTCAGCCGCCTGCTTGCAAAAGCTTTTACAAATTTTCGGCGTGGAAGAATTTCTCACGCAAAATTCTTGTCTATACGCGGCTTCGGTGATATAATATACATATTAGCGCAGTATTTGATTTTTCATGAATCCGGTGTTCCTGCACCGCAAAAACTAAAAATAAAACATGGCAGATCAAATACTGCACTACTACCATATGTTAAGGAGCTAACAAATGTTTACAAAAGATATCGGTATCGATCTCGGTACTGCAAATACGCTCGTGTATATGCGCGGAAAGGGTATTATAATAAGAGAGCCTTCCGTTGTCGCAGTCAACACGAGAACGGACAAATGCCGCTATGTCGGCAAGGAAGCCAAGGACGTAATCGGAAGGACTCCGGGATCTATCGTCGCGGTAAGACCGCTTAAAGACGGTGTTATTGCCGACTTTGACATTGCTACGACTATGCTTCAGGAGTTCATCAAAAAGGCGCTGCGCGGAACTCTTTTCACAAAGGCAAATGTAATTATATGCATTCCCTCGGGAGTTACCGCCGTTGAAAGACGTGCCGTGCGCGAATCCTGCAAAAAGGCAGGCGCGAACAACGTTCTTATCGTAGAGGAGCCTATGGCTGCCGCTATCGGTGCAGGACTTCCCACAACCGAACCCGCCGGCAGCATGATAGTTGACATCGGCGGCGGTTCAAGCGAAGTGGCAGTCATTTCGCTCGGCGGGATCGTTGCAGCGCGCTCGGTAAGATGCGCGGGTGACGAGTTTGACGCGTCCATAATCAACTACATCAAGAAAAAGTACAATCTCCTCATCGGCGAAAGAACCGCCGAAAACATAAAAATAGAAATCGGCTCGGCATTTCCGAGTGAAAAGGAGGAGTCGCTTGAGATCAAGGGCAGAAACCTGCTAAACGGACTCCCCGAAAACATAATTGTAAACTCTGCCGAGATAAGAGACGCGCTTGTTGAGCCGCTGTCGAGGGTCATTGACGCTATCAAGTCGACACTGGAGGAGACTCCGCCTGAGCTTTCCGCGGACATCATCGACCACGGGATCACTCTCGCAGGCGGCGGCGCTTTGCTGAGAGGTCTTGACAAGCTCATAAACCGCGAGACCGGTATGCCCGTCTACATCGCGGAGTATCCCCTCGACTGCGTTGCCGAGGGAACCGGAAAGATCCTTGAAAATATCAATGATTATCAGGACGCTCTCACAGAAAACGTCAAGTACTATTAAGGAGGAAGCTCTCCATGCGTGATTTTCTCAAAAGCACGAGATTCAAGGTTCTGCTCGCTTTCCTCGCCTTTCTTGTCGGTATCATGATCTACTCCGTTACCAAAGGCGGCTACTCGATCTCTGGAGTTTCCTTTATCAACACAGTTACAAAGCCTTTCCGCACCGTGTCAAACAGTATAAGCGCGAAAATGGAAGGAACTGTTGACAAGCTGAGAAATGCAGACGAATACTATGACGAAAATCAGCGGCTGAAAGCTGAGATCGCCGACCTCAACAAGCAGCTCACCGAATATGAAGCTCTGCGCGAGGAGGTCGAGGAACTGAGAAAGTTCGTTATCATCAAGGAAGAACACCCCGATTATGAAATTTCTCAGCCGGCTGAAGTTATCGGCTATACCACAAACGATCCGTTCCGCTCATTCTCTATCAACAAAGGCTCTGCGGAGGGTATCAAGGTGAACTGTCCGGTCGTTACGGCTGAGGGACTCATCGGGATCACAGTCGAGGTCTCCGACCATGTTTCGACCGTAAGGTCAATTCTCTCGCCCGACCTTTCTGTTGCGGCAGCTTCGTCCTCAAACAGCACAAACCAAGGTATCATAGAGGGCAACGTCATCAGCGCCGAGGACGGAAAAACCCGTCTTATCCACGTCAGCACCGAGAATACCCTCAAAGAGGGCGATCTCATTATCACTGCCGGTTCAAGCGGACTCTTTCCCAAGGACTACGCGATAGGAACTGTTGAAAGCATAGGTCTGGACGCCGGCGGTCTTTCCGCCTGTGCCGAAATAAAGCCCTGCGTTGACATCACAAGGCTTTCCTCAGTCACGGTCATCACCGATTTCAGCGGCAAAAAGGAGGACAGCGATGAGGATTAGATCCACACGCGAACACAGAATACTCGTAATTAAAACCTCCGTGCGCTGGCTGCTGTACTATCTGGTCATATTCATCAGCTTTCTTATCATGACTTCCGGAACGCTGCTGAAGCCTATCCTGCTTGTTCCGATAGCGATATGTATCGCGATCGACAACAATCAGTACGCTTCGGTACTTACGGGAGCTGTCTGCGGTTTTCTTATCGATATAAGCTGCGGAAAGCTTTTCGGCTACAATGCCGTTATTCTCTCTTTTTTCTGCATCGTTGTGTCGCTCCTCTTTGAACTGTATCTGCGGCACCGTTTCACGAACTATATCCTCATTACAGCCGCAGTCTCGTACATACAATGCAGACTCGACTATAAGTTCTACTACCAGATCTGGAATTACGAAAACGTTGAGAGGATATTCACGCACGTTACCCTGAAAGTATGGGTATACACCGTGATCTCGGCAGTTTTTGTCTATCTCGTCATTGCGCTGATAAACCGCTTTCTAATGCCGAAGGAACACCTCACTATCGAGGAGGCTATCAAATCAAACTGAACAAACACCGCACACTTTAATGTGCGGTGTTGCCTTAATCCCTGAAAAGGAGGAACTTAATTGAAAGGACTCGCTGAAAACCTCAAATCCATTCTGATAATCCTCTTGGTTGTCGCACTTGCATTAATGAGCGCGCTGAGACTTATGGAGATACAGGTAGTCGGAGATGACACCATAAAAAATCAAGTGACCTACAGTGCTGATGCAATTACCTACACAAAGCAGGTAAAAGCTGCAAGAGGCGAGATCCTCGACTATAACAGCAACATTATCGTCACCAACGAGCCTCAGAGCAATCTTGTGCTTGAAAAGGCATTTTTCCCGTCTGACCTTAAAGAGGGCAACAAAACGCTCCTCGGCATATACAATGCGCTTAAAGACAGAGGCTACGAATATAAGGACAGTCTCCCGATAACGCCGGATCGTCCGTACGTTTTTACTGTCGAGGACTCAACAGACGTTATCGAAAACCTCAATCTCAATGTCTATGCAACTGCTGAAAACTGCGTGGACAAGCTTATTTCCGACAATGAGATAGACGAAAGCTACTCCGATGAGGAAAAGCGAATAATCGCAGGTATGCGCTATGACATGATCGAAAAGGACTTCGCATACAGCAATGACCTCGTGCTTGCAGAGGACATTGACGAGACCTCTGTTATCGAGTTCAAGGAACTGAGCAACTTCTACAAGGGCATTGATATTGTCGAATCTTCAAGCCGAAAAATCGAACGCGGCGACATTCTCCCCCACGAGATAGGAACAGTTGGCCCTATCTACGCCGAAGAATATGACGAGCTGAAAAGCAAGGGCTATGCAATGAACGATTCTGTCGGCAAGAGCGGTATTGAATCCGCTATGGAGACTCAGCTCCGCGGTCAGAACGGCGAGGAGGAACTCATCGTTGAGGACGGCCTCATCAAGAGCGACAAGCCTATCGAGGAAACTGTCTCGGGCGAGACCATAAAGCTTACAGTTGACGGCAACTATCAGCTTAAACTTCAGGGAATATTAGAGAACTTCCTCACGAATTTCCCATCAATAAATCCCAGACCCGAGAGCCTGAAAAACGTCCGCTGCGGTGCTATCTGCGTGCTTGACGCTAAAACAGGCGCTGTCAAGGGAATGGCTACTGCTCCGACCTACAACCTCAAGGACTACTCTGAAAACTACGATTACTTTCTGAAAATCGAGGACTCTCCTCTCGTAAACCGCTGCACCTACGGTCTTTACCGTCCGGGTTCGACATTCAAGACTATTACCGCGACAGCAGGCTACAACGAGGGACTCGTAGACGGAAATACCACATTTTTCTGTAATCAGAGATATATGTACTACGGCACGGAATACCGCTGTACAGGCAGACACGGAAGCATTTCCATGCGCCGCGCCATTGAAGTGTCATGCAACTCCTACTTCTACGAGCTTTCAAGTATGCTCGGAATCGACAACATCACCAAATATGCACAGCTCTACGGTCTCGGACAGAGCACGGGACTTGAAACGGGCGATGCTCCGGGTTACCTTTGTAATCCCGAAACCTTCGCTGCAAACGGTCAGGAATGGTACATTGGTTACGTTATTCAGGCAGGTATCGGAAATCAGGACTGCGGCATGACTCCCCTGCAAATGGCTGTTGTAGCAAGCACTATTGGCAACAGGGGCGTAAGATATCAGCCCTATCTTGTTGACAGCTACTATGAATACGGAACAAATGAACTCGTCAAGAAAACCGAACCTACTATCGCACAGCAGATAGAAGTAAACTACGACGATATGTACGACTACATCATAGGCGGTATGGTCGATGCTTCTGCAAATGTTCCTGCACAATATTCGCTCTCAAACCTTGGATTTGACGTTGCAATAAAGACCGGTACTCCTCAGACGGGTAAAGACCTTGAGGAGCAGAACTCTTTCTTTATTGGATTTGCCCCTGCTGACGACCCCGAGATTGCTTTTGCAGGAGTTATTGAGGGCGGCGAATATTCAAAGTATATGATCCGCGACATCATTCTTGCTTATCAAGAGTGCTACGGTCTCAACGGCGTAAAGCCCTCGGCAAGCTCAAAGCTGCCTGCTGAGGTTCGCCCCGAGCTTACTACAGGCACTACCACCACGACCGGAACAGACATCACAACCACTTCTTCTACTGCAACAACTGACTCCGATACGGTTTCAACCACAACGGAGTATAATGATGATCACCAGCAGCAGACAACGGCTCAGTCATATCAGAACGAGCCTGCAACAGCTCCGATCACAGAAGCTTCTTCCGAAGATTACGTCACAACAATGCTCCCTCCCGAGATATACGATCCACAGGGCGATCAGGCATCAACTTCAACAACAGATTAAATGAAAAAGACCTCCATTCGGAGGTCTTTTTCAGTCTGTTTGCGGGGCTTTGCCCCACACCCCACCAAAGGCTCTGCCTTTGGAATCTGCTAAAGGGTTTATACCCCTTTAGAATCCCTTTATTAGGTCGTGTTGACACTAAGCCTAACAACGCATCTTTTCGGCAAAATTTCACGCATCCTGCGTTAAAAAGTCTTGACAGGCGACAGCCTGCCTGCGACTTTTTGCCTTGTCTACGTAAAATTTATGCTCGAAAATCTGCGTTGTTAGGCTTAGTGTCAACACTCCCTAGTTAAATGTAAACGACCTCCATTGGAGGTCGTTTGTTGTTTCTACTGATATTGTTACTTTGCGGCATTAAATTGCAGCTTAGTGTGATTTTTTGAGACCTTCCTGATACATACTGCGCATACTATACTGCAATAGATTGTTGCAAGGATCCATGCCGCCTGATCCGTAAAGCATATCGCCCAAAAACCAAATTTTGGCACAAACGCCTTGCTGACGGCAATTCGCGCGATCATTTCAATAACTCCCGAGAATATCGCAACTGCTGAATAACCGAGTCCCTGTATAGTCATTCGCGTGGTGTTGAGGATTCCGAGCAGCCAATAGAAGAATCCTGCACACATCAGATACTGTGCCGAGGCTGCAAGAACTGCGGTCTCGCTGCTCTTTATGAACATAAGTGAAAGCGGTCTGCCGAAAAAGATGAGAACCAATCCTATCACGGCACCGTAGCCTGCTCCGACAGCAACACCGTTAAAGATTCCCTTGCGGATACGTTCGGGCTTTCCTGCACCAAGATTCTGGCTCGTAAAGACGGAAACGCCTGTAGCAATAGCGTCAAACGGACACATTGCAAGCTGCTTTATCTTGCTTGCCGCAGTAAATCCCGAAACATAAGAGCTTCCAAGACCGTTGTTTGCTGACTGCATGACCATGCTTCCGATAGCGGTTATCGAGTATTGCAGTCCCATGGGAATACCCATGATAAACAGTTCCTTTATCGCATAGAAGTTGAATTTGCAGTACTGACGCTTCAGCCTGAGGAGAGGGTATTTCTTCTGAATGTAAATAAAACACGCGATTCCGCTGACAGCCTGCGCTATTACCGTAGCAAGAGCAGCTCCGGCACAACCGAGCCTTATAACGGCAATGAACATGATGTCAAGGAAAATGTTCAGAAAAGCCGATATCATGAGGAAAATGAACGGCGTTCTGCTGTCGCCTACTGCACGCATTATTCCGGCAAGCAGGTTGTAAAACAGAATAAACGGTATGCCGAGGAAAATTATCAGCAGGTATATGTAAGCGTCATCGTAGATATTCGCAGGAGTTGCCATAATATTCAGTATGTTGCGGCAGAAAAGTGCTGTCGGTATAGTCAGCAGCACCGCAAAAGCTCCTGTCATGAGGTAGGCATTGAAAATGCAGGTTCGCAGTCTTTCATAATGCTCTGCGCCGAAATATTTTGCGACAGGTATGCTAAAACCCGCACAGATTCCCATGCAGAATCCCAGAACCAGAAACTGAACGCTGCTTGATGCTCCGACACCTGCAAGAGCGTCCGCACCGAGCACTCGTCCAACTATAGCCGCGTCGATCATGTTGTACATCTGCTGCAATAAATTGCCTAAAAGCAGCGGAAGTGAAAATTTAAGTATAAGCTTTATCGGAGAGCCTGATGTCATACTTTCCGTCATAAAGGATCCTCCTTATAATAATTGATTTATCGGGAAATATCGCCGGTATACGTTCATTTATCCCTACTTGCGGATAAATTCGCTGTCTATATCCGCATTTTCATCATCTGAAAGATAACGCTCCACGGTCATGTGGAGGTCGTATTTATCACGCAGCTCCGCTATCGTCCGCATCATCGGAGAAGCGTGATGTTCGTCAATCGCAGACTGGTCTTTCCAACTGTCAATGAGAAGGACCGTTTCTTCGTCCTCCATAGGGAAAAAATATTCGTACCGCAGATTTCCGTCCTTGGCGCGTATCTTGGCGACTGTGCCCGACTCCACCATTTCACGCGCAAACCTGCGCGCATTTCCGCCATTTCCGCGATAATAAATATTCACCGTAACAGCCATTTTCTCGTTCTCCAAAGCCTGTATTTTTTTCGTGCATTTGCAATTATACTACAGATAAATAGCAATGTCAATACTAAAATGAGGAATTTATTTTTCATTTTTTGCTAAGCAGCAGATAGCTGCAAACGCGAAAACAGGAAAAGCAAAATTCTGTTATTCATGTATAATTTCGGGTTATATGACAAAAATATAAGCGGAGGTGTTATCGTGAAGAAAAATTTATTATCTGATAAAAAACACGGCAAAGGCAGCAAGGGCTTTTACACAGCACTCGGAATAAGTGCGGTAATGATAGGCTCAGCCTGCATTTTTGCCTACCAGCAGGGTGAAAAGCTCACCGACCGCCAGCTAAAGGCTCAGCAGGATCTGGAGATCGCCGAGGAAGAAGCAGTTGACCGCCAGATCAACGACATACCCAAGACCACAACTCCCGCTTACCGCGTGACTACTCAGCCGCCGGTCATAACCACGACACAGGTCCTCACGACAGTTCAGGCGCCGACAATCCCCGCCTCTGATATAATTGAGAACGAGCCGCCTGTTGAAGTTGCTGAGATCTATGACGAACCTGCCGAAGCTGCAAACGCACTCACCGAGGAAGAAAGCGTAAGCGCAGGCGTGCAGAAAATCGAAAACCCGAAAGCTCCGCTCGCCGCAGCAGGAGAAATTATCGGCACATTCAGCGGCACTGATCTTGTAAAAAATGAAACCACCGGCTCGTGGCAGACCCACAACGGCACGGATATTGCAGCCGAAGTAGGCGCAGAGGTATATGCTGTCTCAAACGGAGAGATAACTTCCGTTTCCAATGATCCGCTGTGGGGCGTGACAATTGTCCTTGACCACCATAACGGATTCATGACGCGCTACTGCAATCTCGGCGCAGATCTCTCCGTTCAGGAGGGCGATGTGGTCGTAAGCGGCGATCTGCTCGGAACAGTCGGTGGAACTGCTGACATCGAGAGCGCTGTCGCACCGCACCTGCACATCGAAATGAAGCATAACGGCTCATACATTGACCCGATGAGCCAGATAAGCCAATAAATACAAAAGCCTGAAAACATTGCGTTCTCAGGCTTTTTTGTGTCAGTAGCAGAGATCTACGAGCCTCTCGCCGCTTTCATCTGTTGGTATTTCATCCGAAGATGAACTGTCATCGGAATATTCTGTAGTGGGCGGAGTTATATGGACTCCGTTCCTGCTGCCGTCTGTGGTGACTTCCATTCCCGAGATCGCACCATTGATGAAGTCCGCGAAAAATGCGTCAAAATCATCATAACCCATAGCCGACCAGTACTTGTCGAATTTTGGATCTTCGTACTTCTCGAACTTTTCAGGTATCTCTCCTGTTGCATTGTATTCATCAACGATCTCCTGATAGTGATTTGAAAAATACACAATATCGGGCATTATCTTGACGTAGAACATTACATAGAACCCGAAAACTACCGAGGACAGCACCGAAACCACTATGCTGATTATCGCGAAAGCCTTGCCGCGTCTGTGCGATGCAAGCGAAACTATCGCAAAAACCAATGAGAGCGGAACTGCTATTATGCTGAAGACTCCGCCGCAGAATACGAGGTTAACGAGAGCAATGATGAATGCCGCAACGGCGAATCCTACTCCCTTACCTTTTTCCTGAACAGGTGCAGGGGGCGGCATCATTCCGTACTGATTGCCATTGTCCTGACCTCCATAAAACTGATTATCCATATTTTCTCCTTCTTATCTTTATTGATTACAGGCTCGTTTCCCAGTTCCAGTTGCGTACCTCAAGCTCCTCAAGATTATAGGGAGTTTTCTGGTAAACGCAGTAATTGAGCCAGTTTGTGAACATAAGATTTGCCGTACATCTCCACGAGAACACCGGTACATTGTCGGGATCGTCATCGGGAAAATAGTTGTACGGGAGCTGAATGTCGATACCCTTTTCCAGATCGCGCTTGTATTCGTTCGCAAGCGTTTCCCTGTCGTACTCTGAGTGTCCCGTGATAAAGTACTGCCTGCCGTTCTTGTTGGCAATAATGTGGACTCCCGAAATATCCGACGAAGTGAGTATTTCAAGCTGAGGTATGCGCTCTATGTCCTCGCGGCGAACCTCGGTGTTCCTCGAATGTGGAACGTAAAAAATGTCATCGAATCCGCGCAGGAGCTGACTGTTGCTGACCTCCATACGATGCGGAAAAATGCCGAACATCTTATGCGGAAGCTGATACTTCGGTATTCCGTAGTGGTAGTAAAGTCCCGCCTGAGCCGCCCAGCAGATGTGTATAGTTGAAAAAATGTGGGTCTTTGACCACTCCATTATCTCGGTTATCTCGTTCCAGTAGTCGACCTGCTCAAAATCGAGCAGTTCAACGGGCGCTCCCGTTATTATCATGCCGTCGTATCGGTTGTTTCTTACCTCGTCAAAGGTCTTGTAAAAAGCGTCAAGGTGGTGGCGCGATGTGTTGCGCGAAACGTGCGAAGCCATCTGCAAAAGGTCGATATCCACCTGTAGAGGAGTGTTGCTGAGAAGGCGCATAAGCTGATTCTCAGTGTCTATCTTCTTTGGCATGATGTTGACGATGATGACTTTAAGCGGACGTATGTCCTGATGCTCCGCCCTCTCCTTAGACATTACGAAGATGTTTTCTTCTCCAAGCGTTTTGAACGCCGGGAGTTCCGATGAAATTCTTATTGGCATTTCAAATCGCTCCTTTCATTTTACTTTTCCTTGCCGATCGCGTTTCTGAGCGCGCGAAGCTCGTCTGCGGTAAGCTCGCGGTATGAACCCGGCTTGAGCATTCCGAGTTTGAGCGGGCCGATACTGATTCTTCTGAGTCGTGCGACCTCAAGTCCGACTGCCTCGCACATTTTTCTTATCTGACGGTTTCTGCCCTCCTTGATAGTGATGAGCATTACCACTCTGCCCGGTTCCTTGTCCTTAACGACAACATTTGCCGGAAGCGTCTTTCTGCCGTCAATAACAACACCCTCAGCAAGCTGAACGAGCTGCTCGTCGCTGACATCTGGGCGAACCGTTACGCGGTAGGTCTTGCTGATGTGGCGGCTCGGGTGCATGATATCGTTCGCAAAATTTCCGTCATTTGTAAACAGGAGCAGTCCCTCGGAATTTCTGTCAAGTCTGCCGACAGGATAAACGCGCTCCTCAACGTCCTCCAGAAGATCCATGACACATCGGCGGTCAAGCTCGTCCGAAACGGTCGTAACGTATCCGCGCGGCTTGTTCATCATAATGTATATGAAATTTTTCTTTCGCGGCAGGTAGATCCTCTCGCCGTCAATGGTTATGAGATCCTTAAAGCCGCACTTGTCGCCGAGTTTTATCGGTCTGCCGTTTAGCTTGACTCTGCCCTGAGAAATAAGCTCTTCCGCCTTTCTTCTTGAGCAGAATCCGCTGTCGGCTATCATTTTCTGAATTCTTATCTTTTCCACTTTATCTCCAATCTCTCAGGAGAAAATGCTCCCGAGTCTCGTAAGTAACTTTTTGAATTTGTTTTGTGTTTTGCTTTTATCCTTTGACTGAGCTTTCGCGATCTCCTCCCCTGCACAAAGCGGTATCCTGCGTATCTCCCTGCCGTTATAGGTTATTTCAAGCTGAGCAAGTTCATCGCCTGCGGCAACAGGTGCATACACAAATGGCGATGAGATGACCGTATACTGCAAATCAGAAGGCTTTGCCGCAAGAGCCGTTATCGAAACTCCGTCCTCGCCGGCAGTAAGAGTGACCTTACCGGAAACTCCCCCCACAACGTCAAGCGAAAGGTTTTCAGGTAACTCTGCTTCAACGGCGCTGACCGTCTCAAAGCCGTAATCATACATTGCGATGTGGTCGTCCCAGTCATTGCGGTCATTCAGCGTAACGCAAATGAGATCATCGCCACCGCGCTCGCAGGCAGAGACGAGACAGCGTCCCGCCTCATCGGTAAATCCCGTTTTCACGCCGTAAACTCCGTCACACATCGTGAGGAGCTTGTTGGTGTTTTTCAGCCAGCGCTCATAAGGAGGATTGCCGAATTCAAGCTTTTTAGTCTCGGACGAACATATTTCGCGGAATGTCTCATTTTTCAGAGCCTCACGCGCAAGGATCGCCATATCGTAAGCGGACGAACCGTGACCCTCACCCTCAAGACCCGAGGGCGTTACAAAATAGGTGTGCGAAAGTCCAAGCTGCTGCGCGCGTTCATTCATAAGTTCTGCAAAGGCTGGAATACTCCCTGCAAGCTTAACGGCAGCCGCATTTGCCGCGTCATTTCCCGACGGCAGCAGCATTCCGCAGCACAGCGCGTACTTCGTGACGATATCGCCCTCCTGCAAGCCCATTGACGAACCCTCGACCTTTATCGCCTCGCTGTCAACAACGAATTCCTCATCAAGGTTTCCGCTTTCAAGACACAGCAGCGTGGTCATTATCTTAGTGGTGCTTGCCATGGGCAGCTTTTCGCGGCAGTTTTTCTCAAAAACTATTTCGCCCGTATCGGCTGAGATAAGCACAGCTCCCTTTGCCAAAATTTCGGGCGGATTCGCGGCTTTGGCAGTCAATGCGCCCGAACTGCCGCAGATCACGAACGCCGATATCATAACAATAAACAGCTTTTTCATTCACATATCCTCCACAAAAACACTTTTTGTACAGAATATGCTGTTTTTCCCGTCATTATGCAGAATTGCCGCCAAACAGGAAAAGCTGTTCAGCGTTACGCGCAAAAGCGATCACTCCACAGAGACTTCCTCATCATCGCCTTTTTTCTTGCCTATAAAGCTGCTGACATAGCTGACGATATCGGGGAACTTGTCGATAACTGTATCAATAGCTCCGCCCGATGTCTCCATGCGAACCATTCTCGCGTTTCCGTCGGGAGAAACCACAAGGAAACCCTCTGGCTTTATGGAAACGCCTGCTCCTGCGCCGCCCCCGAAAAGGTTCTTGTCATACTTTGAGGGAATATCGGAGCCGCCGCCGCCAAAACCGTATGAAACCTTTGAAATAGGAATGATCGTAACGCCGTTGTCAAGATTTATCGGCTCGCCGATAATGGAATTAACGTCAGCCATTTCCTTGACCTTTTCCATTGAAATTCCGAGCATTTCACTCAAAGGAGTATTATTTCCGTTCATTATAAAACCTCTCTTTTTCGTTATTCCTGCACAGCGGCAGTCTTTTTAAGCTTTCTTTCCTTCAGCTTTTTGGGTAATAATATTCTGAAAATATATGTCATCAGGAACCATATTCCCGATATGACCAATGTTCCTAAGCGGAAACTTACACTGACCGAAACGTCCCAGCGGCTCTTGTTCAGACTGAAACCCGGATTTATGTCTACGGTCTTGATACGCAGGTCGAATATCCTGCCGAGCACAGCAAGTCCGTTGTAGGTGACTGCGCATATCCTGCCGTATTTCAGCGCACAGTCATAAGCGTCCTCGTTTGCTGAAATGAGATCAATGTACACATCGCTGAGATGTATCCCCTTGAAAATTTTCTTTATGGGATACTTTGCGCTGTTCCATATTTCAAGGAGCGAACCGATTTTTTCCGCGGCAGACTTCACTCCGGACGGAATCCCGTCATCTTCGTCTCCCAGATCCTCATTATCGGCAGATCGGAGTTCTTCTGCTGCCGGTTCGGAATGGCTCTCGCTGTTTTCGGCAATAGTTTCCTCTGCTTCCGATTTTTCGGGCACATCAGGTTCTTCATCTGCTTCATGAGTATCGGGAGCTGCACTCTCATCAGGAGTTTCTTCTGCGTCAGAAGATACAGCCGAATCTTCCTCCTGAGAGTCGTCCGACTCTGACTTCTGCGGAGTTTTACGGCGCTTTCTGAGCCACGCAATCGCTCCGCCGCCATTTGAATCGGTTACATTCAAGAATGAAACCTTGATCTTATACGACAGCTTTTCGTCGATAAAGCTTATCTCAGCTCCGACAGGCACAGCAAGCACTATAAGAATAATGCCCAGAACGGCAAGGATAATATACAGCAGTATTTTTAATATCAAGAGCACTACACCCATTATGTCACTCCTAATTATCTTAATTCAGGCACTCTTCATGCTCCGCCTCTTCCTCTCTGAGAAGAGCATCTACGTCCTCCGTGGTCACTTGTCCGGGAAGGATCGGCAGATCATCGGTAGATGCCAGACCAAAGCTGCGCAGGAAAACAGGAGTCGTGCGGTAAACTATCGGCTTTCCGGGAATGTCAAGCCTGCCTGCCTCCTCGATGAGTCCCTTTTCAACAAGATTATTGACAACAGATGAGCTGTCAATACCTCTGACATTCTCAATAAAGCCTTTTGAAACAGGCTGATTGTAAGCAATTATCGTAAGAGTTTCCATTGCCGCATTTGAAAGCGGCGTACTGCGCTTTGTTTCAAGCGCTGTCTTTATCATCGGAGCAAATTCCTCGCGCGTGCACATCTGATAGCTGCTGTCGAGCTTTTTTATGCACAGTCCGCTGCCGCAGTCGTCATAGCGTTCGTTGAGCAGCCGCACGAGCCTTGGGATAGTTCCCACGTCAACTCCGCTTGCTTCGGAAAGGCGGTATATTTCAATGGGATCGCCGCTTGCAAAGAGAATAGCCTCTATTGCTCCGAGCTTTTTTGTGATTTCCAAGATTTTTTCACTCCGTTCTTTCTTCCCTTAAAGAAGATCATCGAATTATCTTCGCTTATCGTTATGCGCCCCGATTTCGTAAGTTCAAGGACTGCGAGGAATGTCGCAACTCTTGCGGAGCGGTCGGTGACTCCGACATAAAGCTTGTCCATAGCCACTTCGCCTGTCGAGTAAAGCTCCCTGAGAATATGCACGACCTTGGTCATTACCGAGACTATGCGCCTTTTCACGACGGAATTTATCTTATTTTCGACTTTCAGCTTCTGTCTTTCGTTCCTGATAGCCTTTGTGGAAAGCGCAGAATAGGCGATCGCGAGCCGCTCAGGTTCATGGACAAGGGTATACGTCATATCCGCCTTTATTTTCATCTGCCTGCGCACGAAAACATCTCCGCCGATATATCGCCTTGCGAGGTCGGCAGCCGCTATCTTGCACATAGAATACTCGATAAGTGCGCCCTCAAGTTCCTTTTTAAGCTGTTCCGCCTCCTCGGGACGCGTCAGCAGAAAGGCTGTCTTTATATAAATGAGTCTCGCAGCCATTTCGAGGAACTCCCCCGAAAGTTCAAGATCCTGCTCGTGCGCCTGATCCATGTACAGCAGATACTGCTCCAAAAGCTTTGATATCTCAATATCACAGATATTCAGCTTGTGCTTGGTGATAAGGTTCAGCAACAGGTCGAGAGGACCTTCAAACACCTCTAATTTGAACGAAATGCTCTCCATTACCAGCCCCATTTAACTCTCGGTATCCACGAAACCGCTTTCCAGAGAGCGTTGCTTACAAAATCAGTCACTATATAAAGAGGATTGTGAGCAGAAGGAATGTAGGAAAGTCCAAGAATGACCACAATGAACGCAAATGTTACTTCGCGCTGATGACGATAGAACCAGCGGTCTACCTTTTCACTTGTAAAATAGCTCAGTACGTTGTATCCGTCAAGAGGTGGGATAGGAATGAGGTTGAATACTGCCAGTCCGACATTCACCTGAAACAGAAAGCTCAGAAGCAGCAGAACGCATGACATGGTCGTTACTTCAGAGCTGACCAAAGCCATGAGCCCGCTTTTAGTACAGATGATAATATTGTAGGCGATTCCGGCTACAAAAGCTGCAAGCAGATTCGATACAGGGCCTGCAAGAGCGGTGAGCGAGATCCCTGCACGATATTTTTTCATTCGCAAAGGATTTATAGGAACAGGCTTTGCCCAGCCGAATCCCGTAAGTACCATGAGCAGTCCGCCAAACGGATCAAGGTGTGCAAGCGGATTCAGTGAGATCCTTCCCTGACGCTCAGCGGTATCGTCTCCGAACCACTTTGCGACCAGAGCATGAGCGGATTCATGCAGAGGAAGCACCAAAAGCATTGTTATTATTCGTGAAAAGTACTTTATAAAAACCGTAATATCCATATTGATCCTTTCATCTGTTTCGTTTGTGAAGTTACATACATTATATTATACTACATAACGGTATATTTTTCAAGTAAAATGATGAAATTTATGATTTCCAAAATTTTTTCAAGTTTTTTTTAAAAAAGGCTTGCTTTTTTTTTCATTATGTGCTAAAATAATCATGTTGTCTTTATTTGATGATAAAGAACTTGTAATCAAGATAAGGAGGTGCAGCCTAATGGCAAAATGTGATATCTGCGGTAAGGGCGTTACTTTTGGTATAAAGGTATCTCACTCACACAGACGCACTAACAGAACATGGAAGCCTAATGTAAAGCGTGTAAAGGCTATCGTCAAGGGTACTCCTTGTCATATCTACGCTTGCTCAAGATGCCTGCGTTCCGGTAAGGTTGAAAGAGCATAATCAGGTAATTTCCGGATATCAGAGCTGCGCAGCCGCGCGGCTCTTTTATTTTTCATGCGGAGTATTGCTTTTATCACTTAAATATGTTATAATATAACATTAGCTTTAGTCAGCGCCGTGCAGAACGCTGACGACTTCAATATTATCTGAATAAAGGATTGGTTTTAATGGATTATAATGCACTTGCAGAGCTTCTTTTCCCGGAGAGCACCCTTACCCGCGAGGACATCGAAGCAAGATACCCCGAGCGTGACCTTCCCGAGGGCGCGTTCGTAACGAGAATCGGCCCGAGCCCGACGGGATTCGTCCACCTCGGAAACCTCTACAACGCTGTAATTGCCGAGCGTATCGCGCACCAGTCGGGCGGAGTCTTTTATCTCCGTATCGAGGATACCGACAGCAAACGTGAAGTTGAGGGCGCAGTCGAGACTCTCATCAACGCAATGGCTTACTTCGGAGTCACATTCGACGAAGGTGCAACTGCTGACGGAGATAACGGAAAATACGGCCCCTACCGCCAGAGACAGCGCAAGGAGATATACCACGTTTTCGCAAAGGAGCTCGTTCAGCGCGGACTCGCTTACCCGTGTTTTCTCACTGCCGAGGAAATAGACGCTATCCGCGAACAGCAGACCGCCAATAAGGAAAATCCCGGAATTTACGGAAAATACGCTGAAAAGAGCCGCAGTCTCACTCTTGAGCAGATAAGTGAGAATATCAAGGCAGGCAAGGAATGGGTGCTCCGTTTCAAGGGCACTGAGACTGACGAACATATAACCGTTGAAGACGCTATCCGCGGAAAGCTCGAAATGCCGCGCAACAACATGGATTTCGTACTTCTGAAAAGCGACGGTATCCCAACTTACCACTTCGCTCACGTTATAGACGACCACTTCATGCGCTCGACCCACGTTATCCGCGGTGAGGAGTGGATATCATCGCTCCCCATGCACGTTGAACTTTTCAACACACTCGGCTGGAAACAGCCCATTTACTGCCACACAGCTACTCTCATGAAATTCGAAAACGGCAGCAAGCGCAAGCTTTCCAAGAGAAAAGACCCCGAACTCGCCCTCACCTACTATCAGCAGGAGGGTATCTGCCCCGAAGCTGTATGGGAGTTCCTGCTCACGCTGCTCAACTCCAACTTTGAAGAGTGGCGCATTGCAAATCCCGAGGCTGATTTCCACGATTTCTCGTACACCATTGAGAAGATGTCTATCTCGGGCGCTCTCGTGGACATGGACAAGCTCCGCGATATCTCCAAAAATGTCATCTGCCGTATGTCTGCACAGCAGGTTTTCGACGGCTGGAAGGACTGGTGCGAGGAGTACAATGCCGAGTACGCCGACCTCATCAAAAAATATCCCGAGCGCACGCTCGCTGCCATCAATGTCGGAAGAGGCGGAGCTAAGCCGCGTAAGGACATCGAAACATGGAAACAGGCGTGTGACTTCATGAGTTTCTACTACGATGAGACCTTTAAGGTCTCCGATCCGATGCCCGAGGAGTGCGACGATGAGACAAGAAAGCTCTTCTTCGCAAAGTACCTTGAAAGCTATGACCATGCCGATGATTCGTCAGAATGGTTCGCCAAAGTCAAGGTCATCACCGAGGAACTTGGCTTTGCCGTAAAGCCTAAGGACTACAAGAAGAATCCCGACCAGTTCAAGGGAAGTATCGTTCACATCACAAATATGCTCAGGATCGCGCTGACAGGTCACGCAAATGCTCCCGACATCTGGGAAGTTAGCCACGTTCTCGGTGAGGACATCGTAAGAGCGCGCATGGACAGATTTGCCAAGTAATTATAAAAGAGGATTGGAAAATGGCTGATAAAAACAACAAAAATTTTGAGATACCGCGTCCCGTGTTCCCGAAAAGAGCAGTTATCACTGGCGGTATGCCCTACGGCAACAAGGAGCTCCACTTCGGTCACGTTGGCGGAATGTTCGTGTTTGCGGACACTTTCGCGCGCTTCATGCGTGACAGAATCGGCAAGGAAAACGTTATATTCGTCGGCGGAACAGACTGCTACGGTTCGCCTATCGCAGAGGGCTGGAGAGTCAAGGTAAAGAACGGCGAGTTTGACGGAACACTTGAACAGTTCGTCCAGAGAAACCACGATAAGCAGCAGGCTACACTCGATGCTTACGGAATTTCCCCGAACCTTTTTGCAGCTTCGGGACTCGGCAGAAGCAAGGAGATCCACGCCGAAGTCACAGACTGGTTCATCAGCTCTCTCCACAAAAAGGGACAGCTCAAGCAGATAACCACAATGCAGTTTTATGATGAAAAGGCAGGTATGTTCCTAAACGGCAGACAGGTCATAGGAAAATGTCCGGTCGAAGGCTGCACCTCTGAAAAGGGATACGCTGACGAATGCGACCTCGGACACCAGTATATGCCCGAGAACCTCATCAATCCCGTAAGCACGCTAACAGGCAAAACTCCCACTATGAAGCCGGTCACAAACTGGTACTTCAAGCTCCGCGATTACGAGCAGCTCATGAAGGACTGGGTGGAGGAGCTTAAAAAGCGCAAGGACGTTCGTCCGGTCGTATGGAAAACGATAGATGAGTTTTTGAAAAAACCTGTCATTTATATAAAGCGCGAGTTCGAGGAAAAGTATCTCTCACTCAAGGACGAAATGCCTGCACACAACTACCTTGAAGAACCAAAAAAGCCCTCGTTCACTATAGAATTCGACACACTTTCCGACTGCGATGACGCCTGCCGCATACTCACTCACAACGGTATCCGCTACAGAACGGGCAAGACCCTTGTTCCGTTCCGTCTCACGGGCAATATTGAATGGGGCGTTCCTGCTCCCGTCATGGACGGAGTTGAGGGACTTACCGTGTGGGTATGGCCGGAGTCACTCTGGGCACCTATTTCATTCACACAGACTTACCTTGAACAGGAAGGCAGAAGCCGCGATGAATGGAAGGACTACTGGTGCAGCAAGGAATCGGGCGTTTACCAGTTCATCGGTCAGGACAACATCTATTTCTACGGGATCGCAGAGCCTGCTATGTGGATGGCTCAGCAGGAATCCGCGGACAAGACTGCCTCGCCTGCCGAGGGCGAATTGCAGCTCCCGACAATTGTGGCTAACCACCACATTCTTTTCCTCGACAAGAAGGCTTCAAGCTCGGGCGCAGTTAAGCCGCCTATGGCTGATGACCTGCTCGAACACTATACTCCCGAGCAGCTCAGAATGCACTGGCTCGGTCTCGGTCTCGGTCAGCGCTCGGTAAGCTTCATGCCGAAGCCTTATAATCCTGATGCAAAGCCGGAAGACGCAGATCCCGTTGTAAAGGACGGTCTGCTCCTCTCAAACGTTTACAACAGAATGATACGCACAGCTTTCTACACCACGCAGAACGAGCTTGACGGAATCATGCCCGATAACGCACCCGAGGAAAAATTCCTCGCAGACGCTAAAAAGGCAGTCCTCGACTACGAGAGACACATGAGCAAATTTGCTTTCCACCAGTGTACTTATGTACTTGACAGCTACATCAGAAACGGCAGCAAGTACATGGCAAAGGCTCTCAACGGCGATTACAGCGACAAGGAGCAGTTAAAGCAGTCGCTCGCAAATCTTTTCTACATGATAAGAATTGCAGGTGTTCTTCTCCACCCGATGGCTCCGTTCGGAACTGAAAAGCTCCGCGAGTACCTTGAAGTTGACGAGCGTATCTGGTCTTGGGACACGATCTTCGAGCCGCTCACCTACTTTACAGGCGAGAACCACAAGCTTAAATTTCTTCCCCCGAGAACGGACTTCTTTACACGTCACGAAAGCCAGTTCGCACAAACTGAATAATGCAAAAGAGGCAGTCAATTATTTGACTGCCTCAATTTGTTGAAAGCTGTTTGTTGGGTTTGCCCCCGCTGCTTTTAAAATCCCTCTATTTTTAGGTCGTGTTGACACTAAGCCTAACAACGCATCTTTTCGGCAAAATTT
>UQEM01000027.1 GCA_900540005.1 uncultured Ruminococcus sp.
GCTATGAAGGCTGCTGCTTCTCAGTCATTCGGTTACAACGAGGATCAGATCGTTTCTTCTGACGTTATCGGCATGAAGTTCGGTTCACTCTTCGATGCAACTCAGACAATGGTTTCTAAGATCGCTGATGACCTCTACGAGGTACAGGTAGTTTCTTGGTACGACAACGAGAATTCTTACACATCACAGATGGTAAGAACGATCAAGTACTTCGCAGAGCTCGGCTAATAGCTGAAATATGCAATTTTAAGGCGGTTCATTTTGAACCGCCTTTTTATTTTGTTGACTTCTCCCCCATGCTATGCTATAATTATATGATAGAAAATTTATTTTAGAACACATCGAGGTACTTATGAATAACGAAATTACCGCCGCTCAGCTCGGTGAACTTCAGGACGATGGATACATAATTATAGATATCAGAGACGCAGGCGCATTTGAATACGGTCACATCGGCGGAGCGGTAAATATTCCGCAAAGCGACGTTCTCTCCGCTGAACTCCCCTCCGACAAAAAGCTCATAATCTGCTGCAAGAGCGGCATAATAAGCCGAGATATCGCAGACGAACTCTGCGGCAATGGATTTGAAGCCTACAATCTCGCCGGCGGATACGTTGACTGGCTCCGAATAAAAATGGAGAACCGCAGGATAACAGAGGACGTTGAGTACAGTCTGCGCAAAAAATTCAAAAAAACTATCTGGTGCAAGTTCACCAAAGCTATAAATGAATACAAACTCGTTCAGCCGGGCGACCGAATCGCTGTGTGCATCTCGGGCGGCAAGGACTCAATGCTCATGGCTAAACTGTTTCAGGAGCTGAAACGGCATGATAAATTCCCCTTTGATGTGAAATTCCTTGTAATGGATCCGGGTTACAGTCCCGAAAACCGTCATATCATCGAGCAGAATGCGGAGTCAATGTCCATTCCGATAACTGTTTTTGAGTCGGATATTTTTGACTCTGTTTATAATATTGAGAAGAACCCGTGCTACATCTGCGCGAGAATGAGGCGCGGATACCTGTACAATAAGGCGCGCGAACTTGGGTGCAACAAAATCGCTCTCGGGCACCACTTTGACGATGTTATCGAAACTATCCTCATGGGAATGCTTTACGGCGGTCAGGTTCAGACCATGATGCCGAAACTCCATAGCACAAACTTTGAGGGAATGGAGCTGATCCGTCCGCTTTATCTCATTCGTGAGGACGAAATTAAACATTGGCGCGACTACAATGATCTCCACTTCATTCAATGCGCCTGCAAATTCACCGACACCTGCACGACCTGTGCTCCCGACAGCCGCTCGGTTTCAAAGCGTCTCGAAATCAAAAATCTCATCGCTGAACTGAAAAAAGTAAACCCACAGGTCGAGAAAAATATCTTCCGAAGCGTTGAAAATGTCAATACTAACACTATCATTGCATACAAAGATAATGACGGAGTTCATAATTTTCTCGATAAATATGATTCATAAAATTTCCTTAAATATTTTTTGCCACTTGCGTCATAATACTATCACGGCATCAATAATTCAAGTAAAGGAGATTTAATTATGAAGGGTGAAATGACACAGAAGGGCAAGGAAGCTCTCGAAAGATTTAAGATGGAGTCCGCAAGCGAAGTTGGCGTTAACCTCAAGGACGGTTACAACGGCGACCTCACTTCAAGAGAAGCAGGTGCAATCGGCGGACGCATGGTTCAGAAGATGATCAACAGCTACAAGATGCAGTAGTTCAGCTTTTAATGCAAAACGGGACATCGTAATGATGTCCCGTTTTTTTACTTATCTTTTCTTCTTATGAGAACTGCAACAATGTCAGGGCCGATATTTGCGGAAACTACAGCTCCTATCGACTGATATGTCTCTGCCTTTCTGCCTGTGCGCTTGATGAGTTCCTTCTCGATCTCCTTAGGGAGCGTATCATCTCTGCCGTGGAGCATTATATAAGGAGTCTGTGGAGTCATGCGCTTTTCAACGCACTCAACAAGCTTAGGAACAATGTTTTTTTCTCCTCTGATCTTATCAACGGTATTGGTTTCACCGTCAGCAAACTCAATGATTGGCTTTAATCCGAGAAGTTCTCCCGCAAAAGCTTTTGCGGCGGAAATTCTTCCCGATTTTCTCGCATATTTAAGATTATACGGAACTGCATAAATTGCGGAAACCTTGAACCAGTCATCAAAATATGCAACAATTTCTTCAACAGAAGCTCCCTTGCGGATCTTCTTTACAGCCTCCATGATTGGATAGCCGTAAAGTACGGTGTAAGATTTTGAATCAATGTTGAAAATTCTCATCTTGCCGTTTGCCTCGGGATTATTCTCAAAGAAATCGTCCTTGCCGATAATTGAATTGTTATATGTTCCCGAACCCTGACTGTTTATGGAAACGCTGATAACATCGGTATATCCCTCGTCATAGAGCTTTTTGTATGTCTCCTCGAATGTGAGGGGGGATATCTGCGAATGCTTCGGGATCTCATCGCTCGAAGCCATAAGGTCGTAGACTTCCTGAGTGGACTTATCGAAAATCTCGCGGAATGTCTCTCCGCCCATTGTGAGCGTAAAAGGCAGCACGGTTATGCCGAGTTCCTCGATAGTTTCCTTTGAAAGATCACAGCAGGAATCAGTCACGATCATAATTTTTGACATTGTTATATCTCCTTTACCATTTGTATTTTGTAAGCTTGCCCTCGCGCGAAAGGTCGGGATAATCCCATTGGCGCAGCACTTCATAGACCGCGATCGCAACAGAATTCGAGAGATTGAGACTTCTCAGCTCGTTTCTCATGGGGATCCTCACGCAGCTTTCGGGATTATCATGCAGAAGTTCCTCGGGAAGTCCCTTATCCTCGCGCCCGAAAATAAGGTAAGCATTGTCGGGATACTCTGCCTCACTATGGACGTGCTGTCCCTTGGTCGTGAAATAAAAGAATTTCCCGTTCTGATTTTTTGAAAAAAAGTCCTCAAGCCCGTCATAATAAGTGACATCAAGCTTATCCCAGTAATCAAGTCCTGCGCGTTTGAGCTGCTTATCGCTTATCTCAAAACCGAGCGGTCCGACAAGGTGAAGCCTTGCGCCCGTTACAGCGCAGGTACGGGAGATATTTCCTGTATTCTGCGGAATTCTCGGCTCGACAAGGACAATGTTAAGATTATACATTTTAGCGCCTCGTGTATATTATAAGTTCCGCGGCAAAAAATATAATCACGGCTTGTGAAAAAGCCGGAAATCAGATTCACCGGAGGAATTTATGGATATTAAAAGTTTTACAAAAAGTGCTGCTGCCGGTGCTGCCGTCGGATTTACCGTATATGCACTCTCGACCGCAAGCACAATGAAGAGATTGAGCATCAAGCGAAATGCAGGCAAAACTCTGAAAGCTGCCGGAAACCTGCTTGATGACATAAAATCGGTGATTATGTAGCGGAATTACCCGAGTTGCGCCTGTATCCGAGATAACTCTCAAGAATTATAACGGCGGCAACTGCGTCCACCACAGCCTTACGCTTTTTTCCCCTTGTGTTCGTAACATTCAGGGCATTATGCGCAGACACAGTAGTGTTGCGCTCGTCCCAGAGAACAACGGGGAGTCCCGTCAGCTCGCCGACTATATCGGCGAAGTGGCTGCACTTTTCCGCACGCTCTCCTATTGTACCATTCATGTTTTTCGGATAGCCTACAACTATCTGTTCAGCCCGCTGTTCTTTCGCAAGAGCAGCGGTTTTTTCTGCACATTTTTCCAGATCCTTTTCGGCGATAACGGTCACAGGCGAGGCTATCAGCTCGCTTTTTCCGCACACAGCTATTCCTGTTCTCGCATCGCCGAAATCAACTGACATTATTATCATAGGCTCACCACGGCTTTACTGTGCCGATAATATCGCGCACCGAGGCTATTCCCTTGCTGTCGAGAAACTCGTTCATCTCGTCAACTATTCTCACCGGAGCATATGGGTCTGTGAAAATTGCCGCGCCTACCTGCACGGCAGAAGCTCCAGCCATCATAAGCTCGATAGCATCACGTCCAGAGGAAACTCCGCCCATGCCGATAACAGGGATATTTACCGCATTAGCCACCTGCCATACCATGCGCACGGCAATCGGGAACACAGCAGGACCGCTCATACCGCCAACGTTGTTGTGAAGTATCGGTCTGCCTGTGTTGATATTGATCCTCATTCCGAGAAGTGTATTTATAAGTGAAACTGCATCGGCTCCGGCAGCCTCAACGGATTTTGCTATATCCGCAATGCTTGTAACATTCGGCGAAAGCTTTACAACGAGCGGCTTTGTCGTAGCTGCACGCACACGGCGTGTAACTTCCGCCGCCATTTCACAGCTTGTGCCGAATGCCGCTCCGCCCTGCTTTACGTTGGGGCAGGAAATATTCAGCTCTATCATGTGAACATCGGTGTCCTCAAGCTTTGCCGCGACTTCTGCGCACTCATCAGGCGTTGAGCCTGCAATATTAGCAAGCACGACCAGATCCTTTGTAAGAAGATACGGCAGTTCGCTTTCGATAAAGTGGTCGATCCCGGGATTTTGCAGTCCCACGGAATTGAGCATTCCCGAGGGAGTTTCAGCGATCCTCGGCGCGAGATTTCCCGTTCTTCTGTGAAGCGTAGTGCCCTTTGTAGCAATTCCGCCAAGCTTGTCAAGTGAAAAAAGCTCCTCGTACTCTCTGCCGTAGCCGAAAACTCCCGAAGCAGGTATTATCGGATTCTTAAAGTCAACTCCGCAGACATTTACAGACATATCAGCCATTACCAAAGCACCTCCTCAGCATTGAATACAGGGCCGTCCTTGCAGACGTGCGCAAAGTATTCCTCATCATTTCTCTTTGTTCTGCAAGCGCAGCCGAGACAAGCTCCGATCCCGCAAGCCATTCGCTCCTCAAGCGATATCTCACAGGGAACGTTCTTTTCTGCGCACATTGCAGCGATTCTCTTGAGCATTGGCATAGGTCCGCAGGCATAAACCATGCCGATTCCGCCGTTTTCAAGCTCCTTTGCCAACGGATCTGTAACAAATCCGTGATATCCTGCCGAACCATCATCTGTACACAGAACTGTATCAGCTCCTGTTCTCTTGAAATCGTCCTGCAAGATCACGGCAGACGCATTTCTGAAACCGCTGATTGCAACAGCCTTTACACCGTATATCTTAGCGAGCGGCAGCATAGGAGGTGTACCGATTCCTCCGCCGATGAGAATTACCTTGTCAAGATTTCCGTCAACGGTAAAGCCGTGACCGAGAGGTGCAAGCATATCAATAAGTTCGCCCTCATTGAGCCTTGTAAGCTCGGCTGTTCCCTCTCCCCTGACCTCAAAAACGATACGAAGAGTTCCCTTTTCCTTATCAATTCCGCAAATCGAAATCGGTCTGCGCAGGGTAAAGCCGTTCGCACGGATATGCACGAACTGTCCGGGTGAAGCAACCTGCGCAACTTCGGGACATAGTATCGTAAAACTGTAAATTTCACGGGCTATAGCCTTTTTTTCGGTTATAATATATTTTCCCTGTGTGTATTTCATAAAGCACCGCCTTAAATTTTATCAAAAAAGGTTCATATAATTGAGCAGTTCAGACTGAATTGCCGACGAGTAGGAAAGATACCACCTGCCGTCACTTTCAACAAACGCACAGCCGTTTCCGACAAAAGCACGCTGATTAGCGAGATCCTGATAATAAACATACGCGCAGTCAGCGCCGGAAGTAAACGATGTTCCGAGAGTTTCATTGAATGCAGCCACGTCCTCGGGCGTTGACTGAATTATGTCCTCCTCAGTAAGCGAAACCGTCCAGCCGTCTGTTTCGGAATCCTGATTGTCGGCGCGCAGATTCGCGATATTCTGCATTGAAGCGCTTATCGCCGCCTCGACAGCCGCTTTTGAAAAAATTTCAGCCGCAGGAGCGTCAAAATACGCCTGACTGTCAATATAAGCATTGTACGCGTCTATTTCAGGCTGGCAAAACATACTGTAAATTAGCTCGCTGTTGCTGCTGAGATATGCATTGTAAAAAAACTGTGCAGCCTCATACGGCGTAGAAAACCCGTGCTGAACTGTTTCGGTCGTCTCCTGCACAGTCTCAACTGCGGCAGTTGTCTCCTCTTGTGAAGTTTCAGTGGTTGTGACAGCCGTGGTCGTCTCATTTGCGTTGGTTGAAGTTTCTGTGATTTTCTCAGCCACAGTCTCGTAAGTAGTCGTCTCGCTCTCCGATACGGGCGCGGAATTCTTCTGCTTTCCACAGCTTGTTACCGTTGCACAAAGAAGTGCGGCAGTTAAAAACGCAGCGCATGACAATTTGTAATTCAATCTATCAACTCCAAACATAGTCATATATTTATTATATCGCAAAATCGGAAAATAGTCAAGGATAAGCGGCTTATATTTGGCTATTTTTTCTAACATGAAAAAAGCTGCCAAAATCTTTGACAGCTTTCCGCAAAATACTTATGTTTAGTAGTCTTTTTTCAGACCGCAGACCTTACAGGTCTTGGAGATAAGCTTAAAGTCTCCGCCGCAGTGCGTACACTTGTTTTCAGCCTTGCGCTTTTCAACAACTGTCTTGTGATAAGCGGGGAATTTTGCAATGTTTTCGCTCAGGTGTTCCCAAGTGATGTTCATAAGCTCGGGGCAATTTGTGAACGGAACAGTTATATTCTTGACTGACGGCGGGATCTTTATCGCCTCAAGGTTAACGCAGTTGCTGAAATTGCCCAGCGTTGTGACATGGTTCGGAATAATCATCGTCCTCAATCCCGTACAGCCGCTGAAACCGTCCACCGACAGAAGATTGACGGGGAGATCCACCTTTTTGAGGCTGACGCACTCGTTGAAGGCAAATTCGTCAATTGATTTAAGATTACGCGGCAGTTCAAGAGCAGAAAGATTTTTGCAGCCTGAGAACTGACGCTCCTCAATTTTGGTAACGTTATCGGGGATCTTCACTCCGCTGAGCTTTTCGCAGCCTGAAAAAGCGTATTTTCCAATTGCCATGAGCGTATCGGGCAGCTTTATTTCCTCAAGGCTCTTACAGCCCGAAAAGGCAAACGAACCGATAGACGTGATCCGGGTTGGCATTACAACTGATTCAAGGCTTTCGCACTCGGCAAAAACGCAGTCCTCAATTGTGGTGACACCGTTGGGGATAAAAACTGATTTGAGTTTTCCGCAGCCTCGGAACGCCCAACTGCCTATCTTCAAAAGGCTCACAGGAATGACTATCTCCTCCAGATTCTTGCAGTTGTGGAAAGCATATCCGCCGATCTCCTCAACTCCTCCCGGCAGCTCAACTTTCTTTATCGTTTCGCAGCCCTCGAAAGCATTATCCGAGATTCTCTTGACTCCGACAGGAACAACAACGTGCTCCGAATTGCCTATGTATTTTTCGAGGTTCGTGAATTTTATGACAAACTCGTCCTTTTCAGGATCTTCCGCTTTCGCCTGCTCAGCCTTTGGCGCAGTTTCCTCGGCTTTATCAGCCTCGGACTTCTGCTCGGAAACCTCTACTTTCTTTGGTTCAGCAACTTCCGCTTTCTCAGGTTCGGGAGCTTTTTTTTCAGTTTCTTTCAGTTCAACCTTTGGTGCGGAAGATTCCGGATTTTTAGGCTCAGCCTTTGAAACAGAAAGCTCCGCGCGCTTGATATCGGGTTTTACGGCAGGAGTTTCCTCGATCGGCATCGTTATCACGATATTCTCCGGTATCATACTGTCAGCAGAGACGTTCGCCGAGGCTTTCTTGACCTCGACCTTTTTTCTGACGTGCTCGCCGTCCTGTGAATTTTCGCGGTACAGCTTCATTGCCTTTTCAATGACGAACGGCTTTTTGCAGAATTTACAAATCCATGCGTCCTCGGCATCGTTTACTTTTACTCTTTTATTGCACTTATAGCACTTGGTGTATACAAAAGACATATTTACCCCCTGTTTGAATTATATTGTTGCGTTGATATGACAAAACACCTATTATCACTCTTTCTATTATATCTCCTAACGCAAAATTAGTCAACAGAAACACAGAAATTTAAATTTATGTATACAATTTTCGTTGAATTGCTACAAAAATGCGGTCGTTTTTTATACGACCGCAAAATTTAATTATTATATTTTAGTTATGTCAACGAGTTCAACATCATTTATCGTTCTTCCGGATTCGAGAACCTTTACAAGTGACTTCGCTGTATCAATCGCAGTAAGGCTGCAAATCGAACGCTCGATCGACTTACGGCGCATTTTTACGCTGTCTCGTTCGGGAAGTCGTCCCTTTGCGGAAGTCGAGATGACATAATGTATCTTTCCGCTGTCGAGAAGCGTTTCTACATTCGGCTCACCATCGGAGATCTTGCGCACAAGATTTGCCGCGATCATGTTGCGGTGAAGAACGCTCTGTGTGCCCGATGTCGCGTAAATATCAAATCCCATCTGCTCGAACTTATCAGCGATCGGCAGAACCTCCTGCTTGTCGCTGTCACGAACGGAAATGAGAACTCCGCCCTCGCGCTTGAGGTCAAAGCCTGCCGCAGTAAGTCCCTTGAGGAGTGCGTCCTCAAGATTGCGTCCGATACCGAGACACTCGCCCGTTGACTTCATCTCAGGGCCAAGCATTGTGTCAACGTCTGTAAGCTTTTCAAAGCTGAACACAGGAACTTTTACCGCAACGTAATCGCCTGCGGGATAAAGTCCACTCTTGTAGCCCATATCTTTGAGCTTTGCGCCGAACATTATCTTTGTGGCAATATCGACCATAGGTATTCCCGTAACCTTGCTTATATACGGAACAGTTCTTGATGAACGCGGGTTTACCTCGATAACATAGACCTCATGATTATAGACAACATACTGAATATTTACAAGACCGATAACGTTCAGTTCCTTTGAAAGCTTTCTCGTATACTCAACAATGATCCTCTTTATACGCTCGGAGAGGTGCTGTGCAGGATATATCGAAATCGAGTCGCCCGAATGAACGCCTGCGCGCTCGATATGCTCCATGATTCCGGGGATAAGGAAGTCCTCGCCGTCACAGATAGCATCGACCTCGACCTCTGTACCCATCATATACTTGTCGATGAGGACAGGATTCTCTATCATGTGGCTTGTGATAATTCCCATATACTCAACTACGTCAGCCTTTGAATGAGCGATTATCATATTCTGACCGCCGAGAACGTATGACGGACGCAGAAGCACGGGATAACCGAGATCTTCGGCAGCAGCCACAGCTTCATCAGTAGTCATTACCGTGTGTCCCTTAGGACGCGGAATAGCGCACTTTTCGAGTATTTCGTCAAAACGCTCTCTGTCCTCAGCCGCATCTATCATATCAGCTGATGTTCCGAGAATTCTTACGCCCATATCGGAAAGGTATCTCGTCAGCTTGATAGCTGTCTGTCCGCCGAACTGAACAACAACGCCGTAAGGCTTTTCAGTATCTATTATCGACTGAACGTCCTCCTTGGTGAGCGGATCAAAGTAAAGTCTGTCACCTGTATCGAAATCGGTTGAAACGGTTTCGGGGTTATTGTTGCATATTACAGCCTCGTAGCCAAGTTCCTTGAGAGTCCATACGCAGTGAACAGAGCAGTAGTCGAACTCGATTCCCTGTCCGATCCTGATAGGGCCGGAACCGAAAACGATCACCTTTTTCTTGCCTGTGTTCTGCCTTTCTATAAACTCGGCAGCCTCGTTCTCCTCATCGAATGTCGAGTAGAAATAAGGAGTTTCTGCCTTGAATTCGCCTGCGCAGGTATCTACCATCTTGTAGACCGCACTCTTGTGAGTCGGGCATTTCTTTCCTGATATTCTCTCAATCGTGCTGTCGAGATAGCCGTACTGCTTGGCAATATTGTACTTTTCCTCGGTAAGTTCGCCGTCTGCAAGCCATTTTTCGAGTTCAGCAAGATTGAGCAGCTTGTAGAGGAACCAGTTGTCTATCATTGTTATCTCGTGGATCTCCTCGGGAGTTATTCCACGTTTAAGAGCCTCAAATACCACGAACGAACGCTCGTCATCAACATCGTGGAGCTTTGCGCGAACTTCTTCGGTCGTGAGCTTTTCAAGCTTTTTAAGGTTCATGCTGTCAAGTCCGAGTTCAACCGAGCGAACCGCTTTCATCATAGCCTGCTCGAAACTTGTTCCGATAGCCATTACCTCGCCGGTAGCCTTCATCTGTGTACCGAGAGTTCTCTTTGCATAAACGAATTTATCAAACGCCCATTTCGGGAACTTTACTACTACATAGTCGAGTGCAGGCTCAAAGCAGGCATAGGTCTTGCCTGTAACCTGATTTATGATTTCATCAAGAGTGTAGCCGACAGCTATCTTTGCCGCAGTCTTTGCTATCGGATAGCCTGTTGCCTTTGAAGCAAGCGCCGATGAACGCGAAACTCTGGGGTTTACCTCGATAACTGCATACTCAAAGCTTGTGGGGTGAAGTGCAAACTGACAGTTACAGCCGCCCTCGACTTTCAGTTCCTTGATTATGTTGATAGCAGCCGTTCTGAGCATCTGATACTCTCTGTCGCTGAGTGTAACAGCGGGCGCGATAACGATACTGTCGCCTGTATGAACGCCTACGGGGTCGAAGTTCTCCATAGAACATACAGTGATAACGTTGCCCTTTGCGTCACGGATAACCTCAAACTCGATCTCCTTCCAGCCGCTTATGCACTTTTCGATAAGAACCTGTGTGATAGGCGAAAGGCGGAGTCCGTTTGTTGCAATATCGCGGAGTTCCTCCTCGTTCTGAGCAATTCCACCGCCTGTTCCGCCGAGTGTGAATGCAGGACGGACGATCACGGGGTATGTGATAACTTTTGCAAACTCTACTGCATCATCAACGGTTTCAACGACCTTTGAGGGAATGCACGGCTCGCCGATCTTCTCCATTGTGTCCTTGAAAGCCTGTCTGTCCTCAGCCTTGTGGATAGTTTCGGGGTCTGCGCCGAGAAGCTTTACATTGTGCGAATCAAGAAATCCCTCAGCAGCAAGCTGCATGGAAAGTGTAAGACCTGTCTGTCCGCCGAGTGTTGAAAGAACGCTGTCTGGCTTTTCGATCTCGATTATCCTCTTTACAACGTCAAGTGTAAGCGGCTCAATGTAGACCTTATCAGCCATAGCCTTATCGGTCATAATGGTCGCAGGATTCGAGTTTACGAGGACAACTTCAAGTCCCTCCTGCTTTAATGCGCGGCAAGCCTGAGTTCCTGCATAGTCAAACTCGGCAGCCTGTCCTATAACGATAGGGCCTGAACCTATAACGAGTACTTTTTTGATATCCTTTCTCAGCGGCATATCAGTCACGCTCCTTTCCCATTGTCTCAACAAACTCATCAAACAGGTACGCTGTATCCAGCGGGCCTCCGTGCGCCTCGGGATGGAACTGCACCGTTCTTGCGTTTACCGCAGTATAACGAATACCCTCGCAGGTCTTATCGTTTGCGTTGATATGTGAGACATGACCGACTTCGGGAGAAATGCTCTCGCCGATGACCGCATATCCGTGGTTCTGACTCGTTACATAAGTGAGTCCGCTTTCAAGGTCGATAACAGGCTGATTTGCACCTCTGTGACCGTACTTGAGCTTTTCTGTCTTTCCGCCGTTTGCGAGAGCCATGAGCTGGTGACCAAGGCAAATGCCGAAAATCGGAATGCCAAGCTTCTGTATCTCCTTTATGTTTTCGATTATCTCAACATTCTCGGTCGGATCTCCGGGGCCGTTCGAGAACATGATTCCGTCAGGAGCAAGTTCCTTTACCTGCTCGGCTGTTGTATAAGCCGGAACTACGATGACCTCGCAGCCGCGCTTTACAAGTTCCTTGCGTATATTGCGCTTATAGCCGAAATCAAAAAGCACAACGCGGAACCTCGGATCCTCATCGGAATATGTAAGAGTTTCCGTATTTGTAACGCTCTTTACTGCGTTTTTAACTTCAAAAGCGCGTATTTTTTCAAGAAGCTCGTCCTTTTTTGCGTAAACGTCCTCTGTTGTGATAACGCCGTTCATAACGCCAACCTCACGAATTATTCTTGTAAGGCGTCTGGTATCAATATTGTGTATACCGATTATGTTGTGCTCGGTGAGAAAATCGTTTATGTTTCCCTCACAGCGGAAATTTGACGGAGCATTGCACCATTCTCTTACAATGTAGCCGCTTACATAGGACTTTGCAGATTCGCTGTCCTGTGAGTTAACACCGTAATTTCCGATAAGAGGAAAAGTCTGGGTAACTATCTGACCGTAATAGCTCGGGTCGGTAAGGGTTTCCTGATAACCTGTGAGACCAGTTGTAAATACGACCTCACCGATAACGGTACCCTTTGCGCCGAAGCTTCTTCCCTCGAATACCTGCCCGTCAGCAAGCATGAGGTAAGCTTTTTCGCCTTGATTGAATAAAGACATTAGGATCATTCCTTTCGCAGTAACCGTAGATATGTGGATCCTGCCCCACGCCATTGTGCGGCAGAATGTAGAGTATGCAGATCATGTTTCCCTGCCGCAGGTTCAGAGGCTGATATGCTGTGTGATATCGTCTCTCATGCGGATAGCCTCGCGGCGGGCTGCCTTGGCGAAATCACGCTCATCGCAGCCTTCCTTTTTATATGCGCACATAACTGCGCGTGAGGAGTTAACGATAGCGCCAAGACCATTCTTGTCAAATCCGCCCTTGAGTCCCTCAGCTCCGCCGCCCTGAGCTCCGTATCCGGGAACGAGGAACATAGTATGCGGAAGTCTCTGTCTGAGTTCTGTGAGCATTTCAGGATAAGTTGCTCCGACAACAGCTCCTACATCTGAGTAGCCGTATTTGCCGATCGCATCACTTCCCCACTTCTCACACATATCGCCCATAGCCTCGTAAACCGTTCTGCCGTCCGCAAGCTTCATATCCTGAAGTTCGCCCGACGAGGGGTTGGAAGTTTTAACGAGAACATAGATACCCTTGTCGGTATCGCGGCAAACATTGAGCAGCGGAGAGATTCCGTCAGTTCCGAGATAGCCGTTTACCGTAAGGGCGTCCGCACCGAAAGGCTCTACCTTGCTCTCACCGATATCAACTGTACCGAGATGAGCCTTTGTGTAAGCCTCCATAGTTGCGCCGATATCGTTTCTCTTGCCGTCCGTGATGACAAACATTCCGTTAAGGTGAGCATACTTGATAGTTCTTTCAAGAGTCTTGATTCCGTAGTGTCCGTACATCTCATAGTAAGCTGCCTGCGGCTTGATAGCGGGAACGATATCGTGTATTTCGTCGATTATCGCCTGATTGAACGCGAAAATTGCTTTTGCAGCCGCTTTCATAGTCCAGCCGTCATCGTCAAGATAGCGTCTCTGAATGTATTCGGGAACGTATTCCAGCTTGGGATCAAGACCAACCACCGTAGGATTCTTTAGTTCGATTATTCTTTCAATAAGTCTGTCAAATGACATAATATCTCACCTTTCGTCGTATTTGATTATTCCTTTTGATATAGTAACAAGCGGCTTTCCCGTAAGAGTCATGCCCTTGAAAACTGTATTATGTGATTTTGAGTGAAGCTTTTCGGGATCAACAGTCCATTTTCTGTTGATATCCGCAATAACGAGATCCGCTGTCTTTCCCGGCTGAATTGCAGGCACTTCAAGTCCGAGGAGTTTTCTCGGATTCACGCACATAAGCTCCACGACTCTGTTCAGCGAAATTTCGCCCGTGTGATAGAGTGCGGTAAGAGTTGCCGCGAGTGAAGTTTCAAGGCCGACCACACCGTTCGGAGCTTTCTCAAAGTCAGCCTTCTCCTCAGCCGCGTGCGGAGCATGGTCTGTGATAATGCAGTCGATAGTGCCGTCCTTGACAGCGTCAATGATAGCTCTTACGTCCTTAGGAGTCCTGAGCGGAGGGTTCATTCTGTAGTCTGCATCACGCTTTGCAAGCAGCTCGTCCGTGAGCATGAAGTAGTGAGGAGCAGTCTCGCAGGTCACCTTTACTCCTCTTGACTTCGCAAAGCGTATCTCCGCAGCGCTGCCCTCGGTTGAAACGTGGCAGATGTGTATTCTTGCATTGACAGATGAAGCAAGTATCATCTCTCGTGCGGTAATGTAGTCCTCCGAGGCTCTGTCCATTCCCTTTACACCAAGCTTGGTGGAAGTCTCGCCCTTGTTCATGATACCGCCGTTTATAATACTCAGATCTTCGCAATGTGAAGCAACAAGCAGTCCGTTCTCGTTTGAAAGCTCAAGAGCCTTTCTCATCTGCTCGGCATTTTCTACGGGTCTGCCGTCATCGGAAATACAAATGCAGCCAGCCTCCTTGAGTGCGGCATAGTCACAGAGTCCGTTTCCGCTCATGCCATTTGTGATACAGCCGACAGGATAAACATCAACTCCCGTGCCCTCAGCCTTTTCAATGATATAGCGGATAGTTTCGGGATTATCGCAGGGCGGATTCGTGTTCGGCATTGCAAGAACACCGGTAACTCCGCCCGCAAGAGCTGCTGCACAGCCCGTGAGAACGTCCTCTTTGTGGGTAAATCCGGGGTCGCGCAGGTGAACGTGCATATCGAACAGCGACGGCATAAGTACCAGATCAGTGCCGTCAATGAACTGCTCCGCACCTGTTCTCAGGTTCTCTCCGACCTCGGCAATAACGCCGTCATCTATCAGAACATCGGTTACTTTGTCTGTTTTCGCATCAACCGCGCGGATATTCTTAATGAGTATAGCAGACATTTCAGTCCTCCTTTTTGATTTATCAGCAGATGCAGACACTGTCCGCACCGTCGAGTTCCTTCACCGATACCTTGACCACCTCGCTGTGCGACGTAGGGAGATTCTTTCCCACATAATCAGGACGTATCGGAAGTTCGCGGTGTCCTCTGTCAACAAGTACCGCAAGCTGAATTGAACGCGGACGGCCTCTTTTTATGAGAGCGTCTATCGCGGCTCTTGAGCTTCTGCCTGTAAAAATAACATCATCTACAATAACAACATTCTTATCCCTTATAACGAATGGAATATCAGTATTTTCTGAAGTTTTTTCCGCGGTAAGATCGTCTCTGTAAGGGGTAATATCAAGCGCACCGAACGGAACTTCCGTCTTTTCAAGCTCTGAGAGCTTTGCGGCGATTCTTCTGCCGATAGGGACTCCGCGTGACAGAATACCGACAATGCACAGGTTTTCCGTACCCTTATTATTCTCGATGATCTCATACGAGATACGGGCAATTGCGCGTCCTATAGCCTTATCGTCCATGATAATGCGTTTAGTCTCCAAAAAATACACCTCCAAACAAAAATGCCCCCTGTACGGCAGGGAGCATACTTATAGTTATAGCTACAGATATAGTTATACACAAAAATACCCACCTTGCCAACCTCACAGGATTGATTTAAAGGACAGTTTCAATTTGCTGTTATTATTATAGCACATCTGCATTTATTTGTAAAGCAATTTCAGAAAATTCACAATTATTTTTCTTAAAGAAATAACGCACATAACCTACACATTATTGGTCTGTTTAACTAATAATGGGATTCTAAAGGCAGAGCCTTTGGTGGGGTGTGGGGCAACGCCCCGCAAGATGCCTATAAGCTATCCGAAATGTGTTTTTGACAAACTGAAATGCCGCACAAACTTGTGCGGCATTTTCTTTACTTTTTCTTCTTTTTAATCTTTAGGCTCAAAGCAAAAATCCCTACTGCAAGCGCTGCCTTGGCTATATCCGCCACAATTGCTCTTTTACGGACTTTTTTGTTGACTTTTACAGCCTTGTCAAGAGAACCTGCGCCCGCTGTTCTTTCCGAACCTCCGCCGACAATGATCCTATTATTGATTTTTTTCTCAAACTCCATAAATCAACCCTCCATATTAGGAACAGCAATCAGAAATTTTATCTTCTTGCCCTCTTCTGTGAACATTCTCTCGTGCTCGGTCACAAAGTTCTCATACGGACTTTCGCTGTGAAGATCAAAGGTCTTGTACTTTATCGTGTATCCTGCCTCAGCAAAATACTCAAACGACTCCTCAAAAAGCTCGTCATCATCGGTCTTGAACCAAAGTTCACCGCGCAGGAACTTCTTATAATTCAGAAGCTGTCTTGTGTGCGTAAGTCTGCGCTTTTTATGCTTTTTCTTGGGCCACGGATTGCAGAAATTGATGTAGATCCTGTCGGCACGGTCATTTTCGTTCCACGCAAGCTCCATGCGCTCGATATTCTGAATGGCAATACGGACATTGTCAGGAGTCTCGTCCAGTTCCGCGTAAGCCGCTTCAAGCTTTCTTTTGGCGAGAACGAGCATTTCATTCTTGATGTCCATTGCCACGAAATTTACATCTCTGTGCGCCGGAGCTGCCTGCGAGATAAAGCCGCCTTTTCCGCAGCCGAGTTCAACGTAAAGAGGTCTTTCGGGGTGCTCAAAAAGCTCACGCCAATGACCTATCTGCTGCTGCGGTTCGTGAACATAGAACGGACAAGCTTCAAGTTCGGGCTTTGCCCATGGTTTATGACGTATTCTCATGTGATTCCGACCTCCTCAACCGATTTTTAAGCGTTCTTTTCCATTCTTGCTCTGATGTATTTTTCGAGAAAGTCAACAGTTCCCTCGATCCCGAGGCGTGTGCTGTTGATAGAGAGATCATAGAGTCTTGAATCGCCCCATGAACCTGTGCAGTGGTAGTTATGATAGCGCTTTCTCTTCTTGTCCTTCTTGGTGATGAACTCCTTTGCGCCCTCCTCGTCAAGCTCGTAAAGTTCCATAACGCGCTTTATCTTAGCGTCCATGTCAGCGAGAATGAACAGTGAGCAGAGTCCGTCATACTTTCTCAGCTTTGTCTCTGAGCAGCGTCCGACAACTACAAAGGACTCGCCGCTCTTTGCCTTGTCATCAATTATCTTGAACTGCATCTCAGCGATATTATCCTCGATTGAGTTGCTGTAGCCGCGGACAGAACGTGACCATATTCTGTGCTTGGGATTCTCGTTGTACTTTTCGATCTCCTCGGGGGTAAGACCGGTCTTTTCTGCAATATCGGTTATCAGGTGGCGGTCATAAATCGGAATATTGAATCTCTCCGCAAGAGCCTCTGCGATAACTCGTCCGCCGCTTCCGAATTCACGTCCGACGGAAATAATGATCTGTCCCATAATATAATCCTCCTGTTCTGTCTATTAAAGATATCTTACAAAAAGATATACTGTTGAAATTGCGAGCACGATAACTGTAGCAGGAGCTATTCTGCGGCAGTATTTGCCCCAGCCGATAGGATAGCCGTTCTTTGCTGCAACGGAAGTTCCGACAACGTTTGCGGAAGCTCCGATAGGTGTTGCACTTCCGCCGATATCAGTACCGATTGAGAGTGCCCATGCAAGTGTTCCGAGCGATACGCCTGACGAAGCCGAAAGGCTCTGAATGATCGGAACCATAGTAGCTGCAAAAGGAATGTTGTCAACGAATGCGCTGGCGATAGCCGATACCCAGAGGATGATCGCGATCATGAGCATTACATTGCCGCCGCTTATATCGCCGATGAAGTTAGCGATAAGCTTGAGTATACCTGTCTCCTCAAGTCCGCTTACAACTATGAAAAGTCCGATGAAGAAAAGGAGTGTTTTATAGTCGACCTTTTTAAGAAGCTCTACCGCGTGCTTCGCATTAAATATAAGCGTAATAACTGCAATGAAAAGTCCGATAGTAGCAACTGTGAGATGTGTTGTTGAGTGAGTTACAAGAAGAACTACTGCGCAGCCGAAGATTATGCTGCTCACGATGAAGTCTCTCTTGTTTGTGATAGCCTCGGAAGGCTTGGGGAACTTGCTCATGTCAACAGGCTCGCCGTTTCCGCCCGAAATTTCCTTTCTGAAAGCAAAATAAAGGAAAATAACCGAGACTACGAGGCAGATACCTGCAATAAGACCTGTGTTTTCAAGAAAGTCAAAGAAAGAATATCCAAGAGAAGTACCTATGATAATGTTGGGCGGATCTCCGCACATTGTCGCACTTCCGCCAAGGTTTGCGCAGAATACCTCTGACAAAATCATCGGAACCGGATTGAATTTAAGAAGCTGTGCAAGCTCGATAGTAACCGCAGCAAGGAACATGATCACCGTAATGCTGTCGATAAACATTGAAAGGACTGCTGACATTACCATAAATGTAATGAAGATCGGAACTGTTTTGCATTTTACGAGGTAAGCTATCCTCATGCAAAGCCATCTGAAAAATCCGGCTTTCGCCATGCCTTCGACCATGACCATCATACCCGCTATAAAGACGATAGTCGCCCAGTTGATGCCCTTGCTTTCGCTCTCAGTGACCTGATACCAGAACGATTCTGTTGCAAAGCCCTTGAGCGCAAGCGTATTCCAGACTGCGCTGCCGCTTCGCATACAAACGCCGAATACAACGATAAGCATTAAAGCTCCGCTGCCGAGTGTTACATAGTGCCTTTCGATCTTATCGAGAACGACCATAACGAACATTCCGACAAAGATTATAATGGCAAAGATTTGTGCTGCTGTCATTTATATTCCTCCGAACTGCGGAAATTATCCCGCGAATTTATGCGCTCCCGACCTTCGGCTTACTGCGGCAAAAGGGCTGAAAAGCATACCGATTGAATTATATCACATCTCTGTCACAAATTCAACAAATTTCTCGATTTTTAAGTTTTAACAAGATTTTTCTGCGATTTCTCTGTTATTTTAATACAAATCGCATTATTTTGGTATATCTTGACAAAGCCCGTAGTTTCCTTTTCACCGCCGCAGCTTTTTTCAGTGTAAATTTTCATCTTCTGACAGTTGCTTTATTTCCTATAATATGTTATACTGTTGTTGCTTTAAGTTTAAATTTCAGGAGGATAGCATTAATGCTCAAGTACATTTATCTGATCGTCGGTTTCGTTCTGCTTATCAAGGGAGCGGATTTTTTCGTTGAGGGAAGCTCATCTGTGGCTAAAAAGCTTCGTGTCCCTTCCATTATAATAGGTATGACCATTGTTGCAATGGGAACGAGTCTGCCGGAAACTTCGGTAAGCGTTTCGGCTTCAATTGCAGCTAAAAACGACCTTGCCATAAGCAATGTCATAGGCTCAAACATTTTCAATCTCATGGTCGTATGCGGAATATGTGCAGTTTTATGTCCGCTGACAGTTGACGGAACAACACTTAAACGCGACTTTCCGTTTTCGATAGTCATGGCTGGTCTCCTTATGGCGCTCGGCGGAATTGACGGCGTAGTGGGCAGATTCGACGGTATCTTATTTCTCGTGCTCTTTGTGGTATTTCTGCTTATCATGATATACTCGGCAAAAAAATCAAGGGACAACTCTGCTCCCGAGGCGGACGAATACAAAATAATGCCCGTATGGAAGTGCATTCTCTACATGGTCGGAGGAATTGCTGCGATCGCGGCAGGCGGCGAAATGGTCGTAGAGGGAGCTTCTGACATAGCGCGCGCTTTCGGTATGTCTGAAAACCTCATCGGCATGACGATCGTCGCCCTCGGAACAAGTCTCCCCGAGCTTGTAACCTCTGTCGTTGCTGCAAGGAAAAACGAGCTTGACATGGCGCTGGGAAATGTTATCGGCTCTAACATCTTCAACATTCTCTTTGTCCTCGGCATAGCTTCAGCTATCTCCCCCGTTTCCTACACTAACGAGAACCTCATCGACAGCGCAGTTCTCATCGTCATGAGCATGATAGTCCTCATATTCTGCCTGCCGAAAAAAAGGCTCATCCGCTGGAATGGTGCGGCAATGCTCGCCTTGTACGCAGGCTACACAGCCTATATCTTCACACGATAAATCATCAGGAGGCTTCACAAATTGAACAGATACATCTCTGCCGCAGTTGCCGCCGCGTTCATATGCGCGGTTTCAGCAGGCTGCTCATCTCAGAAATCAAAAAAATCATCGGACAAAAATAACTCCAAGCCTATTTCTCCTGCAAGCATAGTTTTTGACTGGCAGGAGGCTTACGAAAACAAGCTTAATTCTTTTTCAGCCAATTCCGATTCACGCTTTGATCTTCGCGATCTGAACGGTGACGGCTCGCCCGAACTTATAATTTCACCCGATCCCCAGCCTTCAACGATGTGCAAAGTATACACATATATTGACGGAGCAGTGCAGGATCTTGCCGAACTCGGCGCAAACGGCGTATTTTTCTTTGCCCCTGCCTCTTCGGCTGTAGGATACGAATATGACGGTGACGGTTTCGTTATCGGCGAATATTTTACCATAACCGAGGATCAGCTTGAATCAGCAGTAAAATTTTACAATAATTCTGCCTCAGCCGCAAGCGGGGCTGCGATCTCATACGAGATAAACGGCGAAAGCGTTGCACTTCCCGATTACGACAAGGCTCTCGCGGACTATAAAAACGCTCAGTCGCTCACCGTTGGAAGAAAATACTCATTCTCTCCCGAATCGCTCAGCTACGCTGTACATTCATCAGAAAGCTGGGGCGCAGTTCTCAGCGACAAGCAAAAGGAACTGTTCCGCACTAAAATTTCCGAACTTGCCGCCGACTACTCGGACACCGCTTTTTATTCTCCCGCATTCGAGATCTGCGACCTCAACGGCGACGATTCTCCCGAACTTGTTTTTTCCTCTGGTACTTATATTGACAATTCCTGCCGCATTTTCACATTGGCAGACGACAAGCTTATCGAAGTCCTCAGTGCTTTCGGCTCGGCAGGCGAAGTGAACTATGATATCTCGCAGAAAGTCGTTTTCTTTACCAATGCAGACGGTGAGCTGTCATTCGACTGTATCGGGGACAGCGCTCCTGAAAGCTTTACTCCCTCCGAAAACCTGATCACTTTCGGCAGGAAGTACATAGCCGATGATGACGGCATAACCGCTGCTTTACTCTGAGGAATATAACATGGCTAAATCTAAATATATCTACACCTGCAATCAATGCGGATTTGAAAGCTCAAAATGGAATGGAAAATGCCCCTCCTGCGGCGCTTGGAACAGCTTTGAGGAGGAACTTGCGGAAAGCCTTCCCTCATCGGGAGGTTCGGTATCGCGCGGAAGTGCCCCCGATCTCTGCGACAATATCCTTGAACTCGAAGATATCGGAGTTGACAGTGATGTTCGCTATGATACGGGAATCGGCGAACTGAACCGTGTTCTCGGCGGCGGTCTCGTAAAAGGCTCGCTCGTTCTGCTCGGAGGCGAACCGGGTATCGGCAAGAGCACGATCCTGCTGCAAGTCTGCCAGTATCTTGGCGAAGAGCACTCTATTCTCTATGTTTCGGGAGAGGAATCCGCGAGACAGATAAAACTCCGCGCTCAAAGACTTGGCGTTGATTCGGAAAATCTCTACATTTTAACAGCTACCGATGCGGAATCTGTTGCCTCGACCATATCTGCGAGCAGTCCCGATATCGCTATAATAGATTCAATTCAGACCATGAGCATAGGCAGGATAAGTTCCAGTCCCGGAAGTCTTACTCAGGTGCGCGAGTGTACAAATCTTTTCATGCATACCGCCAAAGACCGAGAGATCCCGATAATTATTGTCGGTCATGTCAACAAGGACGGAGCTATTGCAGGCCCGAAAGTCATGGAGCATATCGTGGACGCAGTTCTCTACTTCGAGGGCGAACGCCACCAGAGTTACCGCCTGCTGAGAGCGGTTAAGAACCGTTTCGGTTCGACCAACGAAATCGGAGTTTTTGAAATGATAGACAAAGGTCTGCGAGAAGTTGAAAATCCCTCGCAAATGCTGCTTTCGGGCAGACCGCATAATGTCTCGGGAACCTGCGTTGCCTGTGTTATGGAGGGCAGCCGCCCTATTCTTGCCGAAGTTCAGGCTCTTGCCGCCAAAACAAGCTATTCCGCTCCGAGAAGAATGGTAACGGGTTTTGATTTCAACAGACTCAACATAATTATTGCAGTACTCGAAAAGAGACTCGGCATATACATGAGCACTCTTGACGTTTACCTCAATATTGTCGGAGGTTTTCGACTTGACGAACCTGCGGGCGACCTGCCTGTCGCACTCGCTTTGTACTCGGGAGTCATGGACAAACCTATCGATGAGGAACTTATCGCATTCGGCGAAATCGGTCTTGGCGGCGAGATACGTTCGGTTTCGCATATAACGCAGCGAATAAAAGAGGCTGAGCGAATGGGATTCAAGACCTGCATAGTTCCAAAGCAGTCTGTATCGGCTGTAAATCCCGAGGAATATTCTATCGATATCGTTCCCGTATCAACATTAAAACAAGCTTTTTCAGCACTAAAATAACAAAAAGGTTTTTAATAATGGGATTCTAAAGGGTTGATAACCCTTTAGCGGATTCCAAAGGCAGAG
>UQEM01000028.1 GCA_900540005.1 uncultured Ruminococcus sp.
GGGATTCTAAAGGGTTGTTAACCCTTTAGCGGATTCCAAAGGCAGAGCCTTTGGTAGGGTGTGGGGCAACGCCCTGCAAGTGAGTGCGTTCCCTTATAAATTTACATTTACTGATAAACTGAAAATCCCGCCGAAAGGCGGGATTCTGTATTTATTTCTTTATTTTGCCGCGCATGAAAAGCACAAATAGGAACACGGACGTGAGTCTGAACTTTATCAGCAGTGAGTAGGTCTTTATTGAACGGCTTGTGCAGTTTTCAACATTGTGGAATCTTCTGTACTTTTTAGACGTTATGAGTTTTTTCAGGATCTTGTACTTCTGCCCCGTGGACAGGTCGGACTGCGACAATGCTATCCACACTCTTTCTTCAAACTCATAGAACAGAAATCCGAGGTATCTCGGTTCGACCAGCGGCTTGAAAAGCTTTACCAGCTTGTCGAAAATATAGTCGCTCTCCTCAGTGCCTTTCCATGTAATTGTGTGCATTACGGAGCTTTCGTTCTGGAAATACACATATGTCGGCTTTTCTATCATGAAAATAGAGCCACAGCCGATAACGAATTCGGTAAGAAAGAGCATATCCTCGCCGATCCTGACCTTTGGGTCGAACTTTATGTCTTTTATTGCGCTCCTTTTGAAAGCCTTTGCCCACACGGTACGCAGATTGCCCGACTTGAAATCAAGATCGTATTTGAAGCCGCAAATAAGCTTATAAAGCTCATTCCTGTCAACATATTGCTGACCCTTCATGCGATACATAAGCTTTAAGTTTCCGTTAAGGTCGGAGTAGTTGTTTGCAATAACAAGATCGGGTGAATCGTTTTGCTCAATGCTGTCGGCATAAGCTTTTAATGCGTCCTTGGGCAGATAGTCGTCACAGTCGAGAAAGACAATGTAATCCGATACTGCAATGCTCATGCCGAGATTTCGGGTCTCGGAAACGCCGCTGTTTTCCTTGTGGATACAGCGTATCTCGCTGTGTGCCTCAGCCAGTTCCGTGCACTTTTTATAAGAACCGTCCTTTGAGCCATCGTCTATCAGAATTATCTCCTTTGCAGGGTAAGACTGCGAGAGCACCGACTCCACAGCCCTTGAAATATATTTTTCTCCGTTGTAAATTGGGACAATAACAGAAAATGAAACCATAGTTACCTCACAGATACGGTCTGGATCGGGAAAAAATTCCGACTCAGCCCTTTATTTTTATAAGTGCGTATATGAGCAGCGCAAGTCTGAATTTTATCAGGTAGAGAAAGACCTTTGGCTGAAGCGACAGTTTTTCAACAGGATAATTGCTGATTACGCTGCGCAGGAATTTATCGTTGATTATCCGGCGTATCTGCTTGTACTTTTCGGAAAATTTCCTGTCCCTGCAAATCACTTCCTGCTTAATTGCCATACGGGTGTATACGAACAACTGACGTGCGGCGCGAACCGAAGCATTGCCGCTGTAGCCGAGTTCTTTCAGCCTTGCGAAGATGTACTTGTACAGGAAAACCGACTTGTCAAAGCGGTCGGGGCGGTATTTCTGTGTGAGAGAGCCGGGAGTTACGCGGTAGTTATAGGAGGCTGTGCTGATAGTCACGACCTTCTGTGCATAGCGGTAATACTCAATGTCGAAAACGATATCTTCTGCCGCGTACTCTCTTTCGGACTTGAAAAGGATATTGTTTTTTCTTATTATGTCCATGCTGTACATCGAGTTCCATACAGAGGGGCGGATAGAATCTTTATGCGTGGGTGAACTTCCCATAAGTCTCGGGAAAAAGCTGCTTTGAACATCTTTGTCAGAGTAGATTTTAAATTCGTATGCCTCCTTGGCGAGAACATTTCCGTCAACGTCAACTCTTGAGAACCCGCCGAGAACCGTATCCGCACCTTCCTTTTCCACGATTTCGGCAAGCTCCTGAATATTGGTGCTGCTGATGTAATCATCTGAATCCAGAAATGTCACGAAACTGCCCTTTACCAGCTCCATGCCGCTGTTTCTTGCGAGCCCGAGGCCCTGATTCTTTTTGTGGATAACCGTTATACGGCTGTCTTTTTTTGCGTATTCGTCACAGATACTTCCGCTTGAATCCGTAGAACCGTCATCTACCAGAATAATTTCTATATCCCTGTAGGTCTGGTCAAGGACACTTTCAATGCAGGTCTTTAAATATTTTTCAACGTTATAAACAGGAATAACTATACTTATCAACATATTTTCGTCGTATGACAGGTGTGCGGTCATACGCTCCTTTCTGAGATTTGAAGATATAATGCCTATTACTATTAAGCATAGCATAAGTACACAGAAAAGTCAAGAAACTGTAAAGCATAAGTTCAGCTTTCGCGTTCTGCCTCATCAAGTGAAGTGTAGCCGTATAGCCTTACGGTGTTTTCCATGGTCATTTTCGCGAGATTGCGGTTTTCACGGGCAATTGCTACAATGTGCTCCGAATACATTCTCAGCATTGTCCGCGAATAGGTGAGCAGTTCGCCGCGAAGATACGTTTCGTAGGAAGTGCTCCATTCGGTGTCCTCATAGGTGTGGATAGCCCTTGCATTTGAGGCAAGTACTGGGTATTCCCTGGCGAATTCCTCCATCCAGCCGACCTGTATTTCACATACCGCATTGCATATCCTTACTGAGTCGGCTTCGAGTTCGGGTAACTGTCCCTCTATCTTTTCGTATTCCTCGGGAGCGGTTGACTGCATCATGCGCGCGTATTTTTCGGTTATGGGATTGCGCCCGTCCGCCATAGCTTTCTCAAAATCGTTGATGTACTGCGTGAGCATGGGAGTATTCCATGTAAGATACTGGCTGACGCGCATGATAGAAAATGTCTCCCAGTCGTCCTGACAGTCTGCCCTGCCGCCTTCGTTGATAACCTTGTCAAAAGCTTTGAACTCCATTTCCGCTATCCGATACGCGAGCTTTTCGTTTTCTATGCGCGAGTCCGCGTACATTGAAACAATTTCCGCGGCTGGACCGAGGTAGTCGCTGTCGAATTTCAGCGTAAAACTGTCGCTGAGTTCCGCGAGGATAACTGCGCATACAGGTTCAATTATCTCGCTGCTCCATTTCTCTATGGGAAGTGCGGCAGATTTCGAGAGGAGCGCCTTTATTTCGGTATTCTCACAGCTTTTAAAGAGCCACTTGCTGTACGGGTAATATCTGCCCTCGATCAATATCTGACAACGCAGGGCGCTTTTCAGAAACTCACCGAAACAGATATGCGCCGTGACGAGATCGCCGCGGTTTATTGCACGCGGAAGGTTGTACTGTCCGCTCTGTGCGATCAGCGCGGTCAGCTGAGCAATGTGTTTGAGCCGTGCCGCGAAAGGGTACTCCCTTTTCAGGAGGCGGCGTATTTGTGTGAAAGTATTTTCGCCGTTGGAAAAGATCTCGCCATTGGTGACTGTCGCAAGCTTTTCGGGAGATATACTTAGCCAATCGCAGAGTGTTTCTGGCAGTTTTTCGACCTCCAGCAGGTCGGTGTAGAATCCTGACGCTGAGAAAACTCCCGTGCGCTTTCGGCTCTGCGGACTTTTAACGCGCGTGTATCCCATAAAGGTTTTGGGCAGCAGGTCGTATGCCTTTTGCAGCTTCTCGCCGATCTCGGAGTAAAGATCATCATCGAGCCATATGCAGAATGCCGCGCCGAAATCGTGGTCGTGCGAAAGCTCGTCATCAAAGCCGAGGCAGTCCGAACCCTCACCGACCATTCCACAGACGATACGGTTCTCATATTTGCGGAAATTTCGGTGTATCATGGGTCTGCCAAAGCTTTCATAGAATCGGCGGCAAAGCTCCAGACCGCTTATCCAGCCCTGCGGCGGAAGTTTTTCTCGTGTGACTCTGAGGTTTTCGGCAATGATGTCGTAGAAGTTGCTGTGACCCATGTGAAGCTGAGTCTCCGAGAGAGCCATTTCGTAAAACTGCGCCGCCGATACATATTCTCCAAGGTGGAATTTAACGTCCCCCATAGCCGAAAGCGCCGCGCTGTAGTGAAAGTCGGACGGAGTCAGACCGATAAAGTAACCGAGTGCGCTGTTGAGCTGTTTTTCCGCGTCAGCAATGTTTCCAAGACGGATAAGCGATACTGCAAGATTGGTTCTGGAAATTGCAATTTTCTGCTCGTCACCAAGTTCGGTCACGATAGCAAGAGCCTTTTTCTGACATTCGGCGGCGTTTTCAAAGTCACCCGTTTCCTGATACAAAAGACTGAGATTGTTGTAGTAACTCGCGTAGAGGGTTTTAGCTGTGTCAGGCGTTTGGTCGTAGATCTCCTTGACCTTTTCGTATGCTTTAAAAGCCTCATCGTGAAGTCCTGCCGCGCGGTAAGCGTTTGCGGCGTTGAGCAGGGTGGTGGCGTGTTCGGGAGTGCTTTCAAGACCGCATTTCTGGATAAGTGCAAGAACTTTTTCGCAGGCGGCAAGGGATTCTTTGAACTTTCCGCAGTCTCTGAAATAGCCAATCTGCTCATTCAGAAGCGTTATCGCGGCGGAGTTTTCACTGCTGCTCAGAGCCTTGTCTGTCTGCTCGGCAAGGTAAGCGCCTGCACGTTCGATCTCGCAGTTTTCGAGCATTTTATCCAGCTCGGCAAGAATTTCGTTTATGTTCATTTTATCAGCTCCCGAATTTATTCTGTTCCGAACCCGATCACAGAGCGGACGGGTTCGATCGTTATGTAAATTATACCATATTTATAAAAGCCTTTCAAGGAGGCGGAGCTTGATTTTTTTGTGTCTGCCGCCTTGAAAGACAGTTTTGTATATGGTATAATATAGTCGGGAATACGGGGAAAATAAACGGAAAGGATACAGGATATGCTGAAGAAAATAACATCAATAGCGGCAGCAGCGGCTGTGCTTGCAGCGGCTCTGCCGGTGAATGCTGTCAACTCTTTTGCTGATGAAGGGCTTGTTGACAGCGGAATAAACTATACGGAAAGCGTTGAGACCATACAGAATCCCGGAGCGGGATACACTTCGACAGTATGGGCAAACTGCTCTCCCGGAAACACCAAGGTATATTCCCCGACAGGCAGCCTTGCACTTTTCTTTATCGACATCGGGCAGTTTTCGTCGGGAGTGAACGGCACGACAGATGAGGACGGAAATTACACTGCCGGTACGGATTATGACCTTGACGAGACTTTTTTCAATGCGTGGGAGCAGACCTTTGAGAATTGCCGCAGGAACGGCTGCATGGTGGGTGTGAGATTCCGCTATGATGCCAACGGAAAAGATAACCCGGAGCCTGAAACATTTGACAAGGTACTTGACCACATAAGGCAGATCAAGGAGAGCGGAATACTCGAAAGAAACAGCGATATACTGGCATTTGTCGAGAGCGGATTCGTGGGCAAGTGGGGCGAGCAGCACGGCGGTAAGTACACCGATGTAGCGCACAAGGCTCAGCTTCTGGACGCAATGCTTGACGCTGTGCCCGAGAGCGTGCCCGTAACGGTTCGCACCCCCGATATTTTTGCGGAGTGGGCTGGAATAAAGCGCAGTCAGCTCGATGACGGGGAGCTTTACAGCGGCGAAAATGAGAAACTCCTCTCAAAGCGCGTGGGACTCTACAATGACGGCTACATGGGCAGCAACAGCGACCTCGGAACTTTTTCCAACCGTGAGATCGAGACCAACTGGCTGCACCGCGTAACGGAGGAGACCTATTACGGCGGCGAATTTTCGGGAAATATTGACTATGCCAAGAAGTATGAGACTTATCTTCCGCAGAATGCGATCCCCGAAATGTACAAGACCCGTCTTAGCTACATAAACGGCAACATTTTCCAGCTTTACAAGGACTACACATTCGGCGGGGAGTATGACGTTGAAAACGTTGATAATTCCGCCTATTACGGACAGACCGTTTACCAGTTTATCCGCGACCACCTCGGCTATCGCTTTGTTCTGAGAAAGTCCGAGCATTCAGCCAAGGTCGAGCAGGGCGGCGAACTGGAGACCGTTTTCAGCGTTGAGAATACAGGCTTTGCAAATGCGGTTTTCCACCCGCAGTCGTATCTTATCCTCGAAAAGGACGGAAAATTCTACGAGGCGGAGATGCCTGCCGACGTTCATGACTGGAAGTCCTGCACCGTGAGCGAAAACAGCTTTAAGTGGCACCTTCCCGACAATATTGAGCCCGGTGAGTGGAACATTTATGTAAGGTCTGCGGCTGTTGCGGACAACTGCATTGACGGCGGACTGAATGACGAACTTTCAGTTCCGAAATACGGCATACGCTTTGCAAATGAGGGCGTGTGGAACTCTCAACTGGGCGCAAACTATCTCGGAAGCTTTGAGATAACAGAAAGCTCGGTTCACGGAACGGACTGCTCATTATATGAAACTGAGACCAAAACAGGCGCGGACACTCTCAGCGTTCCGCTTACCCTCAGCGGACTCACGGTCGTTGACGGAATGAAGTCCCATGCGGACGAGTGGCAGGGATCGGACAAGATAGCTGAAAAGGACGGAAACACGATCTCGATAAAGGCTGACGACAAGAATCTTTACGTCATGGCGGAGCTGCCAGAGGGTGCAAAATCTCCCGTTTACAATATCCAGATAAAAAACGGCGGCGAGAATTATTGGCTGTATTACGCGTCAAACGGCTTTATCTACTTCAACCACCAGTCATATGCAGGCTGTCAATGCAAGTGGAGTGGCAATATCGTTGAGTTTAAAATCCCCTTTGATGTCATGGAACTTAAATCAGGGCTTGAAATGACATCGGTTCGCGTATTCTTGCAGGACAGCGGCAATGAGTGGAAGGTAATGGGCGACCTGACGGCGAATAATGTTGAAGTCCCTTCGGATTTCCTTGTTTATTCTGCCGAATACGACCTCTATATGCTGAAAGATTCTGCGCAGGAGATAAGCGTGAGATGCCCTGTCGAAAATGTTGCCTATCAGTGGTATCATGAGGGCGAGCCGATAGAGGGCGCTGTGGAGTCCGTGTATACCGTAAAGAATGACAGCGACAGCTCGTGGGGAAATTACTCGGTCAGAATAACCTCCGACAGCGGAGTGGAAAAAACAGTGTCTATCGCAAATGTTAAGGAAGTTTCCGCGGACGTTTCACAGGTTCGCGGAGATTCAAACTGTGACGGCAAGGTCGATATTTCAGATGCGGTAATGATCTTGCAGGCTGTTTCAAATCCCGATAAATACGGAGTCGGCGGAACGGATAAGACCTGCATTACAGAGCAGGGAATGCTCAACGGTGATGTTGCCGGAGGAAGAAACGGCATTACAGCGGCTGACGCGCTTGAGATACAGCGGTATGTGGTCGGACTTATAACGGAGTTTGAATCGGATCTTACTGATCAATAATAATTTTTTACAGACCGGAACCTGTCCATTGCGGACAGGTTCTTATATTTTATGGATAAATTGTTACATTAAATCTTGAAGTATGAGAAAAACTGTGTTATAATGATGTTACAACAAAGCTTATTATGGATCTTTGGGAGGATATATGGAAAATACAAACGAAAAAACTAAGACCGAGGCTCATGCCGAAACTCCTGCCGCGGAAGAAAAAAAGCCGCAGACCGATTCTCACAGCCGGGCATTTGCGTTTATTCTCACGGCTGTAGTAAGCATGGGAATAGGAGCAGGTGCGCTTTATCTCAGCAAGAGAAAGCAGATAGAGTTTGCCGAAAGATACCCCATGATGCTTGAAATAGAGGACTTCATGGTTAATGAGGCTGGTGCAGATGTTCCCGATGACCCGACCGATGATGAGCAGATAAATGCGTATCTTTCACTTTACGGTGACAAATACACCTACAGCGAAAAGGTCGATATAACGTCAAAGAAATTCATAGCCGATAATGTAAACGCTTCTTCAAGCGCTGTCGGAACAGGCTTTGAGATAAGTTTCAATAGCGAGGGCAGACTGTATTTTTCAAAGATAATCGCGGATATGCCTGCGGATAGGCAGGGATTTAAAAAGGGCGACATAATAGTTTCGATAGACGGCAGCGAGGTTTCCGAGTTCGGTGACGCAAAGGCTTTAAAATCGGCTGAAAAAAAGGCCGTAAGTCTTGTTATTGAACGCGGCGGTTCGCAGGAAACTGCCGAACTTGAGCTTATCCCTGATGAGGAGAAAGTTGTCGATAACGCATCGTACAAAATGTACGGAGATGTACTGTACATAGATTACAACAGCGTAGGAGCAGGCACGGAAAGCATTATCAGGAATGCTTTGGAATCAAATGACTTCGGCTCAATTATAATAGATATGAGGGATAATCACGGTGGAGAGTCCAGCGTGGCAGTCCATGCTGCGGATATGTTTATTGATAAGGCATCGGTCTATTATTACCGCAAGGACGACAGTCTGGACACCACTATGGATACTGAGGACGGCAAGCTTACGGACGCTCCTGTAGTTCTGCTTACAAATGAGAAAACTGCAAGCGCTGCGGAAATTTTTACGGCGCTGCTGAAACAGTATGACGACGCCACTATTGTCGGCACGAATACTTTCGGAAAGGGTATTTTTCAGAACGTTGCTACGTTCCACCGCAATGTTATCCACTACACTGACGGCTATTTCAAAGTAGGGGACTGGGACTGCTGGCAGGGAGTAGGCATAGCTCCCGATATTGATGTGGAAATGGACAGCGCACTCATCGGCACATCGGAGGACGTTCAGCTTCAGAAGGCTTTGGAGCTTCTTTCGTAGGAATGCACAATTATCATTGTCAAAGTTTGGCATGAAAAACAAACAATAATATTGACAAAGTGTGAATTTTTTGCTATAATATATATGAACATTTTATCGGAGGTGCTCGTATGAAAAGAAAAAAGGGTTTTACCCTCATTGAACTGATAATAGTTCTCGCTATTATCGCTGTTTTTTCAGCCGTTCTCGTTCCGTCATGGATGACTTATATCAGAAAGACCCGACTTAAAACCGCTGACGGCAGGGCAAGAACCATATTCAATGCCGCTCAGACTGTGGCTCTCAAGTATCAGGCTACCGAGCGAAATGCGAGCAGTGCATACCTTTCCAACGGCGATTTTTATTACTGCTGGGAGGACGGAAAGGGCTATAAGTGCGACTCAAGCTGGAACGCCGACAGCAGCGTTACTGACGACCAGAATGCAGCTTTCGGATCAATGATAAACCGTATTTTTAGCGAGGGTGGCTGCTATAAGCTACATATCGTTGACTACAAGGTCAAGTCTGTATACTACACGCAGTCAAAGAATTACCGCTATCCGGGTTCGTATCCTGTAACGATGAGCACTATCTACAGACAATCGGGCGGAGCAGGAACATTGGCAGATCTCAGAAAGTATGCTTTCAATCCTGCACTCGATCAGGCAGATAACGGAACGTCAAGATATTTCGTGATGAACAGGTTTGAATTGCCGTAATAGTAAAAGGAGCTTTGACGCTCCTTTTATTTTTTGTATTTTTGCCGGTTAAGCTATTGACTTTTGATACGGAACGTGATATAATATTATGGTAAATCCGGTGCTTACTGATTTACCCATTATACGGAGACGTATCGAAGTGGTCATAACGAGAACGACTCGAAATCGTTTGAGCGGTGAAACGCTCCGTGGGTTCGAATCCCACCGTCTCCGCCAGAACTGTATGTCGCGTCTCTCCAGAGGCGCGATTATTTTTCAGAAATTATGTTGCAGTATCAGAATATGACTGCCGCAGCCAAGCAGCTCCCCTCGGCAGAAAGTCGGGGGCGTTTTTGTAAATTTGTCGAAAGGAGTCGGATCATGCGCTCAAAGGAAACCAAATCTATCGCCGATAACCGCAAGGCAAGACACGATTACTTCGTCCTCGAAGAGTATGAGGCGGGTATCGAGCTTGTCGGCACAGAGGTAAAGTCGATCCGTCAGGGCGGAGTAAATCTCAAGGACTCGTGGTGCTCCATTGATAATGGCGAAATTTTTGTCAGAGGTATGCACATTTCTCCTTACGAAAAGGGCAACATCTTCAACCGCGATCCCCTGCGCGTCCGCAAACTCCTCATGCACAAGCGTGAGATAAGCAGACTCTACGGTACGGTCAAGCAGGACGGTCTTTCACTGATCCCTCTTGCAATTTATTTCAAGGACTCCAAGGTCAAGGTGAAGATCGGTCTGTGCAAGGGTAAAAAACTCTACGACAAGCGCGCGGACGCTGCCAAGCGCGATGCAAAGCGTGAGATCGACCGCGGAATCAAAAGCCGTAACCAATAACTCAACGATCGACCGTTTGTAACCAATTTTTCAACTTTTTAATGTTGCATTTTAGCTTTTGTTGTGCTATAATACTACTATAGTGATCACAGCACGGCTGGCTTTTCTTGCGCAGCCGCGGCTTCCATGGGGGCGTAAAGGTTTCGACGGGGGCTTTGAAGTGTGATAAGCGAGCGGAGTACGGCGTGATCTCCTTAATCCTCGCCACGTTTAAATATAAACGCAAGAAATAATATCACAGTTTCTAGAAATAGCGAACTGGTAGCTGCTTAAGTCAGCTTCTGTCCGCCGGGAGAGTATCGCGGCTCTCGCTCGGGCATCGATCAGCGGTGAACGATTTACGGGAGTGTCCGTGCCCGTAAATTGCATTCGGACTACCTTGGCTCTCAGCCCGCTTACCGGCAGACTGCCAAGGGAACTTTAATAGGTAATATACGCTCGTAGAAAGTTGCATGAATGAACTTTCGGACGGGGGTTCAATTCCCCCCGCCTCCACCAATCCAATATTACACAAAACCCTACTACTTTGTAGGTGGCTTTGCCGTCACGGTTTGGTTGTAATATCAAAACGAAAGAACCAGAGGGTCTTATGCTCTCTGTTTTTTCAATTAAGGGGATATATATTTATGAATGCTGTTGATCGAAAACTTAAAATACATACTAAAAACGGAAGCTATTCTGAGGGTGCTGCTAACCGTTCTATCCTAACGGTTACTTGGGATAGTAATAATACCAAGACCGCTGTTGCAATTGGTATAAACCCAAGTAAAGCCAATGATAATAGAAGTGATAAAACACTTACAACATTAGGAAGATTTTTAGCGGCTAACGGATATAAGGAACTGAAAATGTTCAACATATTTGAAAGCTACTCTACAGACCAAAGTGGAATCAATTATAAAACAGCAACCAATTTTGTTACATACAAATCTGAATTTGAAAACGCTGACGCTATTTTTATTGTATGGGGAGTTGCAAAAAGTTATAAATCTGAAAAAGAAAAAATAATTGAAATTCTGAAGGAATATGGTGATAAGATTTACTGCTTAAAGAAAGATAATAGGTATCCATTACACCCAAGCCGGATGAGTTATGAATGTGAAATATCAAAGTATAGCTTTGATTGAAATACTACATATGATTTTATGTAAATTTGAGAAGTATGTCAAATATCACTATAAAACAAAAGCCAAAGAGTTTTAGTCTCTTTGGCTTAATTACTTTAAATTTCACTTATTCTCTTTATATGATGTAAGTGCATCCAACACAGCATAATACACCATTTCATCAGGGTGGTATCTATCGTCATTGAATATGGAACTGCCCGATTTACTGAAATGCTCCAAAATCGCAGCAGCACAGCCTGCACTTCGATTCTGTCCCGATTCACATTGGCAAATAATACGTAATTCCTTTGACTTTGCGGAATATACAAACTCTGCTATCTTATCAGCTTCGGGAAGTTCTGTCTGAAAATCATCTAACGGAATGTAGAGTACATTATCAGATTTGCCATTGTAATCAACAAGCGAATAGCAGTCTTTATCATTACTATATCTGTCGGGGTCATAAAAGCTGATGACAGCAGTGTTTTTGAAAAAATCTTTTGGAAGTATATAATTTTCAATAAAGTCCCGAGAATATATATCAACCGAAATATACATCTGTATTACGTCTGTAAACATATTATAATCAATTTCGGCATACTTAGCAAGCAACAGATAATGATAAATCATAGCTGCATTAAATGAACGTGAAAATAAATAATTGTATTGCTCTATGACCTCATAGAATTCACTTTCAAAATTATAACTTTCAAGAGCTTTAGAAAAATAATTAATTTTGCTATATTTCTCGTATGCTTTTATAGAATCTTCTGATGAAACGCCTTTTTCAATAAGATATATGTAAATATCTTCCCTTTCAATGAAAGGATATTTTTGAAATAGTTCTGATTCAAACATCTTTTTTATATTCAATACATCAGTCGATATATTTTTTATCATACTATGAACTGCCGAAAAGATACGGCTGATTTCTCTTTTAGTCGAGGGCTGTATCGCTTTAATCCAAGGATATTCTCCGCATATTTTTTCTATTTTTTGCAAAGATTTATAATCCAAAGCAGAAAGTTCGGAAATTGGAATATCGGAAACAATCAATCCGGTACGATTCTGACATTCATATAAAAATTCCATTGTTTTTGTGGATATGATATTTCGCTGAATATCGGGATTTTGCCGAATGTAATCATAGCCAAAATGATTACTGACCGCTTTTGCAGCCAGTGGGATAAGTTTCCAGACAGTTCTGATTGATAAACTCTGATTTTCTTTTTGTTTTTTACTTCCCCATACGCAATCAAAGGGTATGTCGATTCCCATTGAAATCATTTGATTGCCACAAGAGCAGTTCTTGGGCGGCAAATCAATTCCAAACTGATTATAATTATTATGACATTCTGATTTACCACAGCAAGGGCAGTAATAGTGTGACGGCAGAGGATTCAGACCCATATATCCAATCAGATAAGCAATAAAAGTTCCGTTGCCTGTTATCATCGGTATAGAATGTTCTCTCGCAACTTTAGAAATTATTCGGTATGCTTCAAATTGTAGTATTGTTTCAGAACTTTTCAACATTTCAATTTCTTTATTGAATCTTTCTAAAGCAAAATCAGGAACACCTGCACAGTAGATTTTATGTAACTGTTCTTCGCAGGATTTTTTTATATTTGCAAATGCCTGTTCTTTTGAGATCATTTTCTTTACCTCCATAATTCCTAAAGATTATATACTCGCCGATGTTGCACTACATTCTTTCAATCATTCTTATGCAGTTCTATAAAAACCTCTATGAATATAAATAATATTTATTTGTATTATGAAAGGTTTACCTCTCCACAATCCCCAAATACTTATAAACCGTCGGATAAGACAAATTACAAAGCCTTGAAAACTCCTTTTTATTTATCTCACCATTTTTATATTTCGGATAATGCTTATAAAAGATACTTGGAATATCGTCTGCTGTTGTAGACGGTCTGCCGATTGTTTTACCTTTGGCTTTTGCATTTTCCATACCGCTTTTTACTCTCTGACTAATGATATTCCGTTCCAGTTCGCTGAATACGCCCATCATTTTAAGCATACCCTCTGTCATAGGGTCAAGCTCTTTACTGCAATCCACAACGAAAGTACCAAGCACTAATTTGATGTGCTTTTCCTTTGCAAGCTCGATAATATCGCAAAGCTGTTTTGTACTTCGGGTAATTCTGCTGACCTCTGTTGCAAGAATGGTATCACCCGACTGCACAATATCAAGCAGTTTCTTTAGTTCTGCTCTGTCGGTTTTCATACCGCTTTCGTATTCCAGATATATTGTAGTATCAGTTGCCCCTTGTTGTTTCAGCTCTCGTACTTGTCTGTTAATGTCCTGCATTTTCTCGTTGGTGGAACATCTCGCATATCCGTAAATCATCATCAACACCTCGATAATATTTAATGTGTAAATATTATAAGATATAAACGAAAAGAAGTCAACTGTTTCTTTTATAATTTCAGCCGTAATTTTTTAAGATTACGGCTGTTTTTTCGGTATCAAAAATTATAAACGGAAAGAGATGCTTATTTTTATATTATGTAATTCTTGGATTGTCGAAATCAGTATATCCGAAGTAGTTCTTAATAGCTGTTGTTTCTTCATTTTCACCAAAGCGAGATATCATAAATTTGTGATATTCTGCCTTGTATGGGTTGGTTTTAAGAATATCCAGGAATACATCAAGCAACTTATCCTGTGGGAAATTCGGATTCGACATATTCTGAAATATGTTGCTTGCTTGTTGAGTTGTTGTATTTGTGGGGTACCAGATGGTTTTTCCATTCTTATTTAATAAGCATACAAGTGATAAGAACACTCGCCAATAATCCGTGAATACACAGTCAAACAAATTGTCAGGTTTAATGCGCCCGTATAATTCTGCCTGCTGAGCTTGGTTGATGTTTGATACACTATTAATAAGTCCTGCTTCTGCTCCGTCACGAACAATATTGAATGCTGTAGCTGCTGCAATACCTTTCGCTGCTCCTTTTAAGCCAAAGCCACCGCCGCTCAGATTTGGAATGAGGCTGGTGATATTTGATATTCTTCTGCGGTTTGCCTGTAATGTCAATTCAATGCTTTCAAGCGTTGTGGTATAGTCATTCATTCCAAGGTGGAAATCAGCAAGGTGCTGTTGTTCAAATGAATCTTCTGTAACTGTCCATACACCCTCAGAAATCAATATGTTCATGGACTGTTTGATTAGAACACTGAGGTAGGATTGATATATTTTCGGATAAAAGCCAAGAAATGTAGAGAGATTCTGAACCTTTCTGTCATATTCTTTTCTTGCGTTATCAGCGCAGGCAGATGCAAGCTCACGGAATTTCAGTCTGTATGAATTGAAAGTATCCATACTCTCTGATATTTCAAGCTCTTTTCCGCATATAGGAAACTTTCTGATTGAACCAACTACCGGTTCCCAATTATCTGGCGCTGTTTTCTGTGATTCATGCTGTTCACTGCTTTTCATTTCCTCAATATATAAAATAGCAGCTTTAGCAGTATCTATATCCTGCGGATTTAAAGGCATAGAAATAGTAGATGTACCATTATTGCTCAATATACCAACCTGTAAAGCAGATGTATCTTCTGCAGTGCTTATCAGCTGTAATGTCAGATTTGAGAAATAAACGATACTTCCGCTTGAACCACCTTTCATAGAATTGCTCAGAATGCTGCTATATCCAGGTTTCAGATAATACAGAATAGCATAATCCTCATAGACTTCAAGCTTTGTGCCATTGGGTGACTGCAAAATATACTTATAGTTTTTAGTATTTCCATTTGCAGAAGCAATTTGCTCATTTGCATATGTCAGGACATTTGCAAACCGCTCTTTCTGACTATATTCAAAAATCAGATTAAGGTATTTTCCATTTGCCCTTGTTTGCGCTCCGCCATTTGACATTGGTCTGGGAGGGTTAACTATATTAATCTGTGTTAATTCGGAATAGTGATATTCTTCACTTCCATAAATCAAAGAATTTTCGGTGAAAATAAATTTCTTTCCTAAACCGAGCGCGGGGGTAAACACTTCATACATAGTATGCGATGTATTATTTGAATTGCTATTAGCTGATTGGCTTCCTAAAAGGTCACTAACTATTTGCTGTGAGCCGTTCACAGCCTTTTGAACAGTACTGTTTAGCTTGTTAAAAAAGCCATTATTTGTCGATTGCGACTGGAGCGCACCACTACATACTTTAGCACCGCATTTACCGCAAAAAGCTGCACCGTCATTTAATTTACTTCCACATTGCGTACAAAAAGCCATTGTAAATTTCTCCTTTCATTTTCTGTATTCTGCAATTTCAATCCAAGCCTTATTCTCCCATTCAATAGGAGAACTGTAACCGCTTTCAGAAACAGCTTTTCTGACACAATTCTGGAAAGCAATATATTCCTCATAATTCCACTTACTCCAGGGCTTTGAGGTGCTTTCGCTGTACTTGCCTACAGCACCGTCCTTTTTCGGAACGCATTCCAGTTTCAGACAATGTTTCAGCTTTGGATTATCTGAGCCAACAGCCTGCATAATATAGCTATCCACAGGAATGTGCAGATAGTTTTTCATAGCAGAGTCCTCTGCCGTCATCAAAACATATTTTAGCATCATATTCAGCCACTTTTGTGCCTGTCCATACGTCAATTCGCTGATTTCCGAATATGTATTGATGATTTCTTCGCAGATTCTTTTATGCTCACGGTCAAAGGCATTCTGTTTTTCGTCAGATTCCTTTACGGCATTCGCCAAAACGTCATATTCATGGACGAGCATTTCACAGATTTTTCGCTTTGCACCTTTTCTGGTGTTTTTATTCTCTGTGTTGAACTTTATCGTTCTGCACAAGTCCAGATAGGCTTTTTCTGCACATTTGATTAGAATATCGTTCATACTATCACCCTTTGTCATATTGAAGTACGCATACTTCAAAAATTCGAGTACCATAATTTTTACCTTTCGCTCTTGTCTTGTTTGATCGTTTACATAAACTTTTCAGGTTTTACGTTCAGAGCATAGCAAATCGCCCTCAGGTCTTCCGGATACAGCGTTTGTTTTCCGTTCAGAATCGCATCAAAAGACTTAGCGGAAATTCCTGCTTTCTTTGCGACATTTGCTGTTTTTAAGCCATTGTTTACCATGTATGTGCGAACTTTCTCATAAACTCTCATAAGACAGACTCCTTTCCAGAAATTCTGAATTTATTATCATTTTACCACAGATTATCTGTGAAGTCAAGCGGGCTATACAGATTTTCTTGATTCCTTTGTTGACATAACAGAATTCATGTGGTACAATCAAGGTAGAGGTGATTTGATGAAATACGAAATCGGTGCAAGAATCCGTAAATATCGGGAAATGAGTGGTTTCAGCCAAAAGGAACTGGCACAGAAAATCGGTGTCAGCAACAGCCGTGTTTCCAACTGGGAACAGGGAATCAACCGTCCCGATGCGGATATTCTTGCGGATATCTGCAAGGCATTGAATGTATCTCCCAGTGAACTGCTTGATGTCAGATTATCACCGGAAGATTTAAGCGAACAAGAGCGAAAGGTAATTATGGCTTATCGCACCAAACCAGACCTCAGGAAAGCTGTAAATATTCTTTTGGGTATTGAATAATTGTTTTTTCAGCAAAGAAAAAAGCTTTCTGCATGAAAAAACGATACAGCTGTCCGCGGTTATTAACGGTTGAAAAGCCGAGCTGTTCCTTTTGCTGAATTATCGCTTGATTCTTATTGACTCTTTTGTAAAGTCTGACTGATTTAAGCCGCTTTTTGAAAAAAACCTTATATATTTATTGACGGCACGGGTAGGACTGTTCTTTTGCCTGATCTGTCGGTATGTTGTGCAGAAACTTTCTGTGTACTTTTATATATAGAAAAAGCCATTGACACTTCATTTATAGTGTCAATGGCTTTTGGTTTAATTATTAAATAAGAATTCCTGTACTTCATCAAGCAACATATACGCTATAGAGAGCTTGTTTTTATATCTGATAGGCAGCTTGTGCTCCTTTTCTTTGGCTTCAACTATATTATTCTTTGCAAAGCCAAGTAACTCTATTGCGTTAGGCTCAAAATTATCAAATGTTATTCGAGTTTTATTTTTCATATAAGAAAATCTCCTTTAGGTTATTAATCATATTGGGCGAATATCTTTCCTATAAATTTTGCAATTTGTTTGTTCCCTGTGTGCTCAGTGATATAAGAAACAATTTCAAATTCTACACTATGAATTGATTCAATCATGGCGAGATTTGTATAGTAATTCAACCACCCCCTTAATTTCTTTGCCAGTGATTCACATAAACATTCATAAGACATATTAGGAAAGTCATTTAATATTTCCTTTATCTTGTTTAGAAGAAAATCTATATTATCTCTGGTTGGAACAGAAATAATATTATTGTTTTGCTTATAAATTCTATATCCAAGAAATGAAAAGCCGTCTTTCAAATGAGTAATTTTAGTTTTTTCATACGAAAGGCTTAACCCTCTTTCAGATAAGAAACACTCTACCACAGGGACAACAATTTGCAGGGAAGCCTTACTTATACCTGTAATAATAAAATCATCTGCATAGCGTATTATGTGTACAGTATCATTAAATCTGTCTTTAAGAACTCTTTCCAATCCATCAAGAACCATGTTGCAAATAATACCTGATATGCAAGAGCCTTGAGGAATTCCTTTTTCTGAGGAATAGAATATTTTATTATATACATATCCGCATTGAAGAAATTGCTTTAATATTTCCTTGTCTATTGGTATGTTCTCCATAATCCATTTGTGGCTTATATTATCAAAGCAGGCTTTTATATCAGCTTTCAGAATCCATTCAATTTCTGAATGTTTGGATAATAGTTCAATACATTTTGCCATGGCATCTTTTGCACTCTTATTGTGACGGAAACCAAAGGAACAGGAATCTGCGGTGATTTCTGCAATCGGTTCTAACGCTAGCTTGTATAACGTTTGCATAGCTCTGTCTTTAATAGTAGGAATTCCTAAAGGGCGTAGTTGCCCATTAGACTTTTTAATAAACATCCTTTTTAGTGGTTTGTGTTTATATCCTCTGTGTTTTAATGTTTTTATTGCTTGAAATTTCTCTTCAGGCTTATTCCATAAAACCCCGTCTATTCCGGCAGTGCGATTTCCGTTATTGGAAGTAACAATATTTATTGCTATTGCTTTGGCATAAAACGAATGAATCAGTTTCTTCTGTAAACATTCTACTTGCTTATCATTACAATTGGTATAGGCTAAGGCAATACGCTTTTGCAGCTTTTTAACACATTTTTCTGCTGTGTCAAAATTGATTTTTTCCCAGCAATCAATTGTGTCAGAAGTAGCACACATATTTATGTTAATTTTGCTCATCTCCTTTCAAAAGTTCTGCAAATGCGTTATTGGATATTTTATTATGGAGGAGGTCCTCTTACTTTGCATTTTATTTTAGGCTGACTTAGAATGCTCATTTTCTTTCACCTTTCCATTTACAGATTGAGTATAATCGCTTTCTGTTAAAAAAACGTTATATTCTTCTTTGTGGTCTTTGACATATTCACTGATATCTGCAAATATGGATTCAGCGAACATTTTAGCTTGCTTTTCATTGATTTGTATATCAGAATAATAATCCATATTTGCCACATCCCTTCTTTTTTTGAATTTACTCTTGACTTTAATTGCATTATATCATATAATAAGTTTATAGTAATCTGCGTATTATAAACCTTAGCATAAACTTTTGAATTGTTTGAGGTATTTGACCATGAAAAACATTAAGTACGAAGCAGAATCTGTTTTAATGGATTCTTCGGGAAATTTAAAACGCTTCACTGGCAAATTATATTATGATAAAGTCAGACTAAACAACTATAAATGGTATGGAAAAGATGACAGTATGCGAATATATGCAACATATCATTATGATTTGGACATTAACTGTTTTGTTGACACACTGCTGTGTAATACACCAGATTTATTATTGGAAATGCTAACATTGAGAGAAAAATTATCAGACAGTATTTTTGATGTATTGGATAAAGTGAAATTCGGTTTTAAAATAAGTGATAATGATTTAAAACTGATATGTAATTGGTGTAAGAAAAATGGATTTCCTGAGCATATAGATTCTGAAAGCAAAATTAAAAATAAAAAATTGTTTTCTTTGAAAGAGCCAAAACAAATTAGTTTTTCAGTAGTTGATTTTCTTAATAGATTGAATGATGTCTATAAAGCATTTTTACTCTATAAAAAAATAATAGAAAATCCGTGCAAAAGTCCAAGCATTCAGAATGATAAAATGAAATTTGAAAGTGCATTTCAAAGTATTGTATTTACAAATAAAATATGTTTCGGAAAAGAGATTTTTTTGGCTGTAAAAGCAAATGATTTATTTGATGCGGCTTTTTATCAATTAGCTAATATGTTATACTTACCAGAGGAACAAATAGCGATATGTCCGATATGCCATAGATTTTTTATACGGAAAAATGCCAATCAAAAATATTGTCATAATACTAAAGTTGTTAATGGAATAGAAAGGCGAACTTGTTATGCTCAAAAAATGTATAAGAGAAATCAAAGCAGAAAGGAATCAGAATAATGAATGTTGTAATATATGCTCGTTTCAGTTCAAGTGGACAGAGAGAAGAAAGTATTGAAGGACAGGTTAAGGTTTGCACAGAATATGCAGAAAATAATGATTATACGGTAATCGGAACATATGTTGACAGAGCTTTAACAGGGAGAAATGATAAACGACCAGATTTGCAAAGACTGCTATCAGATAGTAACAACAACAACTTTCAAGCTGTTATTGTATATTCTATAGACCGTTTTGGACGTAATTTGCAGCAGTGCTTAACTAATGAAAATAAATTGAAACAAAATGGTGTAGCCCTATTCTCTGCAACTGAACATTTTACAAATGACCCTGCTGGCATCTTCTATAGGAATTTGATGATGGCTCATTCTCAATATTATTGCGATGAATTATCTCAAAAGATTCGTAGAGGTATGGATATAAACGCCGAAAAATGTCTATCTACGGGTGGAAATATCGCATTGGGGTTTAAGGTGGATGATAAAAAGAACTTTCAAATCGACCCAGATACCGCCCCTATCGTCCAATATATTTTTGAAAGTTATGCAAGTGGAAAGACTGTGACTGAAATAATAAATCAATTAAATTCACAAGGATTAAAAACATCAAGAGGAGTTCCATTTAATAAAAATTCCCTTCATTCCATGCTGAAAAATAAAAGATATATTGGCATTTACACATATAAGGGAACTGAAAAAATTGGAGGAATGCCACGAATTATTTCAGATGAATTATTTAATAAGGTGGCTGAAATTATGGATAAAAACAGAAAAGCTCCCGCAAGAGCGAGAGCTAAGGTCGAGTATTTACTTACGACAAAAATATTTTGCGGCTATTGTAAAGAAATGATGACAGGCTTTTCGGGTACTGGAAAATCAGGAAAAGTGTACAGATACTATGTGTGCAATGGTACAAAGAAAAAAGCTTGTAAAAAAAAGAAGGTAAATAAGGAGTATATTGAGGATTTAGTGGTTAACGAATGTCGAAAACTTCTAACAAATGAAAATATCAAGAAAATTGCAAATAGTATTTCTAAGATAAGCGAATCCGAAAAAGATACAGCCCATTTAAAATTTCTCAAAAAGGCTTTATCTGAAAATGAAAGAAAACATAAGAACGCTCTAAATGCAATTATAGAATGTGACCTTGAATCTGTAAGAAAGTCATTATATGAACAAATACCTATTTTGGAAAAGGAACATTCTGAATTACAAAAACAAATAGCTTTAGAAGAAAAGAATTTCCCAGTGCTTACAGTACCAATGGTGCATTTCTTTTTGAGAAAGCTAAAAGACGGCAATGTTGATGACATAAAGTACAGAAAAACCCTTATCAACGTCTTTATTAATAAAATCTATCTGTACGACGATAAGCCTGTCTCTTATACACATCTCCGAGCCCACGAGACTCGACGTCATCTCG
>UQEM01000029.1 GCA_900540005.1 uncultured Ruminococcus sp.
GGGCTCGAACCTGTGACCCTCTGCTTGTAAGGCAGATGCTCTCCCAGCTGAGCTAAACCCCCACGTTTTCTTCATTTTGTTTGTCGCTCTTGCCTGACGACTTGTATATTATATCACGGATTTTTTGGTTTGTCAAGCGTTTTTTGAAAATTTTTTGAGATTTTTTTCAATTTATTTTCAAATGGCGAAATATCGGCAAATTCCGACACAAAATCTTTGGAAAAAAAGTGCTTTTCGGGTCAAAACTAAATTTTTTCAAAAATTCTCAAAAAAATTTTCCTAAAAAATTTTTATCCGATAATATCCTTGCTGAAAAGTCTCATGATATCCATTTTCAGAGATTTGTTTTCTGCTTTGTTAAGTTCAGGGTCGGCTGCAAGGATCTCGTCCGCGCAGCTCTGAGCCTCTTTCATAAGTTCGGTACTGCCAGCAATATCCGCAATCTTCAGCGGAGGGAGACCGTGCTGAGCACTTCCGAAGAAGTCTCCGGGGCCGCGCATTTTGAGATCCTCCTCGGATATCTTGAATCCGTCCGCAGTTGACGACATTATCTTCATGCGTCTGACGCATTCCTCGCCCGTATTATCCGTAATAAGTATGCAGGTGCTCTCAAATTCGCCTCTGCCGACACGTCCGCGCAACTGGTGCAGTTGCGACAAACCAAAGCGTTCAGCGTTCTCTATCACCATAACAGCGGCATTCGGAACGTCAACTCCCACCTCAACAACGGTAGTGCAGATAAGAGCCTGTATCTCGCCCTTGCGGAACTGTTCCATGACATTGTTTTTCTCAGCCGCGCGCATTTTTCCATGCAGGAGCGCAGTAGTATAGCCGTTGAGGTCGCCCTTTGCCGCATTTTCGGCATAGCTCTTGACCGCGAAAAGGTCGCTCTCGCTGTCCTCTATCATCGGGCACACCACATAAGCCTGTCTGCCCTCGTCAAGTCTTTGGCGCACGAAACCGAAGGCTCTGTGGCGCAGCTTTCCCGTAACCGCATAGGTGTGGATAGGTTTTCTTCCATTCGGCAACTGAGCGATAACGGAAATATCGAGGTCGCCGTAGATCATAAGCGCGAGAGTGCGTGGGATCGGTGTTGCGGACATGACAAGCTTGTGCGGAGATCTTCCCTTTTCAGCAAGCGCCGCCCTCTGGTCAACGCCGAAACGGTGCTGCTCGTCTGTGATAACAAGACCGAGAGCCTTGTACTCAACGTCCTTTTGGATTATGGCGTGAGTGCCGACAATGACATTTACTTCGCCCGAAGCGATACTCTCACGCATTTCCGCCTTTTTCTTAGCGGTCATTGAACCGGTCAGCAGGCAGACTTTCAGACCGAAGGGTTCGAGAAAGCCGCTGAGCGTCTTGAAGTGCTGAGCCGCAAGAATTTCAGTCGGAGCCATAAGGGCGGACTGAGCACCGTTTTTTGCCGCAAACCAGCACGCCGCCGCTGCAACGGCAGTCTTGCCGCTGCCGACATCGCCCTGCAAAAGTCGATTCATGGGAGTTTCGCGGCAGAGGTCGCCAACTATTTCGGATACCGCCTTCTTCTGATCGTCCGTCATTTCAAAAGGCAGTTCCTTTTCAAACTCTCCCACGTCTATATCCGCCGACATATGGTAGGAAGTTTCCCTGCGGCTGCGGCTCTTCATAAGCGACATACCGAGCCTTAATTTCAGAAGTTCATCAAACGCGAGCCGTCGCCTTGCATTTTCGGCAGCCTCCTCGCTTGGCGGAAAATGTATATCCTCAAGAGCCTGAGCAAGCGGGATAAGACTGTAATTCTTTCGTATTTCCGCAGGCAGAGTCTCGAACGGTGACTCTTTCATTATATTAAGTGCCTGCCGCATATTGGTTCTTACCATATTAACGGAAAGTCCCTGTGTAAGCCTGTAGATCGGCTGAATCAGCACTTTTTCGTCCGCCCTTATGTAAACGGGCGAGCTGATCTCGCGGCGCAGAAGATTTCCCGTGACCTTACCGTACATATAGTAAGTCTCATTCTCTTTCAGAGCCTGAAAGTAGTACACATTATTGTACACAACGATAAGTATATCGTCAATACCGTCCGTAGCAGCAGCCTTGCATATAACAAGACCGCCCCTTATCCTCTGCGGAGGCATTTTGCGGAATATCGTCAGTTTCAGCACGCTGTTCTCACCGAGCGGAGCCTGACACACGGGGACGTGTGCGCGAAAATCAAGATATGACCTCGGAACATGATAGATAAGCTCATAAGGTGAATTTATACCGAGCTTCCGATATTTCTCGCCCCGAGCGCTGCCCACGCCTTTCAGATATTCAATGTCGCCGAACAAATTGGAAGCCATTTTCTCCACCTCTGATACAAGAACCTGCCCACATAAAAGAAATGTGAACAGGGTCTGAGAATTTGTTGATATGCCTTGGGCATATTCGGATTTTTAAAAGTCGTCTCTGTCTGTTACGAGAACAATACTGCGCCCAGCACAGCCAGTACTGCCAGCCCTATGCCAACGCACAACAGCGTAATGCCTGCCACGCTTGTCCCGGATACCACATGGTCGATGTAAGCACACTTTGGGTCGTCCGGATCGTAGGCCACAGGCAGTTTGCTGCCGAGCCGCCACGTCTCCCGTGCCATTTCCTCCATGTTCCGTGAACCACGCCCTAACCGTGCGTGAAAGATGTCATTCTGCACGGCAATGCAGTTCTTTGAGTCGGTATCGTTTCGGAAAAGATCGGTTGATTGGGAAACACTCGCCACGCCTTTATAGTGGAGACGGGCAGTATAGCTTACGCCGTCCACATTAAACTCAGCCACCGGAGCAATGGACGGACCACCGCTTTGCTTTGGCTGATAGCGATAGCGTATCACAGTTCCCTCTGCTCGTGCAGAACAACGCCGCCGAAGCTTTCGTATCCGCAGAAAAAATGGGACAGAGAGCAAAGCGATGAGGATACCTGCACCGCCAATGGCAATGCAGGCGATGAGGTTTGGGGTGAGTGTCATGGTTCTGATCCGCCTTTCCGCGAAAGACACCAAAGGCGATTTCGCAAAGATGTATAAAGTAATATAACAGCAATGGAATTCAAAAGTTGCACTGCCGCATAAATGAAATGAGGGCGGAATACTCCGCCCCATGTTTTCAGCAATTATCTCTGCTCGCAAATGAGCTTGATAGCCGTTCTTTCCTCGCCGTCGATCTGGATATTGGCAAATGCGGGAACGCAGATAAGGTCAATACCAATGGGAGCAAGATATCCTCTTGCAATTGCTATAGCCTTTATTGCCTGATTAGCTGCACCTGCTCCGACTGCCTGAACCTCTACTGCCTTCTGCTCTCTGATAACACCGGCAATTGCGCCTGCAACGGAATTCGGGGATGAATGTGATGATACTTTTAAAATTTCCATGATAATAACCCTCCTGATAGTAAATTGGTACAATACGCCGATATACGGCATAGTATAATTGTATTATACATTATTGTGCGCTAGATTTCAAGTACTTATGAAAAAATTTGTACACTATCTTATAATTATACGCTCTATTTTGTGGGATTTTCCACTTTTTTCGTCAAATTCCACGACAACTCCGCACAAAAAGCACTTTTCATCAGCCTCATGGAACATGACAGGCATATGGAAACGAAAACGCTGAATGACAGATCCTATCTCAACGCCGAGACACGAAAGCTCAGGGCCGGTCATTCCGAGATCGGTGATATAAGCAGTATGACCGCCAAGAACAGCCTCGTCCGCAGTCTGAACATGGGTATGCGTACCGAAAACGCCCGAAACTCTGCCCGTCAGATAATGTCCCATTGCCTTTTTCTCCGAGGTAGCCTCTGCGTGAAAGTCGAGAAAAATATTTGGCGTGTCTATACCGTCGAGTATCTCGTCGATTTTCGTAAACGGATTGTCAAGCTGATCCATGTAGACAGTGCCCATGAGATTCACGACCGCAACCGAATACGCTCCCATATCGAGAGTGCAGGCGCCCCTGCCGATACAGCCGCCCTCCGGATAGTTTGCCGGACGGATAATATAATCCTCCTCAAAGATATCAAGATCGTTTTTTCGGCGGAAAGCGTGGTTTCCCGTTGTGATGACATCAGCGCCCGCCCTGACGAGCTGCTGTGCGGACGCGCGGCTTATGCCGTTGCCCTGAGCCGAATTCTCGCCGTTTATGACGGTAATATCCACTCCGTAATGCTGTTTTATCATGCCAAGCTTTGCTGAAACAAAGTTGCAGCCCGCTTTGCCGACAACATCGCCTATGAAAAGTATTCTCTTCATTTTATCCTCTTTCTATGCCGAGAAGCCGTTCGGCGTTCTTATGGAATATCAGTTCCTTTTCCTCATTGCTGAGCGGAAGTCTGTTTATCATGGCGATCTCATTTGCAGGATCGTCCCAAGGGCAATCGCTGCCGAACAGTACCTTTTCCGCGCCCTGCCGTCTTATGATCTTCAGCAGGATATCGTCCTCGATGTATCGTGCAACAACTCCCACGTCCATGTAGAGATTATCATATTTTCCTGCAATGTGGCACAAAACATCGTCCCAGAGATTCATTCCGCCGAGATGTGCCGCAACAACGGTCATTTTTGGGAAAGTCTCGCAAACGTGCGCAAAACTCTGCGGAGTTGCCTTTATTTCGCCCTTGCCGAACGGATCCCAGCCGCCGTGAAATACCGCGATAAGACCAAGTTCCGAGATCTTCTCATAAATCGGGAACATACGCTCCTCATCAGGGCGAAAAAACTGATACTCTGAGTGAAACTTCACTCCGCACAGACCAAGCGCCTTTATTCTGCCGACTTCGGCAACTGCGTCCACGGAATCAGGGTGAACCGTTCCGCAGCAGTAAATACCGCCGCCCATTATTTCCGCAGCCCAGTTGTTGATAGTGGTCTGCTGAGTAGGTTTTGTCGCAACGGGCAAGATCATAGCCGAGTCAATGCCGCATTCGGACAGTTTTTCGCGCAGACCGCGGAAAGTTCCGTCCGTAGCAGGAGCAATACTGCTCGTGTCCGATAGTGCAGAGACCGCGCGTTCAGCGATGGAATCCGCAAAAGCGTGTGTGTGAAAATCAAAGTATCTCATTCCATTATATGCTCCATTGCCGTATAAAATATATTTTTAACGTGCTCATCGCAGAGCGCATAGAAAATCGTCTTGCCGTCCCTGCGTGTGCTCACGAGCCTTGCCTGCTTCAGAACGCGAAGCTGGTGAGAGATCGCCGACTGTGTCATGCCGAGACTGTCAGCAATATCGCGCACGCAAAGTTCGCCCTTGCAGAGCACAAAAATTATCCTGATCCTTGTGGAGTCTCCAAAGACTTTCAGAAGTTCCGCCGCATCAAAAAGCGCGTCCTCATCGGGAGCAAGTCTTGCTATCTTCTCAGCTATATCATTTTTAGGTTCACTCGAACCGCAATTGCAATTATGTTCTGCCATATTATACCTCCCACATCGCCGCTAACGCCCAAACCGCGAGCGCGGTCAGAATTATCCCCGAAACAAAGCCTGCCGCAGTAGTGGCGCAGGCGAACCTGTCGAATACGAATCTGCGGCTTCGGTCGATTCGCACAGTATAGATCCTGCCTGTTTTGTAAAGCTTGCTGCGGAACACTCCCTCCTCGGGGAAAATATTGGGGTACTCCTGTCCGTTTACCATATAATAAGCGACCCTGAACTTACCGTTCGGACGCTTGTCTATCTTTGAAAACTTCGCCTCAGCTTTTTCGGAAAGCAGCAGTCTTACAAGTGAAACCGTGAAAAATGCGGCAACAAAAACGATTATCAGTCCGACAAGTGCAAGCGCCGCCGCGATCATCACTCCGGTACTGACTCCGAGGATAATGCACAGAACAACTATTACAAGTATTGCCGCAATAAACTCCATGCATTCACCCTCCCGCAACTATTACATTATAAATAAGATTATACTCCATTTTCGCCGACCTGTCAAGGCAGCCGGATCTGCGGTTTCTTTATTTACGCTGGAGCTATATGACTTTTAGCTGCTCAGAAGGTGCAAATTTCCTCCCATTACTGCATTGATACAGTTGACAGAGAGTTCAAAATGATATATAATGTGTTTATATTAATTGGTAAAATTCACTTTTTCCGTACAAGGGTGGATTTCTTAACAGGAGGTAATTATGAAAAACAAGCATTTCTTCCGCCGTGTCATTTCACTTTCAGCAGCGGCGGCAATGGCAGCTTCTGCCGTCATCTCGGCAAATGCTTCCGCATCGTGGAATATGAAGCGTATCATAGGCGACCTTAACGGAGACTCGGCTGTCAATATCGCGGACTACCTGCTCCTCTCGAAACACGTTCTGAATGTTCAGTCACTCGGTCAGGATACTATGATAGACGTGTCCAACGGCAATTACACTATCGGGTCACTCTTTGACTCCGACAGTGCGGCTGAAATCGGCGATGCGCAGTACATAGACGCAGCCGATATGAATCAGGACGGCAGGGTAAATTCACTCGACCTCGTGCTTATGCGCAAGGCGCTCACCGACTATAACACTGTCAGCGCCGTTTACGAGTGGGAAGAACCGCCCGTAACCACCGTTACAACAGTTCCGGCAGCAACTACTACCACAACTACCACAACGACCTCAAACCTCGACTTCATATCGCCTCCTATCTACGACCTCTACGGCTCAATGCCGTCACAGGGCGAGGCAAATGTTGCGATCTTCTATGTTGATTTCCCCGACTGCACTTTCGACTATAACCCATCAATAGAGGAGATCGAGGACGCAGTATTCGGCGAGGAGGACACTTCCAACAGCAACTTCCCGTTTGAGAGCATTTCCGCATTCTACAACCGTTCGTCAAAGGGTGCGCTGGAACTCAAGGGCAAGGCTTTCAAATACACGATGTCGCAGAATAAGTCATACTACGAAAACGACGTGTACAAGGGAAAAATTGCCTCTGAGATCATCAAGGCTTTCGACAGTCAGATCGACTATAATGACTATGACGGAGACGGTGACAAGATAATTGATACCGTACTTATATGCGTGCCCAAAGCGGCAGGCGACACAGACTGGTGGCCGGCGGCTGGAACATACGGCGGAGACAGAGAGCAGTTTGACGGCTGTACAGTCGGTCATGTAATTGTCGGAAATGCGCAGATAATCAGCGAAACAGACCACTCAAACTTTGTCAGCACCTACCTCCACGAAATGGGACACTGCATGGGTATACCCGACTTCTATCTATACAATGAGACCGAGGACTGGCAGGGTATGCACGGCTCGGCAGGATACACTCTCATGGACGATGCTATCTGCGACTTTGCAGCAGTTTCAAAACTCATGCTCGGCTGGTATCATCAGAATCAGATAGAGGTTTACGACAGCTCAGAGGATTCGCAGTCATTCACGCTCAATGACGCGCAGTCCGAAAACGGAAACTGCGTCATTATCCCCTGCGGCGAACTTAAAGACAACTACTACTCGGAATTTTTCATAGTCGAGTACATGACCTCGGATAATAACAACAACAGCTATCTCAGACCGTGGCTCAACTACCTTAATTCGGACGGCAACGGAGTCCGTATCACTCACGTTGAAGCCTCTGTAAGTGACAACGGCTGGTGGAAATACTTCACCTATCAGAGCGGAGAGGACACCAACACAAACTCGAACAAGGGCAAGCGTTTCGTGCGCATAATCGACGACGTTCAAAAAGATAATCTCTACCGAACAGGCGATGTTATCGACAACAGTATCGCAGGATTCAACTGGTATGACGAAAGCGGCAACCAGTCGATCGACCCCGGTATCAAAATCACAGTCGGAGACAAGAGCGACGGCACAAACTCTATCATAATCAATATCGAAAAGAAATAAGTGAATGCTCCGCAGTTGACCGCTGCGGAGCATTTGTATATTCTGCCGAAACAGCATACAAATGTTTGTGCAACAAACCGAAATACTCCGTTATCAATTGCTTTTGCGGCTCTTATTTGGTATAATTTATTATATTGTCAATGATGATTCATAAATCCCGAAAGAAAGGCTTAACCATGGCAAATAATAAAAAAGAGACAAAAACCTTATTCAATTCATCAGAAAATTCAAACTTCATTCTTAACATGACCGAGGAGCAGTACTCAAAACTCGCTTCCATAGGGCTTACGGCAACCTGTTTTCTCGTATTCGTTTTCACAGCGATAGCTGAGATAATTTCGGCAGTATCAGGCAGCTCGTCCTATTCAATCGCTGCGGCAGGACTTTCCATTGCCGGAGTTTTCTGCATGATACTCGCTCTTATCGCCCTCATCAAGCATTACATCGGCAAAAACGTTCTTGTTCCCGTATGTGCTCTCGCCGTATTTCTCGCGTGGTCGGTAATTTCGCTTTTAAATTCCTATGACAAGTCCGTCTCACTCTACGGATTTTCACAGCGCGGCGAAGGAGTTCTCTCAACGCTGTTTTATCTTGGCTTCTTCATTACGGCAGCCTCGGTAAAGCGTGAAAAGGCTCTGCGCTCGCTCCTTGACGGAATCACCGCCGCCGGACTTCTCAACGCCGTATGGGGAATTTTGCAGATCTTCGTCCCCAAACTCGGACACTACAAATTCCTGTCTCTGAGCATAAGAGCAAATGCCGCTTCGGGACTCTCTCAGTCACCGGTATTCTTAGCGGTAACGCTGACTTTTTCAATGACAGCCGCACTCATCGGCGCAGTATGCTGCCAAAACAAAAAGCGCAGGATATTCTTCATTGTGACAGCGGCACTGTGCTCGTTCACAATGATGTTCACCTATTCGTTCATCGGCATATGCGGACTCATTCTCACGATCATCGCCGCATTGATCTCAGTTATCTTGACAAAAGCTCCGAAAATCCGACTTCTCTCAGTGCTTGCTGTAATCATTCCCGCCATGCTGCCTGTACTTCTCGTGAACTGCGGCGCGATAGGCAACCTCAGCTCCTACAAGCTTTATGACGGTCGCATAGTCTGGTGGGCGGATTCCTACATGAGGATATCAGCAGGCTCGGACGTCAACACCGACACGATAAACCTTGACAGCGGACTTGACGTTTACCTCTACATGAACGACAAAACGGTAAAGCTGATGAAAAACTCTCCCCTTACAGGAACAGGTCCGGAGCAGCTTGCCTATCCGCAGATAACCACATTCAACGGACTTCCCCCCGAGTCGGACATTTCAGACGTTATCGTAACCAACAAAAACATATTTGACAAGTGCTACAACGAGTATCTCTACATAGCTGCAACACGCGGTATACCGTCACTTATAGCGCTTATCGCCGCAGTTGTCTCAATTCTCTTTATTGGCTTAAAAAAACTAAGGCAGCAGCGCAGCGGCGTGGCTCTTGCTATTTTCCTCATTACTCTGAGCGGAGCGCTGATGTTCATCATAAGCTGTAGCAGCATAGCGTTTGCCCCGATTTTCTGGGCAGCATCAGGAGCTTCCTGCGCATCGTGCACCGATACTCCCAAGAACTCAAAAACCGAATAACGCAAAAAAGGACTGCCAACGATACTCGGCAGTCCTTTTAACTTAAAAGAGCAGTCCCTTTCGGAACTGCTCTTTGCATTCGCTTTGATTATTCAGCCTGAGGAGCTCCAACAGGACAAACACCTGCACAAGCGCCGCACTCTACGCAAGCATCAGCATCGATAACATATTTGCCGTCGCCCTCTGAAATAGCGTTTACAGGACACTCGGGCTCGCAAGCACCGCAGCTCAAGCACTCATCTGAAATTACATATGCCATAATAATATACCTCCGTTTTGTTTCGGGAACATTGTCCCTGTTGTCTGTATTATATCACAGTGCCCCGACAAAATCAAGGCAGTTTTGTTAGTTATCACTAAAAAGGCTGAGTTTCGGCAAATTCTAATGAAAAATATAAAACCATATTAAAATAATATGATTTTCACTTGAAAACATACTAAACCTATGTTATAATTATAGTAACAGAAAATTCAAATACGGTACAAAACTTTACGGAGGAATAATAATGAAAATTTCAACAAAAGGCAGATATGCTCTGCGAATGCTGTGCGACCTTGCACTTCATTATGAGGACGGATTTATTTCGCTCAAGGACATTGCTGAAAGACAGTCTATCTCGAAAAAATATCTTGAACAGATCGTTCCGCTTATGAATAAGAGCGGACTTCTCAAAACAAACCGTGGAAACAAGGGCGGTTATATGCTCGCAAACAAGCCTGATGAAATCACTGTCGGAGATGTTCTCCGCGCAACGGAAGGCAGTCTTGCTCCCGTAGCCTGTCTCGAACCGCCTGTAAACGAATGTCCGCGTTCTGCCGAGTGTTCAACGCTCTACGTCTGGGAGGGTCTCTACAAGCACGTCACCGATTATCTTGACAGTATCACCATACAGGACATCATCAACCATGGCTCATCGCTCTACGGAAACGACTACTGCATATAAGAAACGCTTCACGCCAAAAAGCTCCGACTGCAAGTAAAATCGCAGTCGGAGCTTTATTATTATTTGGAGGTTATTGGAATTTTAAGGAAAAATTATTCAAACATGGGAGTTGAGAGATATCTCTCACCTGTATCGGGAAGGAGCGCAACGATAACCTTGCCCTTGTTCTCAGGACGCTTAGCAAGCTGGATAGCTGCCCATACGGCTGCACCTGAAGAAATACCAACGAGTACGCCGTCATTTCTCGCAATACTTCTGCCTGTCTCAAAAGCGTCCTCATTCTCAACAGTAATGATCTCATCGTAGATCTTTGTGTTGAGAGTATCGGGAACGAATCCTGCGCCGATACCCTGGATCTTGTGAGGACCTGCTGTACCCTTTGAAAGAACGGGTGAGCTCTTAGGCTCTACAGCAACTACCTTAACATTGGGATTCTGTGACTTGAGGTAAGCGCCTGTACCGCTGATAGTTCCGCCTGTACCTACACCTGCAACAAAAATATCTACCTTGCCGTCTGTATCGTTCCAGATCTCAACACCGGTCGTTCTCTCGTGAACAGCAGGATTTGCAGGATTTGAGAACTGAGAAGGAATAAAGCTGTTGGGGATATCCTTTGCAAGCTCCTCAGCCTTTGCAATAGCGCCCTTCATGCCCTTTGCGCCCTCTGTAAGAACAAGCTCAGCGCCGTAAGCCTTCATAAGATTTCTGCGCTCAACGCTCATGGTCTCAGGCATTGTGATAATAAGTCTGTATCCTCTTGAAGCTGCAACGGAAGCAAGACCGATACCTGTGTTTCCGCTTGTAGGCTCAATAATCACGCTGCCGGGTTTAAGAAGTCCCTTAGCCTCTGCATCATCGACCATAGCCTTTGCGATCCTGTCCTTAACGCTTCCTGCGGGGTTGAAGTATTCAAGCTTTGCGAGGAGCGTAGCCTCAAGACCGAATTTCTTTTCGAGGTTTGTGAGTTCAAGAAGGGGTGTATTTCCGATAAGGTCTGTGATCTTCTGATAAGTTTTCATGATAATTTCTCCTTTATATAAAAATGTTATTTATGTACTTGGTTATAAGCTTCAAGGGAATAAACAGATAATGCCTTAAAGCCGCGAATGGATCCCTGAGAGTGGTTATTGAGCTTCAACATCGTTTGCAGTTGATAGTAACCATCAGATTCACCCCGTTCTTCATTTTCTATATTTCCTATATGATTGGTATGAATATATTATATCACCACAATTATGATTTGTCAACCCCTTTTTCAGAATTTTTTATACTATATATAATAAGGAAGTCATCGGCAACATATTGTGAACAAATTGTAAATATTTCGTGCTATCCTTGACTTTGTATTTCCAAAGATATATACTAAATTTAGCACTCATAGACAGAGAGTGCTAAAAACTACTATAGCGATCCAATAAAATAATGCGCGTGGGGTCTGAATTGCCATATTTTGATGCAGTATTTTGTTGAATTGCCATAAAATGCTATGGAGATGATTATATGGAAACCAAACAGTTCAAGGCTGAGTCCAAGCGACTCCTTGACATGATGATTCATTCTATCTACACACATAAGGAGATTTTCCTGAGAGAGCTCATCTCAAATGCAAGCGATGCTATCGACAAGCTCTACTTCAAGTCTCTTACCGATGACAAGGTCGGTCTTAACAAGGACGATTTCGCTATATGGATAACCGCCGATAAGGATACCCGCACATTGAAGATCGCAGATAACGGTATAGGTATGACCGAGGAGGAACTCGAAAACAACCTCGGTACTATCGCAAACAGCGGTTCATTCAAATTCAAGAACGAAAACAAGCTCGATGAGGACAACCAGATAATCGGTCAGTTCGGCGTAGGCTTCTACTCGGCTTTCATGATCGCAAAGAAAGTAACCGTTATTTCAAAGGCTTACGGCAGCGACAAGGCTTACCGCTGGGAGTCAGAGGGTGTTGACGGCTACACTATCACCGAGGACAGCAAGGGATCCGCAGGAACTGAAATCATCCTTGAACTCCTTGATGACACAGACGATGAGAACTACTCCGAATTTCTCGACCAGTACAGGATAAAGTCACTCGTAAAGAAGTACTCCGACTATATCCGTTTCCCCATTAAAATGGAGGTAACACACAGCCGTCCCAAGGATCAGACCGAGGAGGAAAAGAAAGAGGGCAAGGCTCCGGAATACGAGGATTACATCGAAGTCGAAACTCTCAACAGCATGGTTCCGCTCTGGAAGAAAAACAAGAACGAACTCAAGGACGAGGACTACAAGCACTTCTACACCGAGAAGTTCTTTGATTACAGCGAGCCGCTCAAATACGCACACGTCAAGAACGAGGGCAATGCAAATTATGACGCTCTGCTCTATATCCCATCAAAAGCTCCCTTTGACTATTACTCAAAGGAGTACGAAAAGGGACTCCAGCTCTACTCAAACGGCGTTCTCATCATGGACAAGTGCGCAGATCTTCTTCCCGACTATTTCAGCTTTGTAAAGGGTCTTGTGGATTCTGACGACCTCTCGCTCAATATTTCGCGTGAACTTCTCCAGCACGACCGTCAGCTCAAAGTCATTGCCAAGAGCATTGAAAAGACTATCAGCAACGAACTGAAAAAGATGCTGCGCAACGACAGAGAAAAGTACGAGGAATTCTGGAAGGCATTCGGTCTCCAGCTCAAGTACGGAATCTACAGCGACTACGGTATGCACAAGGACAAGCTTCAGGATCTGCTCATGTTCACATCTTCCAAGGAGAACAAGCTCGTAACGCTTGACGAATATGTTACGGGAATGGGCGAAGAGCAGAAGTACATCTACTATGCAGTCGGCGACAGCATTGCGCGTATCGAGCAGCTCCCGCAGACCGAGCTTGTCAAGGACAAGGGCTTTGAGATACTCTATCTCACGGACAATGTAGACGAGTTCGCGATAAAGTCGCTCCGCGAATATAAGGATAAGGAATTCCGCTCGGTTTCAGCAGATGATCTTGGAATCGAGAACACCGAAAAGCAGGAGGAGATAAAGGCTAAGGAGGAGGAAAACTCAGGCCTTCTCAAAGAACTCGCAGCAGCTCTTGACGGCAAGGTTACTAAGGTCATTCTCTCACAGAGACTTAAATCTCACCCCGTATGCCTCACAAGCGAGGGCGATATCTCACTCGAAATGGAAAAAGTTCTCAATTCTATGCCGACAGATCAGAAGATCCACGCGCAGAGGGTTCTTGAAATCAACCCCGAGCACGAGATCTTCAACAAGCTCAAGGCTATCAGCGAGGCTGGCGATAAGGAAAAGCTTGCCAAGTATGCACAGCTTCTCTACACACAGGCTCTCCTTATTGAGGGAATCAGCATTGAAAATCCTGTTGAATTCTCCAATCTTATCTGTGAGCTTATGTAAAGATCATATCAAAAGGGACACCGTTCGGTGTCCCTTTTTTCGTCTCCGCAGCGCACTTGGCAGAATCGCTCTGCTTGACATGAGATGTAAAATATTATATAATCAGCATATAGGAGCAGCCTGCGTTTCGCGGAGCTGTCATAACATAAGTTGTCCGCACTGAGCTTTCGGTGCAGGCAGATTCTAAAATTCCCGACAGGGACAAACAGGAGGATATACATGAAAAAGTTTTTATCATTGGCAGTTTCAGCCGTTATGGCTCTCGGTACTGCCGGCACAGCGCTTACTTCGTCCGTTATCAGCAGTGCAGCAGACACAGACGGCGATTTCGTACTTTTCGGCGACAGCATAGCCGAAGGCTACACAAGAGCAGGATACGTTGAACACAACTACGGCGAGATCTGCGCGGACTACCTCGGCGGAACTGCAACCAACTACGCTGTTTCGGGCGATACCACAGACGACCTTGTAACAGTTATCGAGAATCTTGATTCGGCTCAGAAAACTGTTGTTTCCGACGCGGAGTACATCATAATCTCGGCAGGCGGCAATGACATCATCAAGTACTCGTCAAAGTATCTTCTCAACTATGCGGCAAATAAAAATGTCTCGGGCTACAACTTCCTTAACGATGGCTATACTGCCGCCGATATTCCCGAAGATCCAACGCTTCAGGACGTAATGAACATCGTAAATCTGCGCGGCAAGGGCGGCATGATGGAATTTGCAAATGCAAGCACTAACAATATCCTTGAACTTTCCAATCAGCTCACAATGCTCACAAGCCACCTGCGCATATCCAACGAAACCTATGACGGCTACATCATCAACCACATTATCCCCAACCTCAAGACAGCAGTTGAGGATCTTCAGGCTATAAACCCTGATGCAACAATTATTATCCAGTCAATTTACAATCCGCTGGAGCTTTCCCCCGAATATCTTACAAACCGCTACGGCGCAAACAGCACATATGCAAATATGCTCGGCATTGTAAGAACAAAGTTCGCCAAGGTAATGAAGAATTACAAGGAATGCATTGACAACATCGCCACATCATACGACAATGTTAAGGTTGCAGATATCCTTTCGGAATTTGACGCACTTAAGGACGGCGAATCACAGAGCGACAGCAATCCCGGCCACGCTTACTACTTCATTGACAACCAGCCCGCAGTTGAGATAAAGGACGCTGACATTCACCCGAACCAGAAGGGTCATCTCGCAATTGCCGCAAAGATACTTGATACTATCGGGATCTACCACGACGACAACGGTCTCCTCTCATCTGTTTATGAAAGCATTGCAGACAAGGCTGACTATCCCGAAGTTCCGCTTGCAACATTCACGAAAGTTGCAGGAAATTACTCCACCAAGCTCATGGGCGATGTAAACGGCGACGGAATTGTCAACGCGGTAGACGCTTCGGCTATCCTCACTTATTTCGCAATTATGATGACAGATCAGACTCCCACAATGAAGTTTGATAAGTCTGTTGCGGACTACAACAATGACGGGATCATCAACTCGATAGACGCTTCCGCGATACTCACATACTACGCTAATTCAATGATAACCAAGTAAAGCAATACACAGGTAAAAGAGGGCATAAAATGAAGATCAAAAAAATAATAGCTCTTGCCGCCGCATTAAGCGTTACCGCTGTCGGAATCAATATTCCGTACAGCGGCACTGCTCCGACATCTATTACGGCAAGCGCTGAAACATCAGCAGAAAGCTTTGAGTTCGACTCAGCAACAGGAACTATCACCAAGTATAACGGCTCAGACACAGACATTGTTATACCGTCAGAGATAAACGGTGTAACAGTTACCCAAATCAAAGATATGGCATTTGATGAGTGTACTGAAATTATCAGCATATATATTCCAGATTCCGTAACATCAATTGGCAGCGGCGCGTTTAATAATTGCAGTAAGCTCGAAAAAGTTACTCTTCCAAATGCAATTGAAATTATTCCGGCAGGAATGTTCTATCATTGCAGTTCGCTTACAGACATACAAATTCCTGATTCAGTTACAGATATCCAAATGTCATCATTTGAGGGATGCAGTTCTCTTACAAACATAGAAATTCCGGATTCAGTTACAGGAATATCCAATTATAGCTTCATGGATTGTACCGTCCTATCAAGTGTAACTCTTTCTGATTCACTTACATATATTGGTATAAATGCTTTTGCTAACTGTCCTTTACTGAAAAGCATTACCATTCCTAAATCTGTTTCAGCAATTGACCTCTTAGCTTTTGATTCTAGTATCACCATTTCAGGCTACAAAGGCTCAGTTGCTGAGGAATACGCAATAAACTATGGAATTAAGTTCATAGCGCTTGATGATGACGAACCCAAATCGCTGGGCGATGTAAACGGCGACGGTATCGTCAACGCGGTAGACGCTTCGGCTATCCTCACTTATTTCGCAATTATGATGACAGATCAGACTCCCACAATGAAGTTTGATAAGTCTGTTGCGGACTACAACAATGACGGGATCATCAACTCGATAGACGCTTCCGTGATACTCACATACTACGCTAATTCAATGATAACCAAGTAAATACCGCAAAAAATACGGCCCTCTCGGGTCGTATTTTTTACATTAAAGCCGCAGATCTCAGCTTCTCAGCTCTGCGCCGATCGCGGAGAGTGCCTTGAGGACTCTCTTCATTGCGCCGTCAGCCTGCTCGTCGGTAAGCGTGCCGTCGTGTGAACGCATTGAAATCGAATATGAAACGCTCTTCTTGCCGTCCTCTATCTGCTTTCCCTTGTAAACGTCAAAGAGTGTGACCTTTTCAAGGATCTTGCCAACTGCGCCCTTGATAGCCTTTTCAAGCTCTGCAACAGGTATCTCGTCATCACAGATAACGCTGAGGTCGCGTGTGGTTGCAGGGAATTTCGGAAGCGGCTGATAAGTGATCTTTCCTGCGGCAGACTCCATAAGCTCAGGAATATTGAGCTTTGCAACGTAAGTCTTTACGCCGATACCGTACGTCTCCTGAACCTCGGGGTGGATCTCGCCGAGGATTCCGAGAGCCTTTCCGTCACGCATGATAACTGCGCTTCTGCCCGGATGGAATGCGAATTTCTCATCGAAAGCATCGCTGTCAACTGCGCGTATATACTCATAGCCGTCTATCTTCATCTCACCGAGAAGCTGCTCTATCATGCCCTTGAGCGCGTAGAAGTCAGCCTCGCCGCCGTACATACCGACTGTGAGTCTCTGCGGCTCGTCAGGGAGCGAATAGCTGTAACGATGCTTTTCCTTGCCGCTGTTTGCGAGGATATTTCCGTTAATGAAAGGCTTTTCCTCGGAGGCAGGCAGATACTCCTTACTTATTTCAAAGAGACAAGCCTTTTCGTTTCGGTTGTTGTAATTGAACGAGAGAACGTCAAGAACAGAGGGAATGATAGATGTTCTCATAACGCTTGTGTCCTCGCCGAGAGGATTTACTATCTTAATAGCATTGCGGAGCTTGCTGTCCTGCGGAAGCTTTATCTTGTCAAAGTACTTGGGAGATACAAACGAGTATGTTGCTATCTCATATCCGCCAAGAGCTACTGCGGCATTTCTGAGAGTACGGATAAACTTCTGCTCCTCAGTGAACTCGGCTCTTGCAACGCCGCGGAAATCCGTCGAAGGAATGTTGTTGTAACCGTAGATACGCGCGACCTCCTCGGCAATATCAGCCTTACACTCAATGTCGATACGGAATGACGGAGCAACTACCTTGCCGCCCTCGAATGTGAAGTCAAGCCTGCCAAGGTATTCCTTCATGTCAGCCTCGGAGATATCCGTTCCGAGGAAATTATTTATCCACTCGGGGCTGAATTCGACCTCAGAGGGCTTGTGATCGGTGTGATCGCAGTCGATCACTGTGTTGAGAACCTCGCCTGCTCCGAGCAGTTCAACGAGTTCAAACGCTCTTTTAAGGCAGGTCATGGAAATAAGCGGATCAACGCCCTTTTCGTAGCGCGCAGAAGCGTCCGACTTGAGTTTGAGCGCCTTTGACGTGCGTCTTACCTGTGTAGGCTCAAAGTAAGCCGACTCAAATACAACAGTGGTCGTGTCGTCCATGATACCGCTGTATTCGCCGCCCATAACGCCTGCAACGGCAACGGGTTTCTTCTCGTCAGCAATAACGAGCATATCCTCTGTGAGAGTGCGCTCCACTCCGTCAAGAGTCATTATCTTCTCGCCGTTCTTGGCGTTGCGGACATTTATGTGGCTGCCCTCAACATAGCGAAGGTCAAATGCGTGCATTGGCTGACCGTATTCAAGCATTACATAGTTTGTGATATCAACGAAGTTATTGATAGGACGAACGCCGCTTGCACGGAGTCTCTCTCTCATCCAGCGCGGTGAAGGTCCGATCTTAACGTTCTTTACTATACCGGCACAGTAGCGTTTGCACTTTTCCGTGTTGATAATGTCAACCTTGAGAAGCTCATTAACGTCACCATCAACGCCCTTGTATTCGGGAGCTTTTATATTAAGCGGCAGATTGTAAGTAGCCGCGGTCTCTCTTGCAAGACCGATAACGCTGAGACAGTCGGGACGGTTCGAGGTGATCTCAAACTCAACGGAAGTATCGTCAAGGCCGATAGCCGAGTGGATATCCTGTCCAAGCTCGCAGTCCTCCTCGATAACGAAAACTCCCTCAGGGTCTGCATACGGGAAGTCATGAGCCGTAAGGCCGAGAGTATCGAGTCCGCAGAACATACCGAAGCTTTCAACACCGCGCATCTTGCACTTCTTTATCTTACCCTCGGGGAGAACAGCTCCATCGAGCGCAACGGGAACGAGGTCGCCCTCTTTTACGTTTTTAGCATTTGTAACTATCTGGACAGGAGCGTCCGCGCCGATGTCTACCTGACAAACAAAGAGCGCGTCTGCATTTTCATGCTGAGCCTTTGAGAGGATCTTTCCGACAACTACCTTAGAAATCGACTTTCCCTCTTCCTCATAGCATTCTACCTTAGAACCGCTCATTGTAAGAGCGTGGCAGTAGTCCTTTATCGGCACATCGACTTTAACGTAGTCGGCGAGCCATTTCATGGATAAATTCATAGCTTTTTCCTTTCTGTTTTATGGTTCGTTATAAACTTTGATATTATTATTTCTTTTCGTAAAACGCTTTATCACGCTTCGACACAGTCTCTCGCTGCCACTGACGGTTATTGACGTGCTTCTGAATCCGTAGTTGACTCTTATTACATAGCTGAAGCTGAACGGAATGAGCGGACCTCGTCTGACAGAACCGAATCTTACTCTTCCCAAACCAACAGATGCAGTATCAACAGTTATCGATCTGATTTTTTCATATGGAACTTTCCGTAATTTTCTCATGTCGAAAAAATGATCCGAAAACCAATAAAATCTGTCTTTCATCTGATAAGAGCTTTTGCGGAAGTAATGTTCCGGCTCTTCCGGAAGTTCGGCGAGGAATTTTTTCAGTCTGAGAATGTATATGCTGTGCCGTAAAACCGCAGTCATGAACGGCAATGCAATAACCGTACATACGATAAGTATGGTTTTAACGGAATTTCGTCCGGTACTTGAAAAAGCGATCACAAGCGCAGCTAAAGCGTCAAAAATAATAAAAACAACCGAAAACGTTATTATATTTCTGCTTCGGTCAAACATCAGAACTGCTCTAAGAATCTTACATCGTTCTCATAAAGCAGACGGAGATCATTGATGTCGTAACGTCCCATAACCATGCGCTCAAGACCGAGACCGAATGCAAATCCCGAATATTCATTGCTGTCTATGCCGCAGTTTTCGAGAACCTTCGGGTGAACCATTCCTGCTCCGAGAAGTTCGATATAGCCCTCGTCCTTGCACATTGAGCAACCCTTGCCGCCGCAGTTGAAGCAGCTTATATCTACTTCGCAGCTCGGCTCTGTGAACGGGAAGTGGTGGGGACGGAAACGCAGCTTGCAGTTATTGCCGTAGAGCTTTTTCATCAGCATTTCAAGAGTTCCCTTGAGATCTGACATGGTAATGCCCTTATCAACAACAAGTCCCTCTATCTGGTGGAAAAGCGGTGAGTGTGTAGCGTCAACTGCGTCCGAGCGGAAAACTCTGCCGGGCGAAATAATGCGGATAGGCGGCTTCTGATTCTCCATAACGTGAACCTGAACCGATGAAGTCTGTGTACGGAGAAGGACAGTCTCATTTGTGCCCTCGATGTAGAATGTATCCTGAGTATCTCTTGCAGGGTGATCGGGGGGCAGATTAAGAGCCTCGAAAACGTGGTAATCATCGTCTATCTCAGGGCCATCCGCTATCTCAAAGCCCATTCCCATGAATATCTCGCGTATCTCATTCTCCACCTTTGTAAGCGGATGAAGCTTGCCGAACGGAGCGTACTTTCCGGGGAGAGTGATGTCTATTGTCTCCTCCTTGAGTTTAGCCTCCTGAGCGGCTGCCTTGAGCGAATTGAGCCTGCTTGTCAGAGCCTCCTCGATACCGCTTCTCACCTTGTTTGCAAGCTGACCGATAACGGGTCTTTCCTCGGGTGTGAGCTTGCCCATCTGCTTGAGTATCGCAGTGAGTTCTCCCTTTTTGCCGAGGAACTTGATCCTCAGATCGTCAAGCGCCTTAATATCGCCGCACTCAGAGAGTTCCTGCATAGCCTGCGCCTGAATTTTTTCCAGTTGTTCTTTCAATTTTTTCAACTCCTGAATAATATTTGCAGTCCTTGCTGCATTGTGTCTGCATAAATAAAAAAGTCCTGTCCAACAGGACAAGACGTAAAACCTTGCTTATTACCACCCATTGTCAGGAGAGCCGACACTCTCTTGCCTTTAACGCAGACCTACGTTGCCGCCTACAGAGCGGGCATATCCCATGCCAAGGACTTCCCCTTTTCAGCAGCACCCCTCGTGAGTGAACTTCGGTCTTTCCTATGACAGGCTGCTTTCAGCAGACGCAGCCCTCTCTGAGACATAATAAGCAGACCTACTCTCTCAGTCTTTGGGTTATACACATATTATAAACTTAAAATAAAAAAAAATCAAGTGTTTTTATTGAATTGTACTGATTTTTGTGATATTATATTATATACACGCTGTCTCTTATACACATCTCCGAGCCCACGAGACTCGACGTCATCTCGTA
>UQEM01000030.1 GCA_900540005.1 uncultured Ruminococcus sp.
GCCTTTGGAATCCGCTAAAGGGTTATCAACCCTTTAGAATCCCATTATTAGTTAAAAAGACTTTATTTGACATTTTCACTAATTTGTGGTATAATAAGCAAAAACTTGTTTAGCAACACCGCTGATGTGCGTGAGCACTTTCGTGCGGTTTGTTTTCATATTTATAACCGAGGGAAAATTATGATAAAGAGAATAATTTCTGCGGGAGTGCTTTGCTGCCTTGCCGCATTAACGGGCTGTGGTTCGCAAAAGACCACTGTTCCGAATACCGTTCAGAACGGAACTATTGCCAAGACAACTGCTGTTTCGGAATCATCTGCCGAAGATGTGACCGAAAGCGAAACAGAGGCGGTAACTGACCCTGAAATTTCACCGTACAGAAATCCGCTTACCGGTGAACTCGGCCATGCTGAGTCTGCCGTAGGAAAGCGTCCTGTGGCGGTCATGGTGAATAACCTGAAAGGAGCTTTGCCGCAATATGGCATAGCAGAGGCGGACATAATTTACGAGCTTCCCGTAGAGGGCGGAATCACGCGTCTTATGGCAGTTTATGCAAACTACGCCGATGTGCCGGAGGTCTGCTCCGTGAGAAGCTGTCGCTACTATTACCCGATCCTTTGTCTCGGCATGGACGCGATCTATTGCCACTGGGGACTCGACCAGACTATCGCTAAAGAGACACTGGAGCGCACCGGAATAGATCACCTTGACGGTGGTCAGTATTACGGCTCGCTCTATTTCCGGGATTCCGAACGCGAAAGGACGTATGCTCAGGAGCACACCGGCTACCTTGACGGCCCAAAGCTTCCCGAAGTATTGGAAAATCAGGGGATAAGAACCGAATTGCTGGACTATTACGATCAGCCGTTGTTTAATTTTGCGTCAGAGGACGAAAAAATAATTCCGCAGGGAGAAAATGCTCAGGAGGTCACGCTGAATTTCTCGGGTTCGTATTACAGTACGTTCCAATATGACGAGACGAGCGGCGAGTATAAGAAACTCCATTCGGGCGAACCGCACATGGATCAGCGCACAGGCACACAGCTTAGTTTTGAGAATGTTCTCATTCTGCAAACATTAGTTTATCCGCGCGAGAACAATTACCTGATGGACGTTGAGCTTTCTGGCGGAATGGGATATTATGTCTCGAACGGCGGCATTGAGCAGCTCACTTGGGAAAAATCGTCCGAAACCGCGCCTATCAAGCTCTATGACTTCTCAGGCAGCGAGCTTACGCTGAACTGCGGAAAAACCTATATCGGCATTATCGGCAGCGATAAACAGATCTCATACTCTTAAATTCAAAAATGCTCCTCCTCGATCCGAGGGGGAGCATTTTGCGTTATTTCAATGAATCTATCCACGCGTTAAGCTGTGCCTTTGGACGAAATCCAACCGTTCTGCCGACTTCCTTGCCGTTTTTGAACGCGATAAGCGTGGGAATACTCTGTATTTCGTATTCCTCTGCAATATCTGCGTTATCATCGGAGTCGATACCGTAAAAAGCTGCGTCACTGCGTTCGTTGGAAATTTCATTCAAAACAGGCCCGAGCATTCTGCACGGCCCGCACCATACCGCGTTGAAGTCTGCTATTGCAAAGTCCTTTTCGAGTATCTCCGAGATGTCGTTGTTTTTGATTACCTTTACCATAACTTTACTCTCCTTTTTTCTTTTCTGATATATATGAAACTGCTGATAATGCAGCAATATTGCCCTGACCTGCCGCCTTGATGTATTGATAGGGAGTTCCGACAGCGTCTCCGCAGGCAAAGCAGCCGTTGATATTTGTTGCCATTTGCGCGTTTACGGCGATGTGCGCGCCGTTTGTTTCAAGTCCCGGAACAAGTTTGTCGGGAGCTACAGCGTTCCTCAAAATGAAAATGCCGTCCACAGCTATATCGCCCTTATCTGTTCTGAGGGTAGTTACTTTCTTATCGCCGATTATTTCAAGTGGCTTGTCCGGAATCACTTCAATATTATCCCTCTTAGATCCGGCTTTTTTCTTTAGCGGCAGATACAAGACTTTTTGGCAGGTTTCCGCGAGAAATTCCGCTTCCGATACTGCTTCGTCATTGTATCCGAGAACGGCGACAGTTTTACCTTTGTAAAGGAACGCGTCGCAGGTCGCGCAGTAACTCACGCCCTTGCCGAGAAATTCAATTTCGCCAACGAGCGGCTTGCCGAGAACTGCTCCCGTGGCGAGTATGACTGTTTCGGATTCGTACATACCTGCCGTCGTCTGGAGCGTAAAGCGGTCGCCCATATCGTAAACGGCAATAACTTGCTCCTGCGTGATTGAAAGGCCCATTGCCGCTAGATGTCTGCTGTAGGCTTTTTCCAGTTCAGCTCCCGAAATTTCGGGCAGACCGGGATAATTTCTTATAAGGTGCGCCTTGCCTATCTTCTCGCTTATTCCGTTGCCACCGAAAAGCAGTATGCTTTTATTGCGAGCCTTTGCGGTTATAGCTGCGGAGATCCCGGCAGGGCCGCTGCCTATTATCGCGATATCGGTTCTCATATTTACCGCCTCCGTTCGTTTTTTGCAGCAGATCCCGACAGATAGAGGGAATTCGGTTACTGCACAAATATAGATTTAGCATAATTAAATTGAACTAAATCTATATCCTGACTTCATTATACAGTCAAAAATAGCATTTGTCAATACCATTTTGGAAAATTCACATTTTCTGCACAAATCCGCAAATACACTGTAACAGTTATCTTTTCCAAGATCAGGGCAAAAATACGCTTGTCGGCATAAAAAAGCCGCCTGTGTTCCGATTTACGAAACACGGCGGCAGTTTTTATTCGATTATTCCAGAAAATCTCTTACCTTTTTGCTTCTGCTTGGGTGACGGAGCTTTCTGAGAGCTTTAGCCTCGATCTGACGTATACGCTCACGGGTAACATCAAAGCGCTGACCCACTTCTTCAAGAGTGCGTGATTTACCGTCCTCAAGACCGAATCTGAGTTTGAGCACCTTTGCCTCGCGATCCGTAAGCGTTGAGAGAACTTCGTTGAGCTGCTCCTTGAGGAGAGTGTGAGAAGCTGCTTCAGCAGGAGCGGGAGCATCGTCATCGGGAATAAAGTCACCGAGGTGGCTGTCCTCCTCCTCACCGATAGGAGTTTCGAGAGAAACGGGATCCTGAGCCACACGCATTATTTCGTGAACCTTGTCTACCGGCATATTGAGCTTGTCCGCGATCTCCTCGGGCGTCGGGTTGTGACCGTTTTCGTGGAGAAGCTGGCTGGAGATCTTCTTTACCTTGGTTATCGTTTCCACCATATGGACGGGGATACGGATAGTTCTTGCCTGATCGGCAATAGCACGGGTGATAGCCTGACGTATCCACCATGTAGCATATGTCGAGAACTTGAATCCCTTTGTGTAGTCGAATTTCTCTACAGCCTTGATAAGACCGAGATTTCCCTCCTGAATGAGGTCAAGGAACTGCATTCCTCTGCCGACATACTTCTTTGCGATAGAAACAACAAGACGGAGATTTGCCTCGGAAAGTCTCTTTTTGGCATAGGAATCACCCTTAGCCATTCTCTGCGCGAGTTCTATCTCCTCCTCTGTGGTGAGAAGCGGAACTCTGCCGATTTCCTTGAGGTATATCTTAACGGGGTCGTCAATGGCAATACCCTCGGTTGAGAGCGCCATTTCGAGGTCGTCCGTCATGTTTGAATCAAGACCGATCTTCAGGTCTGCGTCAATGTTCATGTCCTCAACGATCTCAATGTTGAGGCTTTCGCAGTTGTCATAAAAGGTGTTGATCTGATCGACGTCAAAATCAAGCTCCTCAAGGGCATCTGTAATTTCCTTGGTAGTCAGTCTGCCGTTTGCCTTACCCTTATCAAGAAGAGCTTCGATAGTAGTTTTTTTGTTTTCCATAAAGAGTCCTCCTATTTTTGACTTTTCGCTCTGAAAATGCTGATCAGATCCTCGTTGCTGAGTTCATCTGACGTTCGTGTATTGCTGTTTCTCAGTACAGCGGCGCAGTCGTTGACAACTTCGCGGCTGACTGTGATTTCTCTGTTTTTTGCTGCTATTCCGCTTATTCTTCCCATTTCTGCCTCAGAAAAATCATTGTTGAGTGAAGAAAGCGAGAAATTTTCGCAGTTTTTCATTCGCTCAAGTATTGCCGAGTAGACCCTTTTGTTGAAAGGGGTCACAAAAATATCGGCAGGAGCGATTTTTTCGGTTTCCGCCCACTCCTCGGGACGTTTCAGCAGGAAATAAATTATTGTTTCCTCTGCCCTTGCCTCCTTTTTGCATCGGACGGCTTCGGGATTTATGTCATCGCGTATGTATGTGGTCTGTGCAGTAATGCTGCGCCATTCGTTTCTTTTCTGCGCACGTTTTGACTTCTCAAGCAGTGAGTCGATATGCGCTTTCAGAACCTGAACGGGAATGTCGCACTTTTTTGATGTGCGGGAAATATACACTTCTCGTTCAAGGGGCGATTCGATTCCTGCAAGAACCTTTGACGCGCGCTGGAGAAGTTCCACGCGTCCAGCCTCTGTATTTATGTCAATGCCGTTTTCGCACTTGTCAAGCATGAAATCGGTCGCGTCAAACGAGCCGTCAATAAGCATACGAAAGCGGTCTCTGCCGAATTTTTTGATGTACTCATCGGGGTCTTTTGCGCCCTCCATGCGTATTATCTTGGTGCGCACCCCGACATCGGCAAAGTGATTTATTGCTTTTTGCGTGGCTTTCTGACCGGCTCCGTCACTGTCGTAGGCGACAATTACCTCCTCCGCATAGTGGCTTATGAGCCGCGCCTGTTCCGGCGTGATAGCCGTTCCGAGAGTTGCAACAACGTTCTCGAAACCTGCCTGATTTACGGCGATAACGTCCATGTATCCTTCGCAGAGTATAAGCCGCTTGGTATCGGCGTTTTTGGCGAAGTTCATGGAAAAGAGGTTATTGCCCTTGTTGAAAACAGGCGTATTTCCTGTATTCAGGTATTTAGGCTGTGAGCCGTCAAGAACTCGTCCGCCAAATCCGATAATGTTTCCGCGCAGATCAATGATCGGGAACATGACCCTGTGGCGGAACATATCGAACAGATTTCCTTTTTTGCTTCGTCCGCCCAGCCACGCGTCAACTATTTCATCATCGCTGTAGCCTTTCGCGGAAAGCAGTCTTGTAAGCTCGTCCCATGAGTCGGAAGCGTAGCCGAGACCGTATTTTTTTACAGTCTGCGGCGTGAGTTTTCGCCCTGCAAAATATTGCAGACCTGATTTGTCTTTGCCCTTAAAAAGGTTGGTGTAGAAGAAATTCGCCGCTATACGGTTCATTTCGTAGATACGCGTCTTTCTGTGGGCAAGCTGACTGTCTGCGGAATCATTCTGAGGTATCTCAAGTCCCGAACGCTGAGCAAGCAGCTTAACGGCTTCGGTAAAGTCGAGATTTTCAATTTTCATTGTGAATGTAATAACGTCTCCGCCTGCACCGCAGCCGAAGCAGTAAAAGCTCTGCGTATCGGTAAAAACCGTGCAGGAGGGTGTTTTTTCTGAGTGAAACGGACAGGAGCAGACGTAGTTCCTGCCTCGTCTTATAAGCTGAACATAGCTGCCCATTACAGTCTCAATTGGGTTGGCATTGCGCAGCATATAGAGAAATTCGTCGTTCCTTGGCATTTTTTCACCCTACTTCCAGAACTTGGGGACGAAAAGCTCGGTATACAGGTCAACTGCGTACTCATCGCTCATGCCCGAGATGTAGTCGCAGACAGCGCGGTCAGCATCGGACTGCTGCATTATCCTGTGGTAGAGTTCAGGCAGCTTATTGCTGTGCTCGATGTAGTACGCATATAGCTTTTTCACGAGCAGTTCAGCTTTGCCCTCCTCAGCTTTTGCAGCAGGATTGGTGTATACCTTTTCAAACATGAATTCTCTCAGCTCATCGTGAGCCTTTCTTATGTCGGGAGCAAAATCTATCTCGTACAGACCGTGCTCTATGACCGAAGCAATGAGCGTTGTGATGCGCTTGGTTTTGGTATCGCCCAGAACTCTCACACAGTCGCGTGGGAGCAAATCGGGAGAAAGTATCCCCGCGCGTATCGAATCCTCAATGTCGTGATTTATGTAAGCAATGGTGTCGGCAAGACGGACAACGCGACCTTCGCGGGTTTCAGCGACCATATTTGTATGGCACTTTATGCCGTCTATTACCGCATGGGTAAGGTTCAGACCCTTGCCGTCCTTTTCGAGGACTTCCGCTACGCGAACGCTTTGCAGGTAGTGCTTGAACCCGTGCGGACAAATGTCATTGAGCACCTTTTCGCCGCAGTGTCCGAAAGGGGAGTGCCCGAGATCGTGTCCGAGTGCGATAGCCTCGGTCAGATCTTCGTTGAGCCTCATGCCGCGAGCTATGGTTCGCGCGATCTGCGAGACCTCAAGTGTGTGGGTCAGGCGCGTCCTGTAGTGGTCGCCGACGGGAGACAAAAAGACCTGAGTCTTTCTTTTCAGGCGGCGAAAAGAGTTGCAGTGAAGGATCCTGTCGCGGTCGCGCTGAAATTCGGTGCGGTAAGGACACTTTTCCTCAAATCTTTCGCGCTTTGTGCCGGCTTCGTCAAGGCTCGTACAGGCGTATTCGCTGAGAATGGCGGTTTCTGTGATCTCGGTCTGTTCCCTTACGGTCATAAAAATCTCCCCCTTTCGGCAGTTCTATAATACTTATACTTAAAAATGCGAAAAAACCCTTTAATTTTTTCAGGAAATTTTTCTCACCGATGAAAAATCCTCAAAAAGCTCGCCACAGTCGGTTATCTCAGCCGAGCCGTTGGTTATCTCGGTAATTTCGCTTATAAGAGCGCTGAGTTTTTTCGAGAGCACGAGCAGTTCTAAAGTGACGCTGTCGGCGAAATCGGAGTTTACGGTGATCGTTTCAAAATTCGGGAGAATGTAGGTGAGTTTGCCGTACATTCCGTAGTCGGTGCATATTTTCAGCCTGTGGCAAAGGCACATATCCATAGTATGCGCGGCATCGCAGGCGAGTGAGGCGGCGTGAGAGTAGGCTCTTACCAGTCCGCCTCCGCCGAGGAGGATTCCGCCGAAATACCGTGTGACCACAACGCATACATCGGTGAGACCGCGCTTTTGCAGCACGTCAAGAACGGGAACACCGGCAGTACCCTGCGGCTCGCCGTCGTCGGAATATCGGGAAATATTATCCTTGCGCAGGATATACGCATAAACGTTGTGTTTAGCCTTTCGGTGTTTAGCTTTGATCGTGTTGATGAAATTCACGGCTTCCTCGTCGGTTTTCACGGGAGCAATATAACCGATGAATTCCGAGCGCTTTTCTATGAAGGAGGCTTCTGCCGCCTCGGAAACTGTATAATAATTCATAAATTGTACCTATAACGCAAAAAGGCGGTCAAAGACCGCCTGTAATGTTTTACTTGTCCAGATTGAAACGCTTCTTGAATCTGTCAACACGTCCGCCTGTATCAACGAGCTTCTGCTTGCCGGTATAGAACGGGTGGCACTTAGAACAGATTTCAACCTTGATGTTCTCCTTAGTGGACAGAGTCTCCATTACGTTGCCGCAGTGACAAGTAATAGTTGTCTTGTAGAGAGTAGGATGGATTCCTTCTTTCACGATAGTCACCTCTTTCTTAATAATTAGCAAACCGAGCAGCCCATCAATTACCTTAGACAGTAGTGCTGATATACATTAGATTTACATTATAGCATTAAAATTCTGATATGTCAAGAGAAATCAGAAATATTTTTATTTTTTAACTCTTGCAACTTTGTACTCACCGATATCATAAACTATAATATTATCAACCTCACTGGGAATATCTTCCTCTTTAAAGAAAACATAAAGCGCATCGGTCCTGCCTTTTCCTGAAGAGAGCAGACTGTACTGCTCATCTGCATAGCTCTTGAGAGTTGCGTAATCGGCACGGCACACGATAAAGCTGCTGAGCTTTATATGGTCGTATGCGGCAGGTCGGGCAAAGTCATAATAGAGTTTTGTCTTAGCGACATAGTCCATCGGCAGCGGCAGGAATACCACTTCGTTTATGCCGCCGGAAATAGTTTCCCATTCCTCATCAGTTACGGCGTATTCATATGGCTCTGCGTTGATGTATTGAGCGCGCATGACGTTTCTGACACTGCGCACGTCCATGCCCTGGAGCCACGCGCATATGAAAACTGCGGTGATCGCTGTCTTGAATTCAAGCTTAGATACGATCCACAGAGCGGTCGTCATTACAATGAGGCATGGCCCCCAGATGAAACGGCCCGAGGCACGGAAAATCGAGAGCTTTTTCATGAGAAAATCAGAAAGGTGCAGCTCGAAGATAACGTGTTCATTCAAAGTGACCTTTGTGCTTGTCGCCCAGAAGAATCCCACAAGGAAAACAACGACGAGAGCGGAGATCTCAACCTTGTGCTCCTTTAGGTATGAAGCAATGTATTTAAGCGATGAGCCGTCCTTTTTGCCAATGCGGCTGATCGCTGTTACGATCGCAAGGAAACAGCACACGAGCATTCCGAGTCCGAGATAGCCGAATCCTTCTCCCTGTCCGGTATTGATAGTCAGCGGAGAGAGATACTTGGAAATACCGCAGCCGTTGAAAAATGTATTGAGATTCGCCGAATAATGGGTGAATCCGTTGTCTGTCATACTGCCGTTCTTTTCAAAAGCTCCCAAGATCCACAGGCTTGCCGCTGCGGTAACTGAAGAACCCACAAATGTAACTGCTGCATGAGCAATTTTCTTTTCCTTGAATACGAGCAGAATAAGATAACCGAGCATTATGGTGTAGACCATCGGTATAAAGTAGGGGTGAATGACCGCCGCAAGAACGCAGACAAGAGTCCACAGAAGTATCGGCGTGAATCGGTGCTTGTATTCGCGCTTGTAGTCGAGCGTCAGTATCATGGCGGCAATAATCAGCCATATAGCTCCGAGGGCGTTGTGGTGGGTGATTCGCGTAATAGTCGGGAAGAAAACCGAGTAGAACAGCGAACCGATCGAAGTGAAGATGATATTATTTTTTATGCGGCTGAGAAGTACAGCGCCAAGTCCTCCGTTAAGGGCAAAGCAGATGATACCCCACAGTCCGAAATACTGGAAGGTTTCGGGGAGAATAGGCGAAAGCAGTTTGAAAAATACTGCAAAAAGCGGGATAACATCGGCATAAGTGCAACAGACAGCTCCCTCAGAGCTGAGTCCTTCTGTCATTCCGATAGGGAACTGCCAAGGGGTGTTCCTGTAGTACATCCAGCCAAGGTAGTGCTGAGTGGTGTCGTCCGGAGCGGCAAAGATCCACTCAATATTTGAGGTGGAAATTATTTTTGTTCCGAAGATACCTATAAAGATCATCGCTCCGAAAAGTGCTCCTATAGTAAAAGGGAGAAATTTTTTAGCTTTTTTTGTCATTTTGTGCTCCTGCTGTTATTAAAGCAATGACAGCGAATTCTTTATGTAGTGCTGTCCATACGCTTTTTTGAATATAATCAAGGGTGAACCGAAGTTCACCCTATTCAAATTATTCCATGTTCTTGGAGAAGTCTGCGTAGATCTTCTGTTCAATAGCTTCTGCTTCCTCGCGTGTATCCTGCTTGGAAGTGATGTAAGCCTTTACCTTAGGCTCTGTACCCGAAGGACGAACGATAACCTTTGAGCCGCCCTCAAGGAAGAATGCGAGAACATTCGACTTGGGCAGGGTAAGCTCTGTAACTTCGCCTGTTACGACATTTTTTGAAGTGCTGAGCTTGTAGTCGTCAAAACGAATTACCTTGAGACCTGCGATCTCTGTGGGGTGAGCGTTTCTGAGATTCTCCATGATATCAGCCATTTTCTTCATGCCGCTTGCACCCTCGAATGTGAAGCTGTAGAGGGTCTGGTAGAAGAAACCGTACTTCTTGTACATATTCTCGCGAGCCTGAAGGAGAGTAATGCCCTGTGTGCGGTAGTAAGCTGCCATTTCGCAGATAAGCATTGAAGCGTCAACAGCGTCCTTATCTCTTACATATGAGCCTGAAAGATAGCCGTAGCTCTCCTCAAATCCCCAGATATAGCGCTTTTCTTCACCCTTTGCCTCAAGGAGACCAATCTGCTCGCCGATAAACTTAAAGCCTGTGAGAACGTTGATTATCTCAACGCCGTATTCCTTACCGATAAGGTTTACGATGTCTGTTGTTACGATAGTCTTTACAGCGATAGGATTCTCGGGCATTGTACCCTTCTTGATCCTCTGCTGGCAGATGTATTCAAGAAGAAGTGCGCCGACTTCGTTTCCTGAGAAGAGCGCATAGCCGCCGTTTCCGTCGGGAACTGCGATACCTACACGGTCACAGTCGGGATCTGTAGCGAGAAGAAGGTCAGGCTTTACCTCGTTGCAGTATCTCAGTCCGACTTCAAGAGCCTCACGTATCTCGGGGTTCGGATAAGGGCAGGTAGTGAAGTTTCCGTCAGGGTTCTCCTGTTCCTTGACAACGGTAACATCAGTAATGCCGATCCTCTTGAGGATCTCGCGGACAGGCTTGTTGCCAGTGCCGTTAAGGGGAGTGTAAACGACCTTGAGTCCGCTTGAAGCGCAGAGGTCTGTGTTGATTCCCTCAGCAAGAACGTGCTTGTAGAAGTCCTCGATAACGTCCTGACCGATATAGCTGATATTTCCCTTTGCAAGCTCCTCGTCAAAAGAAGAAGTCTTTACGCCTGTGAACATATCAAGTGAGTTGATCTTTTCGAGAATTATCTCAGCGCCTCTGAGCGTGATCTGGCAGCCGTCCTCGCCGTAAACCTTGTAGCCGTTGTACTTGGCAGGATTGTGGCTTGCTGTAACCATGATACCACCCTGACACTTTAGTGCGCGTGTTGCCCATGAAAGGCAGGGAGTAGGCATAAGCTCGGAATAAATATGTACCTTTATTCCGTTAGCAGCAAGAACCTCGGCAGCAGCCTTTGAGAAAACATCGCTCTTGATACGGCTGTCGTAGGAAATAGCAACACTGGGGTTTGTGTACTCCTGATTGAGGTAGTCTGCAAAGCCCTGAGTAGCTCGTCTTACTGTGTAAATGTTCATTCTGTTAGTGCCGGCGCCGATAACACCGCGGAGACCGCCTGTGCCGAATTCGAGGTCGCGGTAAAATCTATCAACGATGGCATCGTTGTCGTCCTTTATGCTTTCGAGCTCTGTGCAGAGATCGGGATCATCCTTTGCGTTTTCGCACCAAAGGGTATAAAGTTCTTTTTCAGTCATGATAATACCTCCTAAAGAAATATATTATTAGTATATCACATTTTTTTGAGTTTGCAAAGAAAAAATGCAAATAAAATATAAATTCGTCACGGCGATAAAAAAAGCCGCGGAAAGGACGGCTTTTTTAGTGATATTTACAGAAACGGCAGTTAGTCTCCGAACGAAACACCGATATCACGCGCCGCAATAACGAGATGATTGTCAGTATCAACAAACTTTGTTTTGCCTGCGATGTCCTCGAGTTTGTTAGAGGTTATCTTGTTGCCGATCTTTGCAACAGTTCTGCCGTAGCGTTCCTTGGCGATGAGGTATGCTGCATGAACGCCGAACTGAGTCGAGAGTACACGGTCGTAAGCGCTCGGAGCGCCTCCGCGGAGCATATGACCCGGAACGCATACTCTTGCCTCTATGCCTGTGTTAGCCTGTATCTGAGCCGCAATACGTCCCGTAGCTGTGATAATACCTGCTTCAGCGCGCTTCTTTGCGCGTTCTTTCTTTTTCATCTGAGCTTCCGCAATATCGTAAGCTCCCTCAGCGACTGCAAGGATAGAGAAAGTCTTGCCCGATGCGCTTCTTGCCATAACGGCGTCGCAAACCTTATCGATATCGTAAGGAATTTCGGGGATTATAATGATATCAGCTCCGCCGGCAATACCTGCATTGAGCGTGAGCCAGCCAGCCTTGTTTCCCATTATCTCGCAGACAAGGATTCGCGAATGGCTTGCTGCGGTAGTGTGGAGACGATCAATTACATCGGTTGCGATATCAACAGCCGTATGGAAACCAAAGGTAACATCTGTTCCGTAGATATCGTTGTCGATAGTTTTCGGCAGACCAATAACATTGAGTCCCTCGTCCGCAAGGAGCTTTGAGGTCTTGTGAGTTCCGTTTCCGCCGAGGGTGAGCAGACAGTCAAGCTTCTGCTTCTTGTAGGTCTCTTTCATGTTCTTTACCTTGTCAACGTTATCCTCGCCGATGACCTGCATCATCTTGAACGGCTGACGCTTTGTGCCGAAAATCGTTCCGCCCTGAGTGAGAATGCCCGAAAAAGCGGAAGGAGCCATGTCCTTGCAAAGGTTGTTGATGAGTCCGTAGTAACCGTTTGAGATACCTACGATCTCAACGTTATCCTCGCCGAAACGCTCGTAGCACGCCTTTGCCACGCCTCTGATAGTGGCGTTAAGTCCGGGACAGTCTCCTCCGCTTGTTAAAATACCGATACGTCTTTTCATAATTTTTTTACCTCCGTTGGGATTTATATGGAATTATGTCAATACATTGCAGATTTAGCGTTAAGGTCGAAAAATTCCTCAAGCTTTTGTGCAGGCATCGGCTTGCCGTACAGATAACCCTGACCGTAATCGCAGCCTGCCATACGCAGGATCGACTCCTGCACGGTATTTTCGATACCCTCTGCTATGGTTTCGATTTTTTTTGATTTTGCTATGCGGATGACCGCAGAAACGATTTCGTAAGCAATATTGTCGTGCTCGATGTTGGTTATGAATGAGCGGTCGAGTTTCAGCAGGGTTATCGGGAGAATTTGCAGATAACTCAGTGACGAGTAACCCGTTCCGAAATCGTCCATTGCAAGCTTTACGCCGAGTTCGCGCAGTTTGTTCATCTGCGATACCGCAAAGTCGATATCGCTCAGCGCGAGAGTTTCGGTGAGTTCGACCTCAAGCCACTCGGGACTAAGACCCGAAATGGCAAGAGCCTCATAAACTTTTTCTTTGAGGTCGGTCTGATAGAAGTCAGACGACGCGAAATTGATAGACATAACAATGTTGGGATATCCCATTTTCTGCCACAGCTTGTTCTGACGGCAGCCTTCTTTCAGCACGAAATCGCTTATCTTGCCGATAAGGTGCGAGCTTTCCGCAACGGGTACGAAAGCGTCAGGACAGACGATCGTTCCGTCAGGCTTTATCCAGCGGATAAGAGCTTCAACGCCCATTATTTTGCCTGTTGCAAGGTCGATCTTAGGCTGATAGAACAGTTGCAACTCGTTGTTTTCAATAGCGAGGGCGAGCGATTTTTCAAGCTCGGTCGTGCCTATGATAGAGTCATGCATACTCGGCTCGTAGGCGCATATGCTGCCCTGAGTGTTTGTACCCGTTTTTAGCGCGAATTCCGCGTGTTCGAGGACATCGAGGAAAGAATCTCCGTCATCGGGCATTTTCGAGTAGCCTGCCGAGCAGCTAAGACTGAGCGAGGCGAGTTCGTCTACTGCGAGCTTGTCGAATTCGTCCTGAATCGACTTGACCGTTCTTGTCGGCAGTTCGCTGTCGCCGTAGTCGCGGAGAATGAGCGCGAAATTGTCGCCGCTGATCCTTGCCGCAAGACTGCCGGGAGTGACGAATTTATAGAGAATGTGCGCAAAATCGCGCAGGACATTGTTGCCGTTAGTATAACCGCAAGTATCGTTGATTATGTGGAATCTGTCGATATCAAGAACAATTATCCAGTAGGAATAATTGAGCATACGGCAGGTCTCGTAGATCTCCTTGCCAACACCGACGAGCTTGTTGCGGTTTGCAATCTCGGTTATTTCGTCTATGTAAGCCAGTCTCTCGATGAGAATGTCCTTTTCGTGTTCCTGAGTGACATCGAGGATAGCTCCGCCAAAGAGCGGGAGAGTGTTTTCCGTGCCTGCGATCGACTTGTATCTGTATGAATACCAGCGGAATGTTCCGTCAGCGGACTTGAATCTGATATCAATGCATTTCACGTTTTCGTAGTCCTCGGATTTGACGGCGGTGTCGAACTGCATACGGTCGTTCGGGTGAATGAGCATATGAAGGTCGCGCAGAGATATGCTGTTGCTTTTTAGTCCGAGCATTTTCACAAGTTCGGGCGAAGCACGGAAAAGCTGTCGGTCAGTCGTCATAAGCATACCGATCTCGGCAAGCTCCATTGACGAGTTGAAGAAATCGTTTGCGCTTGCGAGGTTAGTTTTCATTTTTTTCAGCTCTGTGAGGTTGAAACCTGTGCTGACGTAAATGGAACATTTCTTGCCCTTTCTGACGAGAGAGGTGCTCCATGCAATGCTTGTGATAGTGCCGTCAGCGTTCTTGAAACGCGATTCGTATGAGCTGCTGTTTATTATCTCGTCAAGAACATTGCTGTCAGGAGCGCAAAGACCGAACGCTTTGAGGACTCCTGATTTCTTGTACGAGCTGCTTTTGGGGACTCCGAGGAGGTCACGCAGCTTTTTGTTTATAAAAATGTAGGAGAAGTCGTCCGCCCAGATTATCATTTCGGTATTGAGATCCTCTGTGACATCTGTCAGTTCGTTCCTGTCGAGAGAGGTTCTCTTTTTCTTGTACATCCAGCCTGCGATTGCGAGAATGATAGACATAAACAGCATGGTGGATATATATATAATAAGAGTAGCGGCAGCATACTCCGGATTTAAGAGGCATTGTGCCAATATGAGCGCAGTTGAAATTGTGATTATAATAGCTGCAGCAAGAGGGTTGAATGACTTCGTAGCGACCGACTCCTTTCCAACGTAGCACTTTAATGATATTATAGCAAAATTGACCGAAAATGTCAATGAAAAAATTAAGGGCAAGTAACATTTTATATAAATATGACATAAAAGCTGAAGAAAAATTCACAAATCGTATAATAATAAGGCAATGCCTTGCAGAGCCGGACAGCAGGAAAAATTCGCGGTCGGTCAATGAAAAAGGTGATATTGCGAATATATGGTGTCGAAGCCGTGAAAATTGAAAAATGGTGGTTGCTTTATTCGGGGCGATGTGTTATAATGTATGCGTAAAATTAGATAAATCGGCGCAGTATGCGCTTTAACGGAGGTAATTATGGCACATATTTTGATTGTTGACGACGAGGTGAATATCCGTAAGGTGGTACGGGAATATGCTGAATTTGAGGGCTATGAGGTCACCGAGGCTGAAAACGGTATGGAGGCGGTCAATCTCTGCCACGACAATGACTATGATCTTATTATAATGGACGTGATGATGCCGAGACTTGACGGCTATTCAGCCTGCAAGGAGATACATAAAACCAAGAATATCCCGGTGATAATGCTTTCCGCACGAGGTGAGGAATACGACAAGCTTTTTGGCTTTGAAATAGGCGTAGACGACTATGTTGTAAAGCCGTTTTCGCCTAAGGAACTCATGGCGAGAGTCAAGGTCGTGCTCAAGCGCGGCAAGACCGCAGAGGAGACTTCCAAGTCCGATAAGTACACCTTTGAAGGACTTGAAATTGACATTACGGGCAGAGAGGTTTACGTTAACGGCAAGAAGGCTTCCATGACGCCCAAGGAGTACGATCTGCTCTTTTATCTGGTGAAAAACAAGAACATCGCCCTCACAAGAGACAAGCTTCTCGAAGAAGTATGGGGCTACGATTTCTTTGGTGACGACAGAACCGTTGATACTCACATAAAAATGCTGCGAAACAGCCTTGGCGAGTACAGAAAGTTCATAGTCACCCTGAGAGGAATGGGATACAAGTTTGAAGCCAATTAAAAAAATAAGAAGCGCCGACAGTCATATGCCGCTGCAATTCAAGATATGGATGTACTTTATAGTTTTCACTATCATGGTTTTTGTACTGTTGTGGCTGTTTCAGATCCTCTTTCTTGAAAATTTTTACGAGCGCATGAAAACCCGCGGTGCTGCGGAGAGTGCGCGTTCGATTTCGGATTCCTACGAGAAACTCGACACTGAGGAACTTAGCGACCTTATAGACAAAGTAGCGATTGAAAACGACCTCTGCGTTGAGATACTTGACCGCTACGGACGCTCCGTTTATTCTCGCAAGGTGCTCGGAGACTGCCTTATTCACGGCAGAGAAAACAGCACTTACATTTATGTGCAGATGATATCCGAGAGCAAGGACCATATCATTAAGTATAAGATAAAAAATCCGCGCAGCAACTATGATATGCTTCTTTACGGCTGTACGCTCGGCGACAGCGATAATCCCGACGGATACCTGCTGCTGAACTCGGCTCTTGTGCCGGTCGGCTCAACAGTTTCGATAATCAAGCGACAGCTTATGCTGATCTCGGCTTTGCTGATAGTGGTGGCATTCATTATTTCGCTTTTCCTTGCGCGGAGGATCGCGCGTCCTATTGACAGGATAACGAAATCGGCTGAGAATCTCGCAAAGGGTGACTTCAACACGACTTTTGACGGACGAGGCTACCTTGAGGCGAAAAAACTCGCTGATACGCTTACTTACGCCGAAAAGGAGCTTTCACGCGTAGATACGATGCAGCGTGACCTTATCGCGAATGTGTCGCATGACCTGCGCACACCGCTCACGATGCTGAAAGCCTATGCGGAGATGATACGCGATCTATCGGGGGATAATCCTGTGAAGCGAAACGAGCACCTCGAAATAATCATCAACGAGACCGACAGGCTCTCCGCAATGGTAAACGATATTCTTGACCTTTCCAAGCTTGAAAGCGGACGGCAGAAACTCGAACCGACAAGCTTTGGCATAAGGGGAAAATTGAGCGAGATAATCGACCGTTTCAAGGGCGTTTCCGAGAGAATGGGTTACAATATCCACTTCACTCCCGATGAGGAGCGGACGGTTTGCTGCGATGTTGTGAAGATAGAGCAGGTCATCTACAACCTTATTAACAACGCCATAAACTACACCGGCGATGATAAGCAGGTTTATGTCAGACAGATAAATCAGCCTGACGGAGTACTTATCGAGGTGGAAGATACGGGTGACGGTATCGAGGAGGAGAAGATAAAGCTCATTTTCGATAAGTACTACCGCTCGGAGAATCACAAGCGCGAAGTTGTGGGTACGGGTCTCGGACTTTCGATAGTCAAAGCAGTACTCAAACTGCACGGTTATGATTACGGAGTAAGGAGCACGCTCGGCAAGGGTTCGGTTTTCTGGTTCAAGATAAGTGACCCTGAATAACCTGTATTTTATTGGATTGTGAAAAAGTAACAATTAAATAAACTTAAACGAGCGAAAATTCTACACTTAAAATTGCTGTTATTTCACACAAAATACATAAATTATTGTTATAATATAATTGCTGAGGGAGAGATCCCGAAGCTGATATTCATAGTAATTTATTGTTTACCCCAACAATAAATTATCAATCCCCAATAATCCCTATATCATGGCAGATGAGCTTCCTTCGCAGGGGGCTCGTTTGTTTTATACGGATATTTTTCAGTCAAAATCACACTATCTTGCTTATAAAATATTTCCCGTCAGAGTCTCTCCGCAGTCAGCAGGTAAAAAATCTCTGCATAAAAATATACGGAGGGTATTGACAAAGTATGATATGTGGTGTATAATACTAACATAACCTTATCAAGAGCGGCGGAGGAAACAGGTCCTGTGAAGCCCGGCAACCTGATTTATCAAGGTGCTAAATCCTGCGGTTTTATCCGGAAGATGAGGATTTCTTAATGAATCGTAACGCTCCGGAAGGAGCGTTTTTTTATTTCCAAGGAGGTATTTTTATGAGCAGACATTTTTTCACATCTGAATCTGTTACCGAGGGACATCCCGATAAAATATGCGATCAGATCTCAGACGCGGTCCTCGATGCTATACTTGAACAGGACAAGCTCGGCAGAGTTGCCTGCGAGACTGTTGTTACAACAGGAATGATCATGTGCATGGGCGAAATTTCGACTACTGCTGACGTTGATATCCCGAAGATAGCACGTCAGGTCGTTATCGACATCGGCTACGACAGAGCAAAGTACGGCTTTGACGGACACACTTGCTCGGTCCTCACAACCATAGACGAGCAGTCCGCTGATATCGCTATGGGCGTTAACGAGGCTTACGAGTACAGAGAAGAAAACAACGAGGACGACGGACTCTCAAACGGCGCAGGAGATCAGGGTATCATGTTTGGTTTTGCCTGCGATGAGACTCCTGAACTTATGCCTCTGCCTATCTCGCTCGCTCACAAGCTTTCTCTCAAGCTTACAGAAGTGAGAAAGGACGGTACGCTCCGTTATCTTCGTCCCGACGGTAAGTCACAGGTAACAGTTGAATACGATGACGGCAAGCCCGTAAGAGTTGACGCTGTTGTTATTTCTTCACAGCATTCCGCAGATATTTCCCTTGAACAGCTCCGCAAGGACATCGAGGAGTTTGTTATCCGCGCTGTGATCCCCGCAGACCTTATGGACGAGAACACCAAGTTCTTCATCAATCCCACAGGACGTTTTGTTGTAGGCGGCCCTCAGGGAGACAGCGGTCTCACAGGCAGAAAGCTTATCGTTGATACGTACGGCGGATATTCGCGTCACGGCGGCGGTGCTTTCAGCGGCAAGGATCCGACAAAGGTTGACAGAAGTGCTGCATATGCTGCACGTTACATTGCAAAGAACATCGTTGCGGCAGGTCTTGCTTCAAAGTGCGAGGTTCAGCTCTCTTACGCTATCGGCGTAGCTAAGCCTATCTCAATTCTTGTTGATACATTCGGTACAGGCAAGGTTGACGAGGACAAGCTTTCGGAGGCTGTTTCAAAGGTATTCGACCTTCGTCCTGCTGCTATTATCGAAATGCTTGACCTCAGAAAGCCCCAGTACAGACAGCTTGCGGCTTATGGACACATGGGACGAGAAGACCTCGGCGTTGTATGGGAAAAGACCGACAAGGCTGACGCTATCAAGGCGGCTCTTGCATAAGTTATGGCTGAGGTCAAGAATTACGCCGAGATCAGATTCACCAATCCGATCTTTATCGACATTTTCAGTAAATTTGCCGATAATTCGGTTATGGCGGGAATAGTTTCGGAAAACGGTGAAATTGAGCTGCGATTCGATAATACGGACGTTCCGATCGGTAAGCCCTCCTGCTGCGAGCATATTCTCAGTATTTTATATGCGCTCATGGAGAGCAATCCGCAGACGGACATCGGCAGGATATACATGGAGAATCAGACAGCAATACTCCGAGAGACTGTCAGCAGACTTGCACAGCTTCTCAGCGGATTCAGCATGGTAAAGCTTTCGGTGTTTACGGCTGAAAAGCGCACGGACTTCACGCTTTCGCAGACCAGAACCACCACAAAACAATAAAGGAAAATTAAGATCCTCCCTGTTTCGTGAAGAAACGGAGAGGATCTTTGTCAGTATGAGTAACCGGGACTTGCAGAGCCGGAGAGCAGGTTGAGTTCGCGCATGGAGACTGCTCCGCCTATGCCTGTTATTATATGGTCAATGAGCGTGATATCGAGGCTTTCAAGAACTGAATCTATCCTGCGTGTTGAGGAAATGTCAGATTCGGACGGTACAGGCGAACTGTTCAGGTGATTGTGCGCGATAAAAATATAGTCGGCGTTGTTGTTTATCGCGAATTCGATTATGCTTCTGCATGAGGAATCTATTCTCGCTCCTGTTCCGCCTGTGATAATTCCGAAGGAAGTTATGCGCAACTTTTCGTTTACTGTAACAGCCGCAAGCTGTTCGTTGGTGCTGCCCATGAAGCGTGAAGTGAAGTATTCCTTTGCCCTGTTAGCAGTTTTGAGTGTGCGAAACCTGCTTACTTCCGCCGAACGGACGACAGCGAGGCGGGATATGGCTTTGAGCAGGACGGCTGTCTGTTCGGAAACTCCGCCGCAGTTCATGAGAAGATAAGGGTCGGAGTCGGCAAGTGAGCTGAAACTTCCGTAATCCTGCGTAAGGGTCTGTGCCAACTGCGTGAAATCGCCCTTTTCCGAGTACGAAAGGAGCAAAGCGGTTATTTCCTGACTGTCAAGCCCCTCAAACCCTTTTTCAGCGTATTTTCGCCGCAGTTCGGCTTTAAGCTGCCTGAGCTGTTCCTTATCCATTACCTGAACCTCCCTCAAAGCTGAATGCGCCGTTTTTGCGCATGGAAAAGCACTTTCCGCTGCCTTGTATCACGGAATCTGTAAACTCGATCGATAACTGCTGTGCAAGATGGGCGAATAATCGGGTGACAGCATAGTCCTCATCGCTTGGCAGGGGATAGCTGTGCGGGTGATTGATTCCGACAGCAATGCGGCTTGTGTGGTTGGCAAGGAGAATTTCTGTCAGCCGTCTCCGCGAGACTGCTCCGCTAAGAAGCTCGTCCGTGGGGATACTAACGGGAGTATCTGCTGCGCCCGAGCAGAGAATACAGCACAGGTTTGCGTCAGAATCCGCGAAATATCGGCAAAAGTAGCTTTCGATACCGTCAAGCGAGCGTATCGGTACATCTGAACGCGAGCGGCTGAGATAGTTCAGCGAAAGGTCGTCAAGAAGCTTTAAAAACAGCGCGGCTTCCGAGCCGATTCCTTTAGCGGATTCAAGATCGCTGCGCTTAGCTCCGATCACCGAGACAAGACTGCCGAATTTGTCGATAAGTTCGTGCGCCAGATCGTTGGTGTTTACAACGGGACGGACGTAAAACAGCAGAAGTTCAAGCAGTTCGTGCTCATAAAAATTTTCGGGCGTTGAGGAGAGAAATCTCTTGCGCATTCTTCCGCGGTGTCCCGAGTGTTGGTTTTTAGGCGGCATTGTATCACCTCTTTGTATAAAATAGTGTAGCCTTTGAGAAAATTTGCAGCATGATAGTGCATCTGTCTCTTATACACATCTCCGAGCCCACGAGACTCGACGTCATCTC
>UQEM01000031.1 GCA_900540005.1 uncultured Ruminococcus sp.
CGTGAAATTTTGCCGAAAAGATGCGTTGTTAGGCTTAGTGTCAACACGACCTAGTGTATATCTGTTTATGGGGCTTTGCTCCATCCCCCACCAAAGGCACTACCTTTGGAATCCCATGTGTAAAGCTTTTTCCGTTATTTATTCGGCAATAACAGCATCATCGGCTGTATAACCCTCAAGAGAGTTTTCCCTGACCTGAATACATACAAAGCTGACAGCGGATTTTTCTCCTGCAAAGAACTGTCTTTTCGCAGCCGGAGCAACTCTGATAAAATCGCCTGCGTTCAGCTCAACAGTTTCGCCGTCTATCACAGCCTTTCCCTTGCCGGAAAGAATAATGTAGATCTCTTCATTCTTCTTGTGCGAATGAACAAACGGAACACCTGCACCCGCAGGAAGATTGTTAACGCTTATCTCAGCACCTGTAAGAGAAAGTTTGTCGTGCAGTTCGGTTCTTGCATCCTGTGCAACGCTTACCTTTGTGTAATTATTCATAATGATTACCTCCGAAAATATAATGTTGTAACCTTTTTGATTACAGCATTATATTACCACATATTAGTTGTAATGTCAAGCGTTACATCTGAGTTTTGTATGACTGCACAGAATTCAGTCGGCTTTGTTGTAACTATCGACATTACATCAAACCTCATTACAACATAACCCCCATAAACCACTTTGCCAAGAATTCGCTCAAAAGCAAAAAACGCCGCAAGCGAGAAGTATTTTCCCACTTGCGGCGTTTACTGTCATTTGATATATTCAATAAGCTTGCCAAGACAAAGTTCAAAGCAGCTTCCGTACCACATCTCATCAAGATGAGGAACTGTAGCCTCTATGCAGTCGTGCGTGAATTTCACGGCAATTTCAAGCGCCTGCGGCAGTGTTTTTCCGAGAACCACCGCTCCCGTAAACACACTTGCAATTATATCGCCTGTTCCGTGAAAGCGATAGTCGATATTATCGCCGAAAGCCGAATAAAAGCTGTCATTTCGCGAATCATAGGCAACTGCGCCCTGCTTTCCGTCGCCGAAACTGACTCCTGTCAGAACAGGGACAGTACAGCCGAGTTCCGCAAGCTTTCTGAGGACATTGCGAACGTATTTCTCGTCATATTCTTCCACATACGGAATACCGAGCATGAATGAAGCCTCGGTCATATTCGGGAGAATAAAATCCGCCTTTGAGCAAAGGCTCGTCATTTTTCTCACAAAATCGTCAGTAAAGCCGGCATAAAGCTTTCCTGCGTCACCGAGAACAGGGTCGACCACGATAAAATTATCGTTCGTACCGAAATCATCAAAAAATTCAGACACTATCTCAACCTGCTCGATCGAGCCAAGATACCCTGTATACAGCGCGTCAAAACTCAGGTCAAGCTTTTTCCAATGCGCGGCAATGTCGGGGATATCGCTTGTGAGGTCGCGGAAAGTATAGCCTGTAAAGCCTGTGCCGGTATGCGTTGAGAGCACCGCCGTCGGTATGACCGCAGTCTCTATTCCCATTGCTGATATTATCGGCAGCGCCACGGTCAGCGAGCACTTGCCGAAACATGATATGTCCTGTATAGATACTACTCTTTTCATCTCATCACTCTTTTACTTATTGATAACGTATTACTATTATATACTACTTAAATCCCAATGTCAACTTTTACGCGATATATAAAACGGCTCTTTTTGGAGACATTCTCCGAACCTTGACATTGTCCCCTCTGCTATGCTACAATAAGCGGTAAGGAGTGGTTTTATGGAAAAAAATCCTTTTATATATACGCTTGACAACAAAAGATATCACACGCTGAACTACTACAACCGCACAAACTTCGGAGGAAAAATATACAAAGCCTCGCTTAACTGCGGCTTCACCTGCCCGAATCTTGACGGTTCAAGAGGCACCGGCGGCTGTATCTTCTGCGACGGCGGAAGCGGCTACTTTACCGCACCCCAACTGACTGCGGTCCAGCAGCTCAACTCCGAAATTGCAAGACTTCACAAAAAATTCGGTACAGATGTGCCTGTTATAGCCTATTTTCAGGCAAACACCAACACCTATGCACCCGTTGAAAAGCTCCGCGAGCTGTACTATTCTGTCTTGGAATGCCCGCAGGTTCGCGGACTATCAATAGGTACGCGCGCTGACTGCCTGCCCGATGATGTGCTCGACCTGCTGTCGGAACTGAATGAAAAAACCGCGCTCACAGTCGAGTTAGGAATGCAGTCCATGCATGAAAGTACGATCAGGCTCATCAACCGCTGCTGCACTCATGAGGAATTTGTAAGCGGATTTAACAGACTGAAAAGCCGAGAGATCCGCACCTGTCTGCACATCATAAACGGACTTCCGCAAGAAACCCCTGATATGATGCTCGAAACTGCAAGAGAAACCGCTCGGCTTGCCCCCTCTGCGGTAAAGCTGCAAATGCTGCACGTTATAAAAGGAACGCCCCTCGAAAAGCTTTACCTTTCGGGGGACGTGAAACTCCTCTCGCGCGAGGAATATATTGATATAATTGTTCGTCAGCTTGAAGTACTGCCGCCGGAAGTCGTAATTGAGCGGATAACGGGAGACGGTGACAAATCAAAGCTTATCGCGCCGAAATGGAGCGCGGATAAAATTGCCGTACTCGGCGGGATAGACAAGCGTCTTGCCAATCTTGATACATGGCAGGGAAAACTTTATGAAGCAAACTGACTGTTGTAAAGGCGTGCGTAAAAGCCGCCTTTTTTCATTAACTCGTGGTGGCTGCCCTTTTCTATAATGTTGCCGTTGTTCATAACGAGGATAACGTCCGAATTCTTGATAGTCGAAAGTCGGTGAGCGATAATAAAGCTGGTCTTGCCCTCCATAAGCTTGACAAACGCACGCTGAATTCGGTGCTCGGTGCGGAGGTCGATAGAGCTCGTAGCCTCATCGAGAATAAGCATGGGCGGATCCATTAGCATTACGCGGGCAATACAGATAAGCTGTTTCTGACCCTGTGAGAGTCCGCTGCTTTCGCTTATCACGGTATCGTAACCATTGGGCAGACGCTTGATAAAGCCGTGCGCATGAACCGCTTTGGCAGCCGCTATGATCTGCTCACGGCTTGCATTCGGGAGTCCGAAAGCGATATTCTCGGCAACTGTTCCGGTAAACACCCATGTCTCCTGAAGCACCATGCCGAAACAGCTTCGCAGGCTGTCGCGAGTGATCTCAGAAGCGTCTTTGCCCGAAACTGTGATCTTTCCGCTGTCGATATCGTAGAACCTCAGCAGGAGATTGATTATGGTGGACTTGCCGCAGCCTGTAGGGCCGACAATCGCCACGCGCTCGCCCGGAGCTACATCAAGGCTGAAATTCTGTATAAGCTTGCGGTCAGGAACATACGAGAAACAAACGTCCTCAAAGGTGAGCGCTCCTGTGCAGGAATCAACGCTCTCCTTATGTGAATCGTCCGAAACTTCCTCCTCGTCAAGCACGTCAAAAACTCTCTGTGCAGAGGCAACTGCGTTCTGAAGTTCCGCGAAAACGCCCGAGATCTCATTAAACGGCTTTGTGTACTGATTTGAGTACGCAAGGAAACTCTGGAGACTTCCGACCGTCATCTTGCCGATAAAGGAAACCTTACCGATTACGCCAAGTGCTCCGAGACAACCGACCGCGGCATAGATAAGTCCGTTTACGAAACGCGTAGTCGGATTGGTCATCGAGCTGAAAAATGTTGCCTTTGCACCGATTTTTCCATACTCTGAATTCACCTTTTCAAAACGCTCAAGAGCTCGTTCGTCATAGACAAATGCCTTTACTATCTTCTGATTTCCTGCCATTTCCTCAGAAATTCCCACCATATCGCCGCGGAGCTTTGACTGCTTCATGTAGTAATCGTGGGTCGCCTTTGTGATCTTTGAGGCAGCAAAAAATGAAAGCGGAGTAAGCAGAACAACAACGATAGCTATTCGCACATTTATAGTCATCATAAAAATGAGAGTTCCGAGAATAGTTATAACACCGCTGAAAAACTGCGTAAATCCCTGCAAAAGTCCGTCCGAGATGATTTCAATGTCGTTGATAACACGGCTCGTAAGCTCACCCTTTGTGTGACCGTCAATATAGCGGAGCGGTACTCTTTCAAGTTTGTTGAAGATATCCGTGCGCAGGTCGCGAACTGTCAGAAATGCAAGCTTGTTTGTACAAAGGCTCATCAGCCATTGGAAAAGCGCGCTTGCCGCAACCATTGCCGCAAGTCCGAGGGCAATATTTTTCAATCCGTCAAAATCTACTCTGCCCTTGGAGATACACAGGTCTATCGCACGTCCGGTGAAGATCGGAACAGCAAGCGAGAGTGAAACTCCCAGCAGCGCAAAAATCAGTGTTCCGGCAAAAAATCTGATATGCGGACGGGCGTATGAGAATACTCTTTTTAATGTTTTAAGCATTTGCTCCGTCCTCCTTTTCATTCATCTGTGAACGGTAAATTTCGCTGTAGACCTCGCAGTTTTCGAGGAGTTCGGCATGAGTTCCGATTCCGACAGTCTGTCCGTCCTCCATAACGACTATCTTGTCAGCGTCCATGAAAGAGGTGGTGCGCTGTGATATCATTATGACTGTCGTATCCGGCATATCACTTGCAATTGCACGTCTCAGCGCAAGGTCTGTCGCATAGTCAAGCGCACTCGACGAGTCATCAAGGATAAGAATATCGGGATTTCCCACGAGGGCGCGGGCAATGGAGATACGCTGTTTCTGACCGCCCGAGAGATTCTTTCCTCCCTGCGATATTGCAGTATCAAGACCGTTTGTGAGTTTAGATACAAACTCCCATGCCTGAGCGGTTTTGAGTGCCGCGATTATCTCCTCATCGGAAGCGTCCTTCTTGCGAAGCTGCATATTCTCGCGGACAGTTCCCGAAAACAGTACTGATTTCTGCGGAACATATCCGATAGTACGCCTTAGCGAGTCGGGGTCATACTTGCAGACGTCCTTGCCGTAAACGACAACTTCCCCTGACTTAGTCCTGTAAAAGCACGGGATAAGCATGGCGAGCGTTGACTTACCGCTTCCCGTACCGCCGATAATACCGAGCGTTTCGCCCTTGTTTATCGTAAACGAGATATTATCTATAGAGTCCTCGCCTGCATTCTCATATGCAAATGAAACGTTTTTAAACTCTATTATCGGTCTTTCGCTTGCAGCCGTATCAACGTTCTCGCCCTTGCTTTCAACTTCGGGTTCAACGTCAAAAACTTCGCTTATTCTGTTTGCCGAGGCAAAAGCCTTTGTGAATGTAACTATCAGATTCGCAAGAACTATGAGCGCGAGCAGTATCTGCGTCATGTAGTTTACAAACGCTGTAAGTTCGCCCTGTGTGAGCGAACCTGCGTCAATGCGGATTCCGCCGAACCAGATGATAGCGGCAATCCCGAGATTCATTACCATAAAAGCGAAAGGATTAAGTATTGCGGAAATTTTTCCGACAGCGATAGAACTCGTTGTTATTCCATCTACAGCCTCGTCAAACTTCTTTATCTCGTTGCCCTGTCTTGAAAACGCGCGGATAACTCTCGTTCCCTCAAGATTTTCACGGGTAAGAAGCGCTGCACGGTCAAGCCTTTTCTGCGTTGTCTTGTACATAGGTATAGTCTTGTGCATGATGAGGAAGATAACGCCAGAGATCAGCGGAGCAGCAATAAAGAAGATTATTGAAAGCTTCACATCTATCATGACCGCCATGACCGCTGCACCGATTACAAGGAATGGAGCGCGGACGGCAAGTCGGATAAACATATTAACACCGTTCTGAACGGTATTTGTATCATTGGTGAGACGGTTCACAATAGAAGAAGTTCCCACTCTGTCGATCCCACTGTACGAAAGCGAATTTATGTGCTTGTACAGAGCAGTTCTCAGCTCCGTGCCGAAACCGTAAGCGCACCTCGCTGCGAGAAACTGACAGGTCAGCGCGAAACCAAGACCGCACACGCCGAGAAGAACAATAACTCCGCTCATTTTCAGAACATATGCACTGTCATGGTTTGAAATGCCGTTGTCGATGATCTTAGCCATAACATATGGTACGATAAGCTCAAAAATAGCCTCCAGCAGTTTGAAAAACGGTCCGAAAATCAGTTCCTTTTTATAGTTTTTAAGATATTTTAACAATTTTTTCATATTTTCCTCTTACACAAATATCTCCCCGAAGAACGGGGAGATACGTTTTTTATAATTTTACGCCGTTTTCCTTGAGAAGCTCGCGGGCAGAGTCAACAGAATCAACACCGCTCGAATTCTTGACCGGAGCAAATTCACGGTTTCTCACAACTTCATACGCAAGACAGCTATCCTGCATATGAACCATGTCAAGCACGAGAGTTTCAAACTTGTGGCCGTTAGGTTTTTCGGGAGAGATCATCTCGCCGTTTTCATTCATATAAGGTATCTTCTTATCGACAATGTGTACCGGCAGTTTCTTGCCGCTTATCTCAAGAAGCTTTTCAACATTGAACAGATAATTGAGTATAACTCCGAATCTGTATGAAAGATCACCGTTTTCATCGCGGAGAGTGCGCATCTCATCGGTCATTTCGTAATACTCAACGATTGAGGGCATACCGTCCTCAAGGCAGAGGACTCCTACACGTTCATCGGGATCAGCCTTGCTGACCACCTTACTTCCCGACTGCATACCCGATTCAATGACAGCTCCGATAAACAGCGGATCAGCGATTCGCTGGAGAACATTGTCGACCGCGAATACATTCAGCCATTCAACGCCCTTTTCCTTGATATCCTCCATAAGTCCCGCTCTCAGAAGCGATGAGAACCAGTCGCCGTTTCCGTTAGGAGACATTGATATCCTGCCCTTGTCCTCCATATAGATCTTGCCGCTGAAATCGACCGACGGAGCCATATCCTGAATAAAGAAACGGACAAACTCGCTGTTATAGCCGAAATAGCCCATTTTCTCAAAGAACTTAACTGTATCGTCGTGGTTTTTTTCGCTTGTCATGATATACAGCGGAATCCATGTGCCGGTCTGCTTAACGACGTCCATAAGGTTGCTGATGAGACATTCAAAGATGTACAGTTCGCGTGAAACGCCTATATTGAACATTCCCTTCGGCTTATCGAATCCGAGACGTGTTCCCTGTCCGCCTGCAAGAAGAACAGCGGCAACCTTTCCGGCCCTGAGCGCCTCCAGACCTGTCTTTTCATAGGATTCGCTGTTGGCAGCTATATCATCGATCGTTGCAGCACCGAGCGGCTCAAATTTTCCGCGCTTGCTGCTGATGTTATTAGCGTTATCAAGATTTTCAAGGACAGATAAGTCGATAAGGTCGATTTGTGCAAGAAGTGAAGCCTGCTCTGCCGGACTAAGCTCATCATAGCATTTTAATATGTGCTCCTGACCAAACTTTGAAAGATAGTTCTTAGCTTCTTCATACGTCATTCCATGTTTCCTCCTTAGTGCCAATATTAGAACGTACCTGAGCAAACGGCTCTATTGTATTGCCTGCCGCCTGACAGTCCAATTAATATAGTGTAATGTTAATATTATACCACACTTAAAGGCAATAGTCAATCAGAAAGCTGAAAAAGCATAAAAAAATCCCGATACTTTTCAGTATCGGGACAATAGGGGGTTACGTCAATTGCTTATTGGTCTGAGTGACGGGACTTGAACCCACGGCCTCTACCACCCCAAGGTAGCGCGCTACCAACTGCGCCACACCCAGACAACGTTCACCGCAATCAACGATATATATTATATCACCCGATATTGGTTTTGTCAAGCATTTTCAGAAAAAAGTTTTCATATCTGCTTTTTGCTGCGTTTTGTTATCTTGATCGCTAAAATTTTCGTAAATTTTGCAGTACAGATCATTAAATTCTGATTTTTTATAGACAACCCGATCGAAATATGTTATAATATTTCAGAAAGGAGTCGGTTTTATGCAGCTTTATTTTCAGGGGATCATGCAGAGCTTTTGCTTAGCTCTTGCCTCAAGACCGTCCAATGGCACTATAGCATTTATCATGATCGCGGTTTTTATTGTGTCTGCGATCATTTCGGCTCTTGTTACGCGTAAGATAAAAAATAAAAAAAGAGCGTTAAAGTCAGCAGAAACCGATTCGGACGAGGAGTCCGACAAGAATTAGAAAGGAGTCCTGTATGGACATTGAGCTTTGCATTGACTCCTCATACTGCGGATTTTACCCGATCGAGATCATAAAGAGTTACACTATCGAATATCATCTCAAAGCACGGCATATGTGCGAAAATCTCAGCAGCGACAGTGTTGTGATCTACGCAATTTTTTCGTATGACCCTAAGGATCAGCGTTTCTGCTCGGCAAACTTTATGACACTTACTGCTGACTATGACAAATATGTTCAGCTTTGCTCAAAGATATCAAAGAACAACAGAATCTTCTTTGTAAGAAAGAACACAGGTGATAAACAATGAATATAAAAAGAACAGCCGCCGCAATTCTATCGGCTGTAATGCTTATAGTTCCGTCAGCAGCCGCTCCCCTTGCGGTATCCGATGCTGCTACGGTCTATACAGTCACGTTTCTTGACTTTGACGGAAATGTAATGTTCACTCAGAATGTTGAGTCCGGTGGAAACATCGACTACTCCTTTATAGACACAAGCACGCTGCACAGGCACGTTGACGCTTACACAGAGCAGGAATTCTGCGGTTGGAGTTCAATGCCGCAGACCATTACAAGCAATGTTACGATACAGGCTCTTTCAAAAACGGCAGTTATCGCTGTCGAAAAACTCCCGACACAGACCGAGTACTACACAACAAGCGGAAATGTCTCCGCAAGCGGGCTTAAAGTCACGATCACAGTAACCACTCAGCTTCCCGGATTCACAGTAGACGGCGACTATAAGTCGCAGGTATCCAAGGTCGATATAACCGACTCATGCACGTTAAAGCCGTCAACTCTTGCCGAGGCTTTCAAAAGCAATGACAGTGCCAAAATAAGTATCTACCCGATCGGAGCGTCACAGGCAGTCGCGGTCTACGACATCACCAATCACTCATATCTCGGAGATGTAAACAAAGACGGAAAGGTAAACGCTCTTGACGCCTCAGCGGTTCTTACAAAGTATGCGCAGGCTGCCGCAAACAAGGACACGGTTCTTGACAGCGACTTCATACGCAGAGCCGACGTAAATTCCGACGGTGTAGTGGATTCAAGGGACGCTTCGCGCATTTTGCGTTTTTTTGCTCTTTTCACAGCAGGCAAAGCTCCAACATGGGACAAGGTTTAAAGCAGGCCGTTTACAAGGCTTTGCCCTCAATCCCAATAATAAGTTAAAAATGCTTTTTGAACAGACTGAGCGGTTTTGTTTTTACAGAACCGCTCTTTTTTTATTTAACGCCACAATCGTCGAAACCCGCAGCCATTCTCGCCGTTGACATCTGAATAAACGACTTGACTTCCTCAAGAAAGGCTCTTGCAGCGGCGCTGAAAACATTCTGCCGCTTCCACACGAGATTATACTGCACTTCAAGTCTTGGATAAAGAGGTCTGAAAACCACGCTGTCGTCCAGTTTCGGGGCAAGCAGGTCTCTGGTCGTCAGAAAGTATCTCATATTATTTTCAACAAATGTGATAGGACTGCCGTGAATAACATTATATGTAGCAGTCACATTCAGTCCGCCGATATCCGTATCCGCCCAGTCAGCGATCATTCGCTGCAATCCGATACGCCTGTGCAGAATAAGCGGAATTTTCACAAGCTGCTCCTTTCTGATCTCGGTCAGTTCAGCGTATTCGGAGCTTCTTTTCATAAGAATCCCCCACAAGGACTTATCAGGCAGGCGGATGTACTCATACTTATCATCATCTATAGGCTGGATAAGTATGGCAAAGTCCAGATTTCCGTGATCGAGGCGTTCTGTCACGTCAGTCGCGTCGCCGCTGTAAAACTGAAACAGTACATCGGGATATTTTTTCTGCATTGAAGAAGCTGCCTGCAAAAGCGTTCTCGGGGTGTTGCCGCCAATAGTAATTTCTCCCGATATGACCTTGCAGTCGGAAACTATCTCTCGCTCTGTTTTTTCCACCAGAGCCACGATATCTTCCGCTCTTTTGCGCAGCAGCACCCCCTCGTCCGTAAGAGTGACCTTCCGCTTTCCCCTTATCAGCAGCTTTTTGCCGAGTTCGCTCTCCAGTTCCATTATCTGCTTGGAAAGCGAGGGCTGTGCGATGTGCAGGCTTTCCGCCGCTCTCGTAATGTTTTCTTCCTTTGCAACCGCTAAAAAATACCGCAGAATGCGAATATCCATGATTTTTCATTCCTTTCATAACCTGTATCAATAATTATACCACATTTTATCATTCCTGTAAACTATGATAAATAATAGCTTATATATATTTGCTATGTAAAGGGAATCAGTATATAATATATGATTGGGAGAGTGATATAATTTGACAGAAACCAAGAAGAAATCGGTTCAAATGGATATGATACACGGCTCTATCTGGGATAAGCTGATAAAATATGCCCTGCCGGTAGCGGCAACAGGCATTCTCGAACAGCTTTTCAATGCCTCAGATGTCGCAGTCGTGGGAAACTTTACAGGAAATGCCAAGACACTTGCCGTAGCGGCAGTAGGAGCAAACAGTCCGATAGTCGGCTTGCTCCTTAACTTTTTTATCGGAATCGCACTCGGCGTTAACGTCGTTATCGCAAAGGCTGTAGGAAAAAACAACAACCGAACGATCCACAAGGCGGTACACACTTCCATTATAATGGCGGTGGTCGGCGGACTCGCAGTTACTGTTATAGGCGAGCTTTTTATAGATGAGCTTCTACAAGTGCTTAACGTCCCCGATGACGTATTCCCGTATGCACTGCTTTACATCCGCATATATCTCATCGGAATGCCCGTTATCCTGCTTTACAACTTTGAGGCAGCAATATTCCGCAGCATAGGCGAAACAAAAACTCCGCTGAAAGCGCTCGCCTTTTCAGGCGTTGTCAACGTGCTGCTGAACCTGTTCTTTGTCATTGTGCTGAAAATGACGGTAAACGGCGTAGCAATAGCAACAGTTATATCAAACGCGCTAAGCTCCGTGATATTGTTTATAAAACTTATGAAAACCGACAGCGTGATACACGTTGACGTAAAGAGCCTGCGTTTTGACAAAAACGTATTTATAAGGATCATCAAGATAGGACTTCCGGCAGGAGTCCAGAGTGCGGTATTCTCCGTAGCAAACATTGTAATACAGTCCGCAATAAACAGCCTCGGAACAGTCGTTATTGCCGCTTCGAGTGCAGCGTTCAACATTGAGATATTCGCCTATGACATTCTCAACTCGTTCAGTCAGGCGTGCACGACATTCACGGGACAGAATTACGGTGCAGGACAGCTCAAAAGGTGCCGAAAGGTGCTTATTCTGTCGATAATCGAGGACGCTATCGCAACAGCCGCCGCTATCATCTTAGTGCTGCTGTCGGGAAGAGTTCTGCTTTCCGTATTCAACAACGACCCACAGGTCATAAAGATCGGCTATACAAGACTGGTGATGATATTCTCCGCGTATACTTTCAGTATGCTTTACGAGAATATGTCGGGTTATCTCCGCGGATTCGGAATTTCCCTTCTGCCCGCGATACTCACGGTAATAGGTGTTTGCGGAATAAGAATATTCTGGATATACACTATCTTTCCGCAGCACAGAAATTTCACGGCGATCATGGCGGCTTATCCCGTCAGCCTTTCGACAACTGCTGTGCTCATCTTTATCGCATTGATAATATGCCGACCGTCACATAAACTGGAGCCGAAAATGAGCAGAGAACGTGAAAAAGTTCAGCAGAAATAAAGAATCAGTACTTCGATACAAAAATACATTTGAAAGCTGTCGTTTTAACGGCAGCTTTTTATTTGCTTTTGCGCACCGAAAAACTTATTCCTTGGTCTGCGATCTTTGGCGCGGCGAAGTTGCAAAAAGTGTTGATTTATTTGAAACAGTGTGGTATAATAAATGAGTATGAATTTCGGAACTGCGGTCATCTGAACACCGCATAAATGCAAAAGCGCATACGTCGGCCCTCTCAAGCCGGAATATGCGGGAATGGAGCGATCATGAGTATTTTTGACCTAAAAAAGAATCCTCCCGAGCTCAGCCATGACTGGATGGTTTTTCAGCAGTTTATGGGAAATATCGGAGCGTTTACATACATTGCCAAAGACAAGTCTGCATACCTCGATCCAGCAGCCTGCCATATGCTGAGGTGTCCGCGCGAAAAGCTCAATGAGTTCGAGTTTTTCAACCTTCTTGAGAAGATCTCAAAGAATCCCGTTGAAGGTCAGAAGCACATCTACCGATTCACTGAGGGTGGCTCGACCAAGTACATTAAAATGAATATCTACGAGAGCAGCGACGAATGGCTCGGATTTGTTCAGGACTTCACAAGACAAATCACGGATACAGGCGAGCACAAGTCGTTCGTGGAGTACGACCCGGTAATGCGTCTGCCGTCGTTCCCCTCCTTCTCGCAGAAGATCAAAAAGATACTCGCCGAATGTCAGCACGGCTGCCTTGCAACCATGTACATCAACGGCATAGACAAGCTCGGCTCTTATCTCACAGTTGACAACACCAACAGTTGCCTGACTTCCGTTGCCGAGGCTCTCAAAAGCTTTGCAAGCGATAACATCATTATCGGCTCAAAGTCAAATTATGAGATATGCGCATTTTTCAAAGACTGCGACAAGATGAGCATTTACAACATTCTCAACAGCATGGACGAAGCTGTCAGCAACTGCGTTCTCACGGACGATTTCGGAGAGATAATCGACATTTCCGACAAGAGCAGTCTCAGTCTTTCCATTGGCTGTTCCTCCTTTCCCGAGGAGGCTTCCGACTTCAATATGCTCGTGAATTATTCGGAATTCGCGCTTTATGAAGCGCGCACTGACCGCAGGCACGTTATAAACTGGTTCTCTGAGGAAAATTATCTGCGCGAAAAGGACTCTTACAGAAATGCTCAGTTGTTTTCCCGAATCGCTCAGGACAATCTCCTGACCTATTATTTACAGCCCATCGTTGAGGCACACACGGGCGAGATCGTCGCATATGAGGCTCTCATGCGCACAACAGGCGACATTAAAATGTCGCCCACCCAGATACTGAAGATTGCCGATACTCAGAACGCTCTGTACACCATAGAAAAGCTTACTTTCTTCAACACGCTGAAGCTGCTGAGCGACAACCAGCAGGTTTTCTCCGAACGCAAGCTATTTATAAATTCTCTTGTGGACAATATGCTTACGTACGAGGACTTCAACGAGCTTTACCTCACTTACGGCGAACTGCTCGAAAAGTGCGTTATCGAGATCGTTGAGGAAAGCACGGCTACTTCGGAGGGGCTCGAAACTCTCAAAAGACGCTGTGCATTCACGCACTCAAAGCTTGCTATCGACGACTACGGCACAGGTTACTCCAACAGTTCAAATCTGCTCAACTATTCCCCCGATTATATTAAAATCGACCGTTCGCTCATCAGCGACATTCAGAACGACCTCAAAAAGCAGCAGCTTGTCACCTCGATAATCGAATTCTGTCAGGAAAACCAGATACAGTCGCTCGCTGAGGGCGTTGAAACTCTACAGGAACTTAAAACCGTTATCCGTCTCGGCGTAGACCTCATTCAGGGATACTACACCTCAAAGCCCAAGCCGCTGTTCCTCAACAGCATTTCCAAGGAGATAAAGGACGAGATAATCAAGACGAACCTCGAAACACGTCCGAACGGTGCAAAGAAAATTTATGTTGCGCAGAACGACAAGGAACTCGACCTTTTAAGCCTTGCGCTCGAAAAATACACGGATATTCAAGTATATCAGAGCAAGCTTACAATCGTAGGCGATCTGGAAAAGCCTGTTAAAATGAATATCTCCATAATGAATAATCATAGCTGCGAGCTTACGCTGAAAAATGTCAACATGATAAGCGGCAACAGCAAGCCTACTATCGCGGTGGGTGACTATGCCCGCCTTGAGCTGAATGTCGTAAACAACAACAAACTCGGATATTCGGGTATCTATGTACCTATGGGTTCGCAGTTCGAGTTAAAGGGCAGCGGCTCGCTCACGATAGACTGCTACGCTCCTGCCGGAATCGGGATCGGCAACGATTTCGATCACAGCTACGGCGATATTGCTGTTGACATGGAGGGCAGGCTCGAAATAATCTCCAACAGTGTGGACACCCTCTGCATAGGCGGCGGATATAACGAGGACGATTCGGAGATAAATCTCCGTTCGGGTCAGATAAGGATCCATATGCACTCACACAACGGTCTCGCTATCGGAAGTTTCAACGGCGACGCGCTTATTGACATCTCCGATAAGTGCAAACTTGAACTCACGGTTTCGGGCATAAAGGTCACGGGTATCGGAAGCTGCAAGGGAATCGCCACTATCAGTTCCTCGGCAGATATCGCTATCTCCTGCACAGGCGCACAGGCTGTCGCTATCGGTTCGCTTGAGGACGGTGAGGGCAGCATATACATCAAAAGCGGCAAGCTGATGATGAAAATGCGTTCGGCTAAAAATTCCGCTATCGGCGCTATAAAGGGCAACATGAACACGCGCGTTGAAAATGCGGATATCTCTATCGATTCCGAGGGTGATGAGATAACGGGTATCGGTGACGCGCTCGGCACAGGTAATGTTGCGATAATCGACTCCGCTGTGACCATGAAGATACTTGCCGCAAATCCCAAGGATATCGGAACGGGAAGCGGCGACCTCAAAATCGTTAATTCAACGGTAAGCTCGCTTATCAACAATAAGGTTATTACACATTCAAATATCTGATTTAAAATTCGGACATTGTTCCGATAATATTCATAAAGGAAAGTAAGGTAAAAATATGAAGCTTGGTATGGTTGGTCTGCCGAATGTCGGCAAAAGCACACTTTTCAATGCACTCACTAACGCAGGAGCAGAATCCGCAAACTATCCGTTCTGCACTATCGAAAAGAACGTGGGTATTGTTTCAGTTCCTGACGAGAGACTCGATAAACTCGCAGAAATGTATGAGCCTGATAAGTTCACTCCTGCAACTCTTGAATTCGTAGACATTGCAGGTCTTGTCAAGGGCGCGTCAAAGGGCGAAGGTCTCGGAAACAAGTTCCTTGCAGATATACGCGAGGTTGACGCTATCGTGCACGTTGTACGCTGCTTTGAAGACCCTAATATCATTCACGTTGACGGAAGCATTGATCCGCTCAGAGACATCGAAACGATCAATCTTGAACTTATCTTCTCGGATATTGAGATCGTTGAGAGACGTATCGACCGCGCAAAGAAGGCCGTCAAGGGAGATAAAAAGTATCTTGCAGAGATAGACTTCCTTGAAAGGCTCAAGGAGCACCTCGAAAACGGCAAGTCCGCAAGAGGATTTGATTTCACAGACGATGAGCGCGAACTTATAAAGTCCACTCCCCTGCTCTCGGCTAAGCCTGTTATCTATGCCGCAAATCTCAGCGAGGACGACTTTGTAAACAACATTGACTCAAATGAAAACTATAAAAAGGTCTGCGCTCTCGCGTCCGAGGAAAACTCCGCAGTTCTTCCCATCTGCGCGCAGATAGAGGCTGAAATTTCCGACATGAGTGACGAGGACAAGGCAATGTTCCTCAGCGAACTCGGACTTGAGATCTCAGGGCTCAACCGTATCATCAAGGAAGGCTATTCCCTCCTCGGTCTTATCTCATTCCTCACGGCTGGAAAGCCCGAAGTCCGCGCATGGACTATCAAAAAAGGCACTAAAGCTCCGCAGGCAGCCGGTAAGATACACACCGACTTTGAAAAGGGCTTTATCCGCGCAGAAGTTACCTCCTTTGACGATCTCATGGCTTGCGGCTCTATGGCGGCTGCCAAGGAAAAGGGTCTCGTTCGTCTTGAGGGCAAGGACTATGTAATGCAGGACGGAGACATCGTTCTGTTCAGATTCAACGTATAAGCCGCGGAGGGTGTTCAGATGAGCTTTTCACCAAAGGAAATACTGAAATTTGTTGAGGAAAATGACGTAAAATTCATTCGACTCACATTCTGCGACATTTCGGGCAGCCTCAAAAACGTCGCTATCATGCCGAACGAACTTGAAAGAGCATTTCAGTACGGCATTCCGTTCGATGCATCGTGCATAAACGACCGCTGCTCCGATCTGCTGCTCGTTCCCGATATTTCGACCCTCTCGATTCTTCCGTGGAGACCTAAGTCGGGACGTGTTGTAAGATTCTTTTGCAGTATGAAAAACATGGACGGCTCTGACTACGCAGGAGATATGCGCACAGAGCTTATCAACTGCATAAATTCTCTCCGACTTGACGGTTATTCGTGTGAAATGGGAACAAAATGCGAGTTTTACCTCTTTGAGCTTGACGAAAACGGCGAGCCGACTAAAATTCCGCACGACAAGGGCAGCTATCTTGATGTAGCTCCACTGGATAAATGCGAAAATGCAAGGCGCGAGATCTGCCTGTCGCTTGAAGAAATGGGACTCAATCCCAAAAGCTCATGCCATAAACACGGGCCGGCACAGAACGAGATCGAATTCCGCGAAAACGAACCGGTCACTGCCGCCGATAACATGGTTCACTATAAGACTGTTGTTAAGTCTATTGCCGCTCAGAACGGTCTTTTCGCTTCATTTATGCCCAAGCCGCTACCCGATGAACACGGCAGCGCACTGAGCATTTCTCTGAGCATAAAAAAAGGCGGCGAGAACCTCTTTGCCCCGACTCTGGACGAGATGTCCTTTGAGGGAAAATGCTTTATGAACGGCATTTTAAAGCGTATTCGCGAAATCACCGCATTTCTTAACCCGACCACAAACTCTTACAAAAGGCTCGGTATCGGCTACGCTCCGAAGTACGTCAACTGGTCTTTCGAGAACCGCGCTCAGCTTATAAGAATTCCCATGCCTGTGGGATTTTCTCCGCGTATAGAACTGCGTTCGGCTGATGCCTGCTGCAACCCCTACATCGCGTTCAAGCTCATTCTCAACGCAGGAATCGAGGGTATCAAGTCCGGCGACTGCTCGCTCCTTGACACGACCATGAAGGGCGACTCTGCTCATGTCGGATTTGAACCGCTTCCGCTTTCTCTTGAAGAAGCAGCGGAAGTTGCGAAAAACAGCGATTTCGTAAAGCGCTCGCTCTCACAGGAAGTCCGCGATGACATTTTCGCGCAGCTTGACAGTCAGATAAAAAAATATAATTTTGCCGACAACAAGGACGCCTTTGAGGAGAAGTCCTATTTCAAGTACGTCTGAGGTGAAGTATGAAACGAGCACTTATTGTTTCCTCCAGCCGCGAGATCTCGGAGACTATAGAGCCGCTGCTGCGCGGTGAGGGATATACTAAACTTGCAAACGTTTCAAGCGGCAACGAGGCGCGGCGCTTTCTTGACCGCGAAACCGAGCCTGAACTCATAGTGATAAATACACCGCTAAATGACGAATTTGGTCAGGAACTCGCTGAAACTGCCGATTCTACAACCTCTGCGGGAGTTATCCTGCTTTGCAGAAACGACATTTCTTCCGAGATTGCCGACAAGCTTTCGGCAACGAACGTCTGCGTAATTCCACGACCGCTCAACAGGGATTTTTTCATTGAGTCCGTCAAGCTCCTAACCGTAGAGCGTGCGGAACTCCGCGGCATGACCAAGGAAAATGACGATATTCTCACAAAAATCAACGAAATACGCCTGATAAGCCGTGCAAAGTCCACTCTTATGAAATACCTGCATTTCACCGAACCGCAGGCTCACAAATACATCGAAAAGCAGGCGATGAACAACCGCTGCACCCGTAAAGAGGTCGCGCAGAAGGTCATCGCGCAATACGAAAAATAGCTCCGTACTCGGCACAAGCCTTGTATGGAGCTATTTTACTTAAACAAAAAAGACTGCCGAAGCAGTCCTTTTATCATTTACTTATCGTCCTTTGAGGGAGCTTTCTCTTTTTCAGTATCTGTATCTGCATTCTCGAAATCTTCGATCGTGAGGTCGTCATAATCGAACTCAAGAAGCTCGTTGCAGTTAGGACAGTTGATAGAGCCCTCATCGATCATGCCCTCATCAAGGAGAATCGTATCTCCGCAAGTAGGACAAGTTATTTCATAGAGTTCCTCATCATCGTCATCGTCGAAGTATTCCTCATCGTCATCTTCATCGATTTCCCAATCGCCGTCCTCGCTGCAGTTAGCACAGTCGCCTGTACACTGCTCGTCCTCGTCGAAATCGTAGAAATCTTCCTCAACAGAACCGAGATCCTCATCAAGGATATCGCAGAGCTCGGTAAGCTCATCTACCTGATTCTGAAGGTCTTCAACATACATTACCAGTTCAGAGAGAACATCGGACATCTGGATAAGAGCCTTGCCCTCCTTAGTGGATTTATCAATTTCAAGTCCATCAAGAAGTCCCTGTAAATAGGACATTTTTTCAGTAAGCTTCATAACAAGCTCCTCCTTTCGGAATTATAAGGGTTTGTAGCGTAAACAGGAGCTTATGCTCTTGACATATACTCGCCTGTTCTTGTATCGATCTGGATCTTCTCGCCCTCGTTGATGAACAGCGGAACCTTTACCTCTGCACCTGTTTCGAGAATAGCAGGCTTTGTAGCATTTGTAGCTGTATCGCCCTTGAATCCGGGATCGGTCTGAGTAACAACAAGCTCAACGAAGTTCGGGGGCTCAACGCCGAAAACAGTTCCCTTGTAGGAAAGGATCTTACAGATCATTTCTTCCTTAACGAACTTAAAGCTGTCGCTGAGTGTAGATGCGCTGATCGGGATCTGCTCGTATGTCTCAAGATCCATGAAGTAGTAGAGTTCGCCATCGTTATAGCTGTACTGCATATCCTTTCTCTCAACGAAAGCTGTGGGGAACTTAGCTGTGGGGTTGAAAGAAGTTTCAACAACAGAACCTGTAATAACATTCTTGTACTTGGTTCTTACAAAAGCGGCACCCTTACCCGGCTTTACGTGCTGGAACTCGATGACCTGAACAACCTGTCCGTCAAGCTCAAAGGTAACACCGTTTCTGAAATCTCCTGCTGAAATCATATAAAATACCTCCGTAAATTACAATTAGAATATATATTATTTTATCACATTTTCAAAATTTTTGCAATACCTAAAGCCATATTATTGCAAAGATATGAGATTTTTTGAACATTCTGTCAGATTCTTGCAACCATTTTCAGTTAAAATTACAAAATCCTCTATACGAACGCCGAATTTTCCGGCAATATAGATTCCCGGTTCGACCGTAACTACTGCGCCCTTAGTGAGCGGAGTCTTGTTATTCGGCGAAGCATTAGGCTTTTCGTGGATCTCCATGCCTACTCCGTGACCGAGCGAATGTCCAAAGCAGTCGCCGTAACCTGCCGCCTCAATGATGTCACGGGCAGCCGCATCAAGCTCTCTGCCGGTAATTCCCGGACGTGCGGCTGAAATTCCCGCAAGCTGAGCCTCAAGGACTAAGTTATATACCTTTTCCATTTCCTCACTCGGCTTGCCTACGCAAATAGTTCTGGTCATGTCGCTGTGATAGCCGTTCCATACTGCACCGAAGTCCATGAGAACGAACTCGCCCTCCTGAACCTTTTTATCCGAAGGAACGCCGTGCGGCATTGAAGTATTGGCACCGGAGAGAACTATCGTCTCGAAAGACAAATCCTCCGCGCCTTTTTCAAACATCAGACGGTTGAGTTCAAGAGCAATTTCGCGCTCGGTTCTGCCGGGACGAATAAACTTCAAAAGCTCATCTAAAGCTGCCTCAGCGATTCTCTGAGCCTTGATAATACAAGCAAGCTCGTCCTCGTCCTTGACCGTTCTCAGGGCAGAAATAGCGTTGCTGAGCGAATCATCGTCAATTATCTCGACTTCCTTCAGAAAATGCTTGTATGTGTGCAGTTCCTTGACCGTCATGCTCTCGGATTCGATAGCCATTGTCTTTGCCCCATGCAGCTTTAAAAGCTCCGTAAGCTGCGGCAGAAGCTTTTTAAGCTCGATGACCTCAGCAGTTGTTACCGTAGCCCTCGCCTTTTCTATGTATCGGAAATCAATAAGCAGGTACGCCTTATCGGGGAAAGCAAGAATAACACCTGCCGAGGACTTCATGCCTGCGAAGTATCTCCTGTTTATATCGGAAGTGATCAGAGCGCAGTCCGCGCCGCTGAATTCTTTAAAAAGTCGTTCTGTTCTCGTCAAAGTGACCGCCCCCTTAAAGTTCGGAAAGTGCCTGAACAGCGAGGTAGTAACTCGTGAAACCGAAGCCGCATATCACGCCTTTGCATACGGGAGATATCACGGAATGGTGGCGGAACTCCTCCCTTGCGTGAACATTGCTGATATGCACCTCAATGCACGGGATCTTGATAGCCGCGATCGCGTCCCTGATAGCATAGCTATAATGCGTAAATGCTCCTGCGTTGATTATAACGCCGTCAAAGCCGGTTCTCGCGGCATGGAGCTTATCAATGATAGCTCCCTCGTGGTTCGACTGAAAAATCTCGCACTGAAGTCCCTGCTCCTTAGCGCGGTCAATAATATTTCTGTTGAGGACGTCGATCGTAGAGCTGCCGTAAACTCCCGGCTCGCGCTCGCCGAGGAGATTAAGATTTGGGCCATGTATAACAAGAATCTTTTTTATCATAGTAAAAGCTCCTTTGAAAGTTTCACTTTATTTTAGCACACTCCGCATGAAAAACGTGTCGGAACGTGCGATTTTAACTAGGGAGTGTTGACACTAAGATAATATGCAGATTTTCGAGCATAAATTTTACG
>UQEM01000032.1 GCA_900540005.1 uncultured Ruminococcus sp.
TTGTTTGATTTTTTATGCGGGGTAAATGCCAATATCGCTTAAGTTGTTGGCATTGACAGACTTCTTGGCTCTAAAGGATATAAACAGCTCACTCCGCTGATCTCCGATAAGGAGGACAAGCAGTAATGAGCCGATTTTTATATGTACACTTCAATGAAGATATTCCACGTAACGTCGAAAAGGAATATAATAAAATGCTCCGCAGGGAGAAATACCTTGAGGAGCGTGATGCAGAGTATCTTAATCAGAGTGCGGACTTTGATGACGTACTGGAGATAAATCCTGATCCTGCAAGTATCCCCATAAGCGAATATGAGGCTGAGGAGATACGGAAAGATAATCGTAGGCTTGACTATCTGCCTACTGCTATGGAAATGCTCAGAACCGATTATCCGGAAGGCTATGACCTTATCAGCGAATACTATCTCGGAGAGGATAAGGTAACATTGTTCTACCTCATGGAAAAGTACGGACTGACACGACCTATGGCGAAGTACAGAATGAAGGTCGCTAAAGAAAAGCTGAAATCCTATATCATATTGCACGAAACAAAGGATTGAAAAATATGCAAATTGCTGATTTTTCTTTTTTGAAGCAAAAAATTCTTGAAAATCTATGTCCAAAACGCATTTTTTTCGGTTGATGTATAGAGGGCTTTGACCTCTATGCGGTGTGAGGGGTGAAAAATGACCTCTGACATATAAACCTCCGAATCAGGGACGGTGCTGCTTTTTCCATTTTCTGTGCCGTCCCTATTATTTCAAAAAAGCCATCAAGTTTGATTCCTTTATTTTCAAATGACAGCAGAGATGCTGTCGGGAGCTTCCCCGTTTCTGAGATTCAGGGGGAGCTGCCAACAGTACATCAATTTCGGGCATAAAAATAACGGATAGACGATGTACTGCCGTTCTTACGGCAAAGTAACTTGAAAATTGAATATTCATCAAGGCTATAACTACGAGATATAGGGATAAGGAGGATTGGCTTATGACGGACTAGGAAGCCTACGACAAGCTCTTTAGTAAATACCCTGATATTGTGACAGTCAAAGACGTAAGCGAAATGCTTGGATTAGGCATCAGAAACACTTATAAGCTGTTCTCTGACGGAAAACTCCATTCTCTCAATGTATGTAAGAGAATACTGACTACTAAGGTAGAAGTCATAAATTACGTTCTGCAATGCGCACAACAAAGGGGCGAGTAACGAGCTTTATGATGACAAGTTAGTAGAATCGCATACAAGACTTTTGGAAATACTTGAATAATCCGCCGATGCGCGCTATAATGGTATTACCAACCAAAAACTTGATGCAGACTTTCTACCAGCTTTCATAACAACAAGGAGGTTTATCGCAATGAAAGCAAGTCTGCCCTTTAAGTACATCACCGCTGTAAAAGGCGGAAAACACTATGTAGTATTCGACTACAAAGACAACGAAGGCAAAAGGAAAAGAAAATGGGTGGGAACTGATCTTCCTGAGAACTGCAAGAAGAAGGAACTGTCAGCTAAGGTTGACGAGATCGTAGCCGATTTCTATAAGGAATACATCAGCGGAAATATCGTCAAGAGCGAGAAAGCCGTTAAGATGAGGATTTCTGAAGACGGTCAGTCTCTTGAAACAGCTAAGACAGAGTACACATTCACGGAGTTCTTCAAGGTTTGGCTCGAATCTATCAAGCCAACAGTCGCAGAGACAACCTTTGCAGGCTATGAACACACTTCTCACCGTATAATCTCATATTTCGACAGAGTATTTCCTGACATTAAGCTCAGTGAACTGAAAGCAATGGAGCTTCAGCGTTTCTACAATGATATGTATGCAAGCGGTCTTTCGGCTAATACGATCAAGCACTATCACGCAAATATCCATAAATCGCTGAAATATGTGGTGAAGATGGACTTGATAACCGTAAATGAGTCGGAAAAGACGGAGCGTCCTAAAATGGAGAAGTTTGAGGCAATGTTTTATAACGAACAGGAACTTGGACTGCTGTTCAATGCTTTCAGAGGAGATCGTATGGAAATCGTGGTACTTATCGCAGCCTATTACGGACTTCGCCGCAGCGAGATCATCGGTCTGAGGTGGGACGCTATCGACTTTGACAAGAAAACGATCACTATTCGTGAAAAGGCTTATACTGTAAGGGAGGATGGCAAGGGAGTAACTAAGTTCCATAATCAGCTCAAGACAAGAGCGAGTTACAGAACACTTCCGCTTATACCTTATATAGGAGAGCTTCTGAAAGAGAAGAAAGAGAGAAACGAATATCTCTCCAAGCTCATGAAGCACGAATACTGTCATGATTATGACGATTATATCTGCACCGACAACTTCGGTAATCTTATCACACCCGTTTATGTAACCGACCACTTCGCAAGTATGATCAGGAAGCACAGGCTCAAGAAGCTCCGTTTCCACGATCTCAGACATTCATGTGCAAGCCTTCTGCTTGCTAATGGTGTTCCAATGAAAGCAATTCAGGAGTGGTTAGGTCATTCTACATTCCAGGTAACTGCTGATTTTTACAGTCACTTGGAGTTTAATTCAAAGCTGTCCTCGGCAGATGCTATCGCTCAGGCTCTCGGTGCTTGCAATCCTGATACAGAAGAAGCAGGCAGCAGAGGATAACAAGCCGACAGGTAATGAATGAGAACGCATAAAAAAGAACCGAGCTTATGAAAAGCCCGATTCTACGCTGATTTTAGTGGTGCCGATGGCGGGACTCGAACCCGCACACTTTCGTACTTGATTTTGAGTCAAGCGTGTCTGCCAATTCCACCACATCGGCACATATTAAGTTTTTTCTTCTGAAAGACAAGATAATTTCGGTAGAAAACAGGTAGAAGAATAAAAAAACGAACAAGTTCTTTCTACCACAATCTCCAGATTTCTTCGTGGTTAAGCCGTTAGAGCGATACTGAAAATTAGACTGAACTCAAAACTACTGAAAGTCACAAGCGGATTTTGAATCCGTCACGTCTGCCAATTCCATCACACCGGTTTATTTGATTTTTTGAGTTAATCAAATCCGAATCACAACGTACAAGACAAAAATCCGTTACTGCAAACCGAAAATTGAAAAACGAGTCAAATTTGGTAGAAAAAATCCCGAATTTTTCGGTAGATACACATGACTTTCTCTACCAAATGTGAGATGCAAGAGTGTTGAAACGTCGGAATGACGTAGTTTTTAGAAGTTTGAGGTAGAAACTCAAATAGCTCGACAACAAAAAGTTGTGTGGATTTTGAGTCCGACACGTCTGCCAATTCCATCACATCGGCACTTTGAGTACATATTATTATAGCATATGAAAGTTGGAGTTGTCAAGTATTTTTTTGCCGTATTCATCAGCAGTTCTTTTCTCACCACATTCAGGCGTGAGTAGTATGTGTGCTGGCTGATACCTTTTTCCTTGCACCAAGCAGTTACGGTCATACCACTGCTCTGGCATTCCTGTATCTGCTCTGCCCACTCCCTGTGACGAAGCTCGGTTTTTACTTCTCTGATCGTTGGCATATTCTCAGCTCCTTTCGGGGTAAATCCCTTTGGAACTATTTTATCGCTTTTTTAGTGCCGAATCAACGTTAGGGTGTGGTTGGCGGTTACGCAAAAGTTATCGAACCCACAAAGTACTCTGCCTGTTAAGCACTCTGTGAGTTCGATAAGTTTCAGTCTCTACTCAGCATTTACGCTCTCTGTCATTAGTTTTTTAATTGGTGCGCTGCTGAAAAGCACGATTGCGACCAAAACTGTCAGAACAAGCTCAGGGAGCATATATGCGCCATTGTAAACAAGACTGTATATATACTTGTTATCGGCAACAAAGTCAAGACTGTCCCAAATCTTACCTGCTGTAGCAAAAACGAATGCACCACTTATAAAATGACTGATAAATCGCAGAACAAGCGCAAGTGCAATGCCTGCTATCCATCCTGATCTGTTCTTGTTCCTGAATATTCCTGCAAACCCCAGTACAGAATATGCAATGATATAGTCAAAGAGAATACACGCCGTCAGCATTCCTGCTGTCAGTCCCCATGCCAGCAGCCCGTCTTTTATGATACCTGTTGCAAGTTGAAACAGTGCAAACAGGAACGAAAGGCACAGCCCCTTTTTCACGCCATGTCTTATGCTGAACATACATATCGGCAGCATAGACACAAGTGTGATAGATCCGCCAAACGGCAGTAATTTCTGAAAGGGCGTGATAAAGCTGAGAACGATTCCCAACACAAGCATTAATGCGCCCTCTGTTAATATCTTCGTTTTACTCATTTCTTTAATACTTTTTTCTTTACCTTTCTCAGCGGATTCTTGATTTTTTCAATATCCGCGATTTTTTTAAATTCGGGTCTGCTGAGCATTCCCTGATACACAGGCTCGTTCATTCTGTTTCCCATGGAATGCAGATACGCAAGCAGTTTATAATATCTGACACGATTTTCCTTATAGTAGTCGATATCAAATACTTCCTTGAAGTTATCAAGCTTGTTCAGATAGTCTAAAGTCAGGAGAGTTCGCTGACACTTTGAGCATCTTCCGCAGTTATAAGGCTTGGTAAGGCATACATGAAGATACTTTTGCGCCGGCTTGAAATCAACAATATCTCTGGTTTTGTCAATCCGCTCCTTTTCTCCGCCCTCAGAGTAGATTATCAGACCGCTCGTGCTAAAGCACTGGAGACTCAACAGGTCATAATGCGCACATTCACGGTCAGAAAGTGAAAAGTGACCGTAATCTATTCCGGACGATGCATAATAGTATATTTTCCAGAATTTCTGCATCATGTATATAGCAAATACTGACGAGTATGTAGCTGTAAACAAGTGATTCTGCGGAAAAGCATCGGCAAAGTTTGAATCTGTTTTGATAATTGGCAGTCCAAGTTCTTCGGCAACAGAATCGACTTTCTGATATCTTTCTTCTTTTACCTTATCACGTCCGTATTCATCATAGCATTCGTTAAAAGCTCCGACATTGTTAATGCACAGATAAGTGAGATCAAGAGTAGGAAAATCCGTCTTGTAATGCTGATAAATCGCATCAAATGAATCAATGCCGCATGAACAGCCGGTCCCTATTTCCTTGCCGGGCAGTGCAGGAGCCGTTTCGGCTTCGATTTTTACAGCATTCAAGTCCTTGGCATACTTCGCAAGTGAGGGGATCAAAATAGTTGTAATATTATACAAAAGTTCATCAGTAACGGGAGCAAGACATTTTATGTCATGACCGTGCAGCATACACCAATGCAGCAAACCAACAACATACGCGTCTGCTCTTTCGGTCACCAAATACTGCTCGTATTCCTCATCTACCTCAAACCACACCGTTCTGTTTTCGCCGTCAACGGAGATATCACAGTTACATCTGGATCTACTTCCGCTTTTTGTTATATATGGTTTATTAACAGTAATCATTTTTTGTTTCCTACCTTCCTTTTAATTACTCCAAGCACCCAATCCTTTGAAAGTGCAAATTGCTTTGACTTAAAATAGCACACAAACAGCAGCAGATTGCTTAGAATTACGCTGATAGCAGCTTTTAAAAGTAATCCCATAACGCCGCCGAAAGGCACAAGATTGCATACAGTCAATGTCAGGAAGCAGACAATAACAGCTATTGCTGCGTCCTTGATTTCATTCAGGTAAAATTCTTTTGAACTTTCCTTAAATACTGTTTTATAGAGTATAAATGCCATCCATGGCAGTCCAATAACATTAGCCGCAACAGAAGAACCGATTACACCATAAAGTCCTATATATCCGACTGTAACAATGTTGACCAGAAGATTCAGTCCGCAGCTTAAATAACATCTCAGCATATCCTCTTTCCATATTCCTGCTGCGTCTTTATAGATGACAACTATTCGCTGAATTGTGTTTGCATAAAAATACACGCAAAAGAGGATAACCATTCCGAATGAAAGCATAAGATCCTTGCCGACCCACAGTTCCATGAACGGCTGATACAGACAAAGCAGGCATACTGTACAGAAGGTTACTACCCAGTTATTGATAAAGCAGAACTTTTTGAAGTCAGCCATTATTTTTTTATGTGAATCAATAACAAGCGCGTTACCGATTCCGGCCTGCATAGCGTTATATATTACGATTAAAAATCCGCTGACAGAACTCATTATATAATAGTAGTTGTTATATATGGCAACTTGCGTCAATCCCAAAAATGCCGAAACGACCAGTGTATCCGCAGCATTTACAAGAACTCCTGCAAGCTTTGTGCTCATAAGCGGGAAAATTCTCTTCTTGATGTCATGTCTTATTGAATCTTCCAATTTGCTGTATACCAGCCACTTGCTGTAATTCTTGTCAACTATGACAGAACAGCTTATATTTGATACAATGGTAAATATAGGCATTAAGACAATATACAGATAATAGTTCGGGATCAATACCAGTACCGCGATCTGACACAGACGCATTGCAGTATTGGTAAAGAACGTGATCTTGCTCGTTATCCTGTTCAATTGCAGAGCGGAGAGCAATGACTGCTTATGTGCAAAAAGCAGGTACGAAACCGCTGTATTTGCAATGTATATGTAGTACAAAATGTATATGTTGATATCAGACGGAACATTTCCGGTTATCAAGTACTTTAAGAAAGGGGTGCATACTACACCGGCGGTTATTGTTATCAATCCGATAAGTTTATATACTTTCCTTAAAAAAGCGAGTATTGCTCCGGTAGTTGAATAATCATCATCGGCAATTGGCTTATACATGGCAAAAACTGCTGCCGAACCAAATCCAAGCTCGGTCAGGTTCAAGACCTGTAAAATCGAGCTGAACAAGCCGCTGAGTCCCAGATACTCGGAACCAAGTTTCTTTATCAAAAAGGTTCGTACAATAAATGGCAGCAATATGGTCGATGCTTTTTCTACAGCGCCCCATATTGCTCCCGTCACCGTATTCCTCGTTCTTTCAATTACTGCCATTATCAAATCTCCCTTTATGTCTTAGATTTTATATGCGGTCATATACGCCTCATAAAACAGTTTGTGCTGCGATTGCGCATTGATAATTAATTATAGCATATTTCTTTATGATTTGCAAACATTTCATCAAAAAATATCGTATTTTCCATACTTTTACAAATGAATACCGCATTAAATCAAAAAAATACAGCACCCTTATCGGTTTTTACTGCCGCTAAGGATGTTGTAATTAATAGATTTATATATTTAAATTCTTTTGAATCACAAATTTCATGATTTATTCTTTCCTTACGAAGTTTTTTTGTAGAAAGAAATCATTCGTTTACTTCACTCAGCAATTCAAATTCGTATAATTGTGAATCACAAGTGATCAAACACCATAAGTGTTTCTGTATTCACGCATTTTTTCAAGATATTCCTTGCCGGGGACAATATCATTTTCGATAGCGTTAATAATATCTTCCATGTTTACGATCGAATAAACGGTAACTCCGAAATCGCGCTTAGCTTCCTGAACAGCGGAAAGTTCGCCTGTGCCCTTTTCCATGCGGTCAACAGTAATGACCATTCCAGAAATGTCAACATTAGCGGCAGCCCTGAGCTTGGGGAGAGTTTCGCGCAGAGCCTTTCCCGAAGTCATAACATCATCTATAATAACGACCTTTTCGCCGTCAGTAAGTGTTTTTCCGACGAACATACCGCCCTCGCCGTGATCCTTTACTTCCTTGCGGTCAAAACAGTATGAAACGTCAATGCCGAACTTGTTGCTGAGAGCAACTACTGCGGAAACAGCAAGCGGGATTCCCTTATAAGCAGGGCCAAAGAGAGTTTCGACAGGAATATTATTGTCCTTTATGCACTCAGCGTAGTATTCTCCGAGCTTAGCAAGCTGTGCGCCTGTTTTGTAGTTGCCGCAGTTGATAAAGTAAGGAGCCTTTCTTCCGCTTTTGAGGGTGAATTCACCGAATGTGAGAACACCGCAGTCAACCATGAATTTTATAAAGCTTTCTTTGTAAGTCATTTTATGTACCTCCGTTTATTTTTACCGCTTGCGCGGAAATCGTCTCATTAGTGCAGTAATAGTACTGTTTATTTTGTCTCAAAAACATATCCGCAGGTAGGACATCGCGGATAGTCGATATCCATTTCCATACCGCAGTCGGGGCAAATTTTGGAAGGCAGAATATCAACATTGTCATCAAGGTCAGCAGCGAATTTACCTACAAATCCGCCTGTAGGTCTGGTAGTTGTAAATACACCTACGAGCAGTCCACAGTCAGGGCAGTAATAGCCGAGCGTAGAATCCTGTGGCGTTTCGCAGTATTTCGTACCGTCCTTGTACCACGCTGCCATAGGATAGGCGTAGTAGATACCTTTGTCTATGCTGTGTTGTTCCATTTTGAAATTCCCCTGAATCATCGGGCGGCGACATCTTCCGCAAATCACACAAACACCTCCGATACTGAACTGATGTAATTATTATAACATGATTCCGGTGCAAATGTCAATGATTTGGCTCATAACATTACAGTTTCATAAGCTTACAGTTTTCTATTCCTGCGTCCCAGAAATGTTCAAGAGGGATATTTCTGCGCTGGCAGACAATACTTGAGTTCATAGCGCCGTGTCCGACAATTAGTATATCCTGTCCCTGTGCAAGCCTCGGCTCGACCTCGTTTTTGAGGAAGTCGCCCGTTCTTGCGAAAAGCTCTTCAAAAGTTTCAGCACCTTCAGCTCCTTTGTACTCGGCAGGATTTTCAAAAAGGGTCTTTATCGGCGAATTTTCAATCTCCGAGGCATTTTCCACGCCCTCATAGATACCGAAGCTCATTTCAAGCAGGCGGTCGTCGTGAATTATCTCGATATTCCGCCCTGCAAGGAATATTTGTGCGGTTTCCGTTGCCCTTGAAAGCGGCGAGCAGAAACAGATATCGAAATTAATGTTTTTGTATTCTAAAGCAGCTTTTCGAGCCATTTCACGGCCTGTTTCATTAAGTGGAATATCTGTCCTGCCTTGCAGCTTTCGGGCGTCATTCCAATCGGTTCTGCCATGTCTCATTATGTACAGCATTTTTGATCTCCTGATTTTCCGGCAGCACCGCGATAAAAAGGAGTGCCGCCTTAATATATTATAAGTATAACACATAACGAGAGATAAATCAATATGAGAAAACTGAGCAATGCACTTGCATTTTATTTGTTTTCATGTTAGAATTATTAAAGGCAACAGGCAAGCTTTGCGCGGCGTTGCCTAAAGGATAATTTGAGAACCCGTCTGCATTTTTTGTGGAGCAGTTCTGAAAGATAGGTGAATTAAATGACCCAGGAAAAGATAAACAGAATCAACGAGTTGGCAAGAAAGGCAAAAGCCGAGGGACTTACTGAGGCTGAAAAGGACGAGCAGACAGAGCTTCGCAACGAATACAGAGCCTCTGTTACAGGAAATCTGCTCCAGCAGCTTGAAAAAACATATATAATGACCCCTGACGGTAAAAAGCATAAAGTCGGAAAGGGAAGGTGAGAGCGCTTGACTAATGAAGAACTCTTTTCTATGGCTGTAAAGGCTGCGCAGAATTCTTATAGCACGTATTCGCATTTCCGTGTCGGAGCGGCCCTGCTCACATCAGAGGGCAAGGTTTTCACCGGCTGTAATATTGAAAATTCTTCATTCTCCCTTACCAACTGTGCAGAACGAACGGCGATTTTTAAGGCAGTTTCAGAAGGTTTCCACGATTTCAGCATGGTAGCTGTTGCAGGAAGTGCAGATGATGATTTTACAAAGCCATGTATGCCGTGCGGAGCCTGTTTGCAGGTTTTGAGTGAATTCTGCTCAGACGATTTTACCATACTTCTTTCGAATGGAATGTTTAAGCTCTCAGAACTTATGCCCATGCGCTTTAGTGGAGAAAATATAAAATGACGGATAATAGATCTTGCGGAGGATTGAATGTTAAGAGAAAAAATTGAAAAGCATCTGCTTTCAGTCCAGAAGCCGTCTCGGTATATAGGCGGCGAGGTTGGAAGCATAATTAAGGATAAGTCGAAAGTGGGCGTGAGATTTGCATTCTGCTTTCCTGACACATACGATATAGGAATGTCTCACCTTGGCATGAAGATACTCTACTCGCTGACCAACATGAGAGAAAATTATTGGTGCGAGCGCGTATTTGCACCGTCTGAGGATTTTGAGACGATAATGCGCGAAAACGACATTCCGCTCTATGCTCTTGAAAGTCTTGACCCGATTCGGGACTTTGATTTTATCGGCTTCACTATGCAGTATGAGCTGTCCTATACTAATGTGCTGAATATGCTCGATCTTGCAGGAATACCTGTTTTTGCAAAAGACAGAACCGAAGAACTTACGCAAATAGTGGTTGCCGGAGGCCCATGTGTGTGTAATCCTGAACCGCTTGCCGACTTTTTCGACCTCTTCATTCTCGGCGAGGGCGAGGAAGTGAACCTTGAACTCATGGACTTGTACTTTAAAATGAAAAAACAAGGTGCTTCAAGGCTTGATTTTCTGCATAAAGCTGCACAGATAGAGGGTATTTATGTACCGAGATTCTACAAGTTCAGCTATAAGGATGACGGAACTATTTTGAAAGTTGAGGCAACTGACGGAGCGCCGGCAGTAGTCCGCAAGAGAATAATCAGGGATCTCGACAAAGTTTTCTATCCCGATAATTTTGTTGTACCATTTACAGAAATCGTTCAGGACAGAGTTTCGGTTGAAGTCCTGCGCGGTTGCATACGCGGCTGTCGTTTTTGTCAGGCAGGTTTTATCTATCGTCCGTTCCGCGAAAAGAATGTTGACACGGTAGTTAAAGAGGCAAAGTGCCTGTGTGAGAATACAGGATATGATGAGGTTTCGCTTGCTTCACTCAGTACGAGCGATCACTCGGATATTGACCTTATGCTGACGGAGCTTATAAATTATACTGCTCAGGAGAAAATAAATCTTTCTCTTCCGTCACTAAGAATGGACAATTTCTCAGAATCGCTCCTTGAGAAGATAAAACGCGTCCGTAAGAGTGGACTTACGTTTGCGGCAGAGGGCGGAACACAGCGTCTGCGTGACGTTATAAATAAAAATATTACCGAAGAAGAAATAATGAACACCTGCCGAATTGCTTTTGAGGGCGGATATGCAACAGTTAAACTCTACTTTATGATGGGGCTTCCGACGGAGACAGATGAAGATATCGTCGGAATTGCTGAACTTGCACAGAGAGTTGTAGATCTGTTTTACAGTATTGAGAACAGACCAAAAGGAAAAGGCGTTCAGGTTTCTGTGAGCTGTGCGACCTTCGTGCCTAAACCGTTCACACCGTTCGAGTTTGAGCCGCAGGATACGCGTGAAATGATCGAGCATAAGCAGAAACTCCTTGTATCGGCGATAAAGTCCAAGAAAATCAGAGTGAGCTGGCATGATTCAAATGTCAGTATTCTGGAGGCGGTTCTTGCTAAAGGTGACCGCAGACTCTGCGATGTGATATACACGGCGTGGAAGAATGGCTGTAAATTTGACAGTTGGAGCGAGCATTACAAGTTCGACAAATGGATTGAAGCATTTGAAAAATGCGGGATTGACCCTGCATTCTATGCCAACAGAAGATTTGACTATGATGAGATACTGCCGTGGGATCATCTGGACTATCTTGTTTCAAAGGATTTCTTTATCCGTGAAAACAAGCGCGCTCATGAATCAAAGACCACACCGCATTGCCGAAAGCGATGTTCAGGCTGTGGAGTAAACAAAAAAGTGGGGAGGAAATGTTTTTGATAAGATTGAGAGCAGTATTCGAGAAAAAAGATCGGGCAAAATATATTTCTCACCTTGACCTTAACCGCTGTATGCTCAGGACATTCCGCCGCTCCGGACTTCCTATCTGGTATACAGAGGGATTTAATCCACATCCTTATTTTTCGTTTGCACTTGCACTGTCGCTTGGATATGAGAGTTCATGCGAGATACTTGACTTCAACCTCAACGAGGAACTGCCCTTTGAGGAGATAAAGGACAAGCTTAATGCAGTAATGCCAAGCGGAATGAAAATCATTTCCGTTGCAGAACAGAAACTGAAAATTACGGCTATCGCTTCCGCAGAGTACAGCTTTTCGCTTGAAACGCGGTCTCCTGATGAGCTTTATACGGAAATTCAAAAGCTTCTTTCTCAGGACAGCATACTTATTGAAAAAAAGACAAAAAAAGGTGTAAGGACAGTTGACATAAAGCCTGATGTGAATGTGATAAGCTGCACTTGCGGCGAAAAATCGGCAGATATGGTCATGAGACTTCCTGCCGGAACTCAGACTAATTACAATCCGTCCCTATTCATTGAAGCTCTGAGAAAATCAACTGATATCCCGTTTGAAGCGGTAAAAATCTGCCGTACAGGAATTTTTTGCGAAAACGGTGAAATTTTTTCGTAAAAACACTTGCAATCTGCGCAAAAGTATGGTATAATATCAAAGCATTTGAAATCCGTTCGGATTTTTGTGTCCGAATGAGGGTTAATGCCGAAAGACATTAAATCGGATAGTCCGCTGCCTGCAAAGCCGATGATATAGCGGTTTGATGTGCAAAAGTGCACATACTTCTTCAAAAGTCATAATGCTGAAAAGCTTTTGCGGAACAGGTAAGAATGTTCGGAAATTTAGGAGGAAATTAAAATGGATGCACTCAAGATGATCAGCAACTCAAGCATGAAGGAAAATGTTCCGGAATTCAATGTCGGTGATACTGTAAAGGTTCACGTACAGATCAAGGAAGGCGATAAGAGCCGTATCCAGATCTTCGAGGGAACTGTTATCGCTAAGAAGCACGGCGGTATCAACGAGACTTTTACTGTTAGACGTGTAGCACACGGCTGCGGTATCGAGAGAGTTTTCCCTCTCCACGCACCTGCTGTTGACAAGGTAGAAGTTGTAAGACACGGTAAGGTTCGCAGAGCTAAGCTCTACTACCTCAGAGACAGAGTTGGTAAGGCTGCTAAGGTTAAGGAACAGATCCGCTAATTGCGAGTCTGCACAAGGCAGACACTATAAGAGGCTGAGAATCGAGTTCAGGCAGACTTCTGCCTGACTCGTCTCCTTTCCTTTTTGAGGGACTTAACGTCCCTTTTTTGCTACATTTATTAAAATTACAGACAGAAGGGGAGGTACTTCCTTTTCTGCAGGAGGTATATTATGCCCGAAAATATAGAAAACGAAAAGCTCGATAATGACGTAAACGAAGAAAATACAGAGGCAGAAACCGAAATTTCCGCAGAGGAAACAACTGATAAGACCGATGAGACGGACAAGCAGTCGGACAATTCAAAAGGCATATTCTCTGATGTGGCTGATGTACTGGAGTCAACGTTTATAACTGTTTTTATGATAGTTATGATATTTACTTATATCCTGCACCCGGTCAATGTAGTTGGTCATTCCATGGAGAATACTCTCTTTGATAAGGACAGAATATTCATGACCACAGTTTATACGGGAATCTCATACGGCGATATCGTTATTATAAATAATGACGCGGCATATCTGCTTGATGAAAACAACAACGTAATAAGAAAAGATATAACAAATTCTCGTCTTAATGAGTGTATAATAAAGCGCGTTATCGCTGAGCCGGGACAGAGCATAAGTATCGATTCGGAAACGGGTGAAGTAAGTATTGACGGCAAGGTCATTGATGAACCTTACATAAAGGAACTTGCAAGAAGCGGAGGAGTTTTCAAGTATCCGATTACAGTTCCTGATGGATACTATTTTGTAATGGGAGATAACCGAAACAATTCTTCGGACAGCCGCGACGGCGATGTCGGCTTTATTAAAAAGGATCAGATATTCGGAAAAGCGCTTGTAAGATATGCGCCTTTAAAGAACTTCAAGTTCCTTACATTCAGCAAGTAAAATGAAAAAATTATTATCGGCTGTTTCAGACTTTTTTGAAACTGCTATAATATCGCTGTTTACCGTCACAATTGTATTTTCGCTTTTTTTCCGCACAGCATCGGTAAGCGGAGTTTCCATGGAGGAAACGCTAAACGAGGGCGATAAATTCATCATGTCCACATGGTGGGCTTCTCCCAAACAAGGCGATGTGGTCGTTATCAATGCGAATGAATCAGTGACGATCGGCGATGACGGTGGACTTGTTGACGGAATAGGCATGAATCGGCTGATAGTAAAGCGTATCATTGCGACCGAGGGACAAACTGTGGACTTTGATTTCCAAAGGGGAATCGTGTATGTTGACGGCGAAGTTTACAATGAATCATACATAAGCGGACTCACACATCTTGACGAGGGCGCTTTTACAGACAGATATCCGATTACTGTACCAAAGGGGTATGTCTTTGTTATGGGCGATAACAGGCGCAATTCGCTCGACAGCCGCTCGAAGGAACTTGGATATGTGTCGGTTGACAATATAGAGGGTAAGGCGCTTTGGCGCATTTATCCCGCGGACAAATTAGGTTCAATAAAATAGCGGACAGGAGGCAGATATGGAAAACACAGATATGAAGCAAATTCAATGGTTTCCTGGTCATATGGCTAAAACAAGGCGGCTGATAGCTGCTAATCTCAAACTGGTGGACGCGGTTGCGGAAATAGTTGACGCAAGAGCGCCGCTCAGCAGCAGAAATCCTGAAATGAATTCGCTTACACGTGGCAAACCGAGGATAGTTCTGCTGAATAAATGTGATCTTGCAGATGAAAAAGCTACCCAGATGTGGATAAATTATTTCAGAAAAACAGGTGCTGAGGCGATTGCTGTTGACTGCAAATCGGGACGGGGGATCAAGAATTTTTTGCCGACCGTGAAAACCAAGGTTCTGAAAGAACTAATGGATAAGCGTGAACGCAGCGGTATGATAGGTGCCAATATCCGCCTTATGATAGTCGGAATACCGAATGTAGGTAAATCTTCGCTCATTAATCGTCTTGCTGGTGGAAAACGTGCAAGGGTCGAGGACAGACCCGGAGTTACCCGAACTAAGCAATGGGTGAAGCTTGATACCAATACTGAACTGCTTGATATGCCTGGAGTTTTGTGGCCTAAGTTTGAGGATCAGGAAGTTGCGATTCGACTTGCATTTACAGGAGCGATAAGTGATGATATTCTTGATATAGAGACTCTTGCGATGAAACTTCTCTCGTATTTAAATGAAAACTATCCGCAGGCGCTTATTTCGCGTTATAAGATAGAACCCAAAGATGACGACACAGGAATTATCCTTCTTGAAAAGGTCGGAAAAAAACGCGGAATGATGATATCGGGCGGAGAGATAAACACTGAAAGAGCAGCAATTACTGTTATTGATGAGTTCCGAAGCGGAAAACTCGGCAGACTTACCCTTGAGTTGCCTCCAAAGGAGTAAGCCATGGCAAGGATTGTGCTCCACAAGGAGCTGTTTGATTACGATGCGGAGCTTCGTAAAGACTACCCGATAATATGCGGAGTTGATGAGGCAGGCAGAGGGCCGCTTGCGGGAGATGTTTATGCGGCGGCAGTTATTCTCAGTAATGACGTGCTGATAGATTATCTCAATGACAGTAAGAAAATCTCGGAATCACGCCGCGAAAAGCTTTATGATGAGATAATCGAAAAGGCAGATGCTTACTGTATTGCCACGGCTTCGGTCAAGGAAATAGACAAGATCAACATTTTGCAGGCTGCAATGCTTGCGATGAAGCGTGCAGTTGAAGGTCTTGGTGTTGCCCCAGACCTTGCGTTGATTGACGGGAACAAGCTCCCTGACATCAACTGTGAGGCAAGATACGTCATCAAAGGAGACGCAACTTCAGCCTCAATTTCGGCGGCCTCAATACTTGCAAAGGTTGCTCGGGATCGCTATATGCGTAAAATAGCTGAGCAGTATCCGCGGTACGGCTTTGATAAGCATAAGGGCTACGGAACGAAGCTTCACTACGAAATGCTTGAAAAGTATGGCGTATCTGATATTCACAGAAAAACCTTCCTTAAAAAGTTCTATGAAAAACTCTGAAACAGGAAAACTCGGAGAGGAAAGCGTTTGCGTTTACCTTACCGAGCGGGGATATAGGATCGCAGCGCGGAATTACCGCATAAAAGGCGGAGAAATTGATATAATTGCCGAAAACGGCGACTATATTGCCTTTGTGGAGGTCAAATCGCGCAAGCCGCAAAGCCTCGTCAGCGGCTTTGAAGCTGTCAATAAGCGAAAAAAAGGACTCATTATACGAGCCGCAAGCGATTATTGCTGCAAGCACCCGAATCTGCTCCAGCCGAGATTTGATGTCGCACAAGTCATCATCGACGGGGGACGGGTACTCAGCATTGATTATATAAAAAATGCCTATGATACAATTGGCTACAATTACATTTTCTGAAAGGTGATATTATGTTTTATAACAGCACAAGAAATAGCAGCGTAAAAGTCAGCAGCGCAGAAGCTATCACACAGGGAATCTCAGCAGAGGGCGGACTTTTCGTTCCCGAAAGTATTCCCGAGATTACTTTTGATGACATCAAGAAGATCGGCGAAATGAAGTATGCCGACAGAGCTGCCTTCGTATTCTCAAAGTTCCTCACTGATTTTACCGAGGCTGAGATACACTACTGCACAGACAATGCCTACAGCACAAAGAATTTCGAGAGTGACAGCATTGCTGAAATCGCACACCTATTTGACGGTACATATATGCTTGAGCTTTGGCACGGTCCTACTTGTGCATTCAAGGATATGGCTCTCCAGATCCTGCCTTACTTCCTCACAACTTCAGTGAAGAAGATAAACCTCGATAAGAAAATTGTTATCCTTGTTGCAACTTCGGGCGATACAGGCAAGGCTGCACTTGAAGGATTCAAGGACGTTGAGGGAACATCGATTCTCGTATTCTATCCCGAGGACGGCGTAAGCCCGATGCAGAAGCGTCAGATGAAAACACAGGAAGGCTCAAATGTAGGAGTTTGTGCGCTCAAGGGCAATTTTGACGACTGCCAGACAGGTGTTAAGAAGATTTTCACAGATGCTGACGTCAAGAAGCAGCTCGATGACAACGGAATGATGTTTTCAAGCGCTAATTCGATCAACTGGGGCAGACTTGTTCCTCAGATCGTTTACTATATCTCATCTTATGCAGAACTGGTCAAGGACGGAGAGATCACTCTCGGCGAAAAGGTAAATATCGTAGTGCCTACAGGTAACTTCGGCAATATCCTTGCTGCATATTATGCGAAGCACATGGGAACCCCCGTAAACAAGCTTATCTGTGCTTCAAACATTAACAATGTTCTTACTGATTTTATCAATACAGGCGTTTATGACAGAAACAGGCACTTCTATCCTACAGTTTCTCCCTCGATGGATATCCTTATCTCGAGCAATCTTGAAAGACTTCTCTACATCATGACAGGCAAGAACGATACTCTCATCAGTGAGTGGTTCGGCAAGCTTTCAGCAGAGGGAAAGTATGAAGTAAGTGATGACGTAAAGGCAAAACTCAGCGAGGAGTTCTGTGCCGGATTCTGTGATGACGAGCAGACCAAGGCCACGATCCACGAGATCTATGAGAAGTATTCCTACACCTGCGATACTCATACGGCTGTTGCAGTAAAGGTATACGAGGACTACAAGAAGTCTACCGGAGATACTACAAAGACTATCATTGCTTCTACAGCAAGTCCGTATAAGTTCAGCGCAGCAGTTCTTGAAGCTATCGAGGGCAAGACTTCCGATATCAGCGAGTACGAGAAGGTAGACCGCATTGCAGAACTTTCTGATATTCCTGTACCGTCTGCTCTTGCTGATCTCAAGAACAAGCCTGAGCGCTTCAATGATGTTATCGACAAGAATGATCAGAAGGCTTACGTTCTGAAAACATTGGGCATCTGAAAAGATGAGCTTGTTTGTAATGGCGGATCTGCACCTGTGTAAGGGAAACCCTGAAAAGACTATGAGTATCTTTAACGGGTGGCAGAACTACCAGGAGCTTATTGAAAAAAACTGGAAAGAGCTTATTTCTGACAGCGACACGATAGTTCTCCCGGGGGACATCTCTTGGGGAATGTCGCTTAAAGAGGCGGCTCCCGACTTCAAATTCATAGAGCAGCTTCCGGGGCAGAAAATAGTCATCAAGGGCAACCACGATTACTGGTGGACGACCAAGAAAAAAATGGAGGATTTTTTTGCTGCGGAAGGCTGTACATCTATTAAAATACTGCACAATAATCACTATCGCTACGGCGAATACGGAATCTGTGGAACTCGCGGCTGGGTAAATATGCCGGGTGAAACACAGGACGAAAAGGTTTTGCGCCGTGAGGTTCAGAGACTTGAAACTTCGATAAGATCAGCGCTTGATGAGGGACTGAAGCCCATTGTGTTTCTGCATTATCCCCCTATTTTCGCTACGAATTTCAATTATGACATTCTTGATGTGCTTTATCGCTACAAGATAGAGGAGTGCTATTATGGGCATATCCACGGCAAGTCAGCACATGATCTTTGTGTGAAAAACACTTACGACGGTATAAATTTTCACCTTATCGCAGGTGATTATCTACAGTTTATTCCAGAAAAAATAGTTTGAATTGTGCATAGTACAGAAGTAACGAAAATCAGTAGAAAAATTATTTTAAATGTGGTATAATATAGCAAGTATGTTATATAAATAATGGAGGACGTATTAATATGAGTTTAAAATCATCAACTAAGACAGATGTGAACACTACCGAACTGGTTATCTCTATCGATGCAGACGCTTTTGAGGCTGCTGTAGAGAAGGAATACCAGCGCCAGAAGAAGAACATCCAGATAAAGGGATTCAGAAAGGGTAAGGTTACCCGTAAGCTTGCTGAGAAGGAATTCGGTGAGGGTGCTTTCTATGAGGGCGCGATCAATTCTCTCCTTGGTCCTGAGATTGACGCAGCAGTCAAGGAGACAGGTATTGTTCTCGTTGACAGACCCAATGTTGAGGTAACTTCGATCGATAAGGCACAGGGCGTTGAGTTAAAGGCTGTATGCGTTACAAAGCCTGAGATTGAGATTACTGACTATAAGGGAATCAAGGCTCCCAAGGAAGTAAAGGAGATCACAGACGCTGATATCGATAATCAGATCGACGTTATCAGAAAGAAGAACGCTCGTATCGTTTCTGTTGATGACAGAGCTGCTCAGCTCAACGATGAAGTTATCATCGACTTTGAGGGATTCTTCGGCGATGAAGCTTTTGAAGGCGGCAAGGGCGAGGATCACCCCCTCAAGCTCGGCAGCGGACAGTTCATTCCCGGTTTTGAGGATCAGATCGTTGGTCACAACATCGGTGATGAGTTCGATGTAACAGTAACATTCCCTGAGAATTATCAGATGTCTGATTATGCAGGCAAGGAAGCTGTTTTCAAGTGCAAGCTCAAGGCTATCAGCTATGAGGAACTTCCTGAGATCAACGATGACCTCATCAAGGATGCTACAGAGTTTGATACAGTTGATGAGTACAGAGCTGACATCAAGTCAAAGCTTGAAGAGGCTGCTGTTCAGCAGGCTGATTCAGCTTTCGAGAATGCAGTTATGAATGCTCTTATCGAGAAGGTTGACGCTCCTATTCCGAATTGTATGTTTGAGCAGAGAATTGACGCTCTCATGCGTTCATTTGAGCAGCAGCTCAGACAGCAGGGCATGGATCTCAAGCTTTACTTCCAGTACACAGGCATGGACGCTGATTCATTCAGAGACACATACCGCGACAGAGCAGTAAATGAGGTCAAGCTCAGACTTGCTCTTGAGAAGATTGCAGAAGTTGAGAACCTTGAGCCTACAGAGGAAGAGATCAACAACGGTCTTGCTGATGTTGCAGCAGCAAACAACATGGATGTTGAGACTGTAAAGAGATTCATTCCTATGGAGGATTATATTGAGGATCTCAGAGTTCAGAAGGCAGTTGACCTCGTAAAGGAGAATGCTGTCGTTGACAACACTCCTGCTGAAGATAAGGCTGAATAATCAAATGTATTTATTATGTTGTCCCGCAGCTATTGTGGGACAACTGTTTTTAAAGAAAGGGCGATGAAATTATGAGTACTTTAGTACCTTACGTTGTTGAACAGACAAGCCGCGGCGAAAGATCCTATGATATTTTCTCACGCTTACTCAATGACAGGATTATCATGCTTTCCGACCAGGTAAATGACGCAACTGCAAGCCTTGTTGTTGCACAGCTTCTCTATCTTGAAAGTCAGGATACAGAAAAGGATATTTCACTCTATATCAACAGTCCCGGCGGTTCTATCACATCGGGCATGGCAATTTACGATACGATGCAGTACATCAAGTGTGATGTTTCAACGATATGCATCGGTATGGCTGCTTCAATGGGCGCTTTTCTCCTCGCAGCAGGTGCAAAGGGAAAGAGATTTGCTCTCCCCAATAGCGAAATAATGATCCACCAGCCTCTTATTTCAGGCGGTTTGTCAGGACAGTGCACCGATATCAAGATTCAGTCTGACCACCTTGTAAGAACACGTCAGAAGATGAACGAGATGCTCGCAGCAAATACAGGCAAACCTCTCGAACAGGTTCAGATCGATACAGAGCGCGATAACTATATGTCCGCACAGGAAGCCCTTGAATACGGTCTTATTGATAAGGTAATCGAAAAAAGGTAGGTTAATTAAATGGCTGAAACTTTTAAGTCGTGCAGTTTCTGCGGAAAGGGCGAGAATCGCGTACACAGTATGTTTTCCGCAGGAAATGCCAATATATGTGATGAGTGCGTATGCTACTGCTACGAAATGCTTTACGGGCCAGGCATAGCAAAGTCCTGTCTCTTATACACATCTCCGAGCCCACGAGACTCGACGTCATCTCGT